>NZ_JBMOWC010000029.1:0-60378 GCF_049310765.1 Bacillus sp. PSXD-155 | reverse complement strand
TTATCCGGTATTAGCCCCGGTTTCCCGGAGTTATCCCAGTCTTATGGGCAGGTTACCCACGTGTTACTCACCCGTCCGCCGCTAACTTCTTGAGAGCAAGCTCTCAATCCATTCGCTCGACTTGCATGTATTAGGCACGCCGCCAGCGTTCATCCTGAGCCAGGATCAAACTCTCCAATAAAGTTAGTTTGTCTAGCATCTAAAAATAAAAATTGACGTTTCACGTTGTTTGTTTCGTTCAGTTTTCAAAGAACTACTTGGTCGCTCATTTGCGACTTCCTTATGTTAACATCTTCGTTTTTCGATGTCAACTAAGTTTTTCAATTTCTTTTTTGTCGTTTTCTGCGTTTCCGCATCGGCGACGTTTATTAATTTACCATATACAAACTATTAACGTCAACACTTTTTAATAAAAAGTTCTTTTTCTTACATAACGAATACATTCCTCTGCGTTAGCAACTCTCCGAAATAAACAAAAAATGATTTTATATCTTTCTTCCATCGCCTTTTTTACAACTTCATGAATACGCTCATCTTCAAAATCAAATAAAAGTTCCTCTAACTCTCTCTTTAATATGTATTCCATCTCTTTTCTCTCTTCTTTTGTCAACATCAGCCCAAGCAAATGATCACCTCAATAATTCCTTACGTAACAATAAACGTTTCGCTCATTTTCACTTATTACAATCCTATCATTCATTATATCCACTACTTACGATATTAATCCTTTGTTCTCTTTTTTATATTTACAGCATATATGTAACTGAAAAGGATTGGACAAAGGGGCGTAATATTATGTTTTTCTTTTTTATTACGAGTAAGAGAACTTTTAAACACATTAGCTTAATAGTGATACTTTCCTTATTTACAGCATGGCTACTCTTTTTAAAAACATATTCACATGAATCTGCTTTTTCAACTGCTACAGGTCCTAAAGTAATTTACAAAGGAGATACCGCTAAAAAGCAAGTTGCATTTACGTTTGATATTAGTTGGGGAGACAAAAAAGCAATTCCAATCCTTGATACTCTTAAAGAAAGACAAATTAAGAATGCAACCTTCTTCCTTTCTGCTGCATGGGCCGAAAGACACCCCGATATTGTAGAGCGCATCATGAAAGATGGACACGAAATTGGTAGTATGGGTTACAATTACACATCCTATACTTCTCTAGAGACGAACGAAATAAGACGAGACCTTTTACGAGCACAAGATGTTTTTACAAAACTTGGGGTAAAACAAGTCAAGCTGTTACGTCCACCTAGTGGCGAATTTAACAAGGTAACCCTTAAAATTGCAGAATCACTTGGATACACCGTCGTGCATTGGAGTAATAATTCCAACGATTGGAAAAACCCAGGTGTAAATCACATCGTTTCCACCGTCTCTAATAATTTGAAAGGTGGAGATATTGTCTTATTACACGCATCCGATTCTGCCCTTCAAACAAATAGAGCTTTACCGCTGCTCCTGCAAAAATTAAAAAGTGATGGATATGAGCAAATATCCGTATCACAACTTATTTCCAACACAAGTACGAAAAGTGAAGATGTGAAATAGCTTCGTCCCTACTACTCTTCACGTATAAAAAGCTCTACTACCTTTCAAAAAGGTGGTAGAGCTTTTTTAATCACACCATTTCCAGTAATATAACTGCTGATATATAAAACCTCTCTCTATTAAGCAGATTTACTCGTTTTTCCGATTAAACGATGTAATACAAGTAATTGATATGCATTACATAACAATAGCGGTATAACCATTAAATATAACCAATCTGTATCATTAATCCGAAGCGCCGGTACCCATTCAAGAATCGTTACAACAACCATAAAGAACAGAGCTGGCACAAATGCTTTTTTATTTGTTTCTTTACTTTTTACATAAGCAACAATTGCTCCAAACACAAATAAAATTCCAGCAACAAGTATGTTATTCCCCAATGAGATTTCTCCATTTGCAATAAGTACAGATCTTAAATACACAAAATCAAATAATACGAATGCAATAAAAAAGAGCTGGACTGCATTCCATAAAGACGATGAGCGAAACATCCCTAGTCCAAAACGATGGATTGTTAAATATGCAAAGAATCCCATTTGACTTATAACGCTAAAAATAAATCCTACACCCATCAACCAGAAAGATACCGCTAAAATCTCCTTAACGTCGAAATTTTGAAAAAATTCATTGTACCTGTCCCACTCCAAAACAAAACCAATAATAACTGTGCTAATCCCACCAAGAAACAACGTCGTTAAAAATAGTCGTACCCACTTGCGGCTATTCACAACACATCCCCCATTATCCTTATATTTCTAATTAAATTGTATCAATGACAATTTCAAAAAGCTAGCCATGTTCATGTATAAATTCCTTAAAGATATTTATATTAAAAAGAGAGAACTGTGCTGAAAGGAGTTCCAACTTATGAAACGGATACTATTCATTTTCGTTTCTTCTTTTCTACTTATCGCACTTGTAGCATGCGCACAAGGAAAAGAAACGAAATCCGAACTAGATTACGATCAAACAAAGAAAATGATTGTTGATATTTTAAAAACAGATCAAGGTAAGAAAGCTATTCAAGATGTATTAACTGATGAAAAAATGAAACAAGCACTCATACTAGATGAAACAGTAGTAAAGAAAACGATTGAAGATGCCATGGTATCCGATAAAGGGCAACAATTCTGGGAAAAGCTCTTTAAAGATCCTGAGTTCTCATCAAAGTTTGCTAAAAGTATGGGGAAAGAACAAACCCAATTAATGAAAACCTTATTAAAAGACCCTGAATACCAAGCAGGCGTTATAGAAATTATGAAAAATCCTGAAGTAGAAAAAATGATGTTACAAACAATGAAGAGTAAAGAATACCGTCAATATCTACAACAAGTACTAACAGAAACTACTGAAAGTCCACTCTTCCAAGCCAAGATGATTGATATCATTAGTAAAGGTGTACAAAAGGCTGAAAAAGGTGGATCTGATAAGAAAGAAGCAGGCGGTGACGGCGGTTCTCAAGGCGAGAAGAAGGAAGAACAGTAAAAATAATAACTATAATAACGAGTGGACAATGTATAAATTGTCCACTCGTTATTACTTTATCTTGCTATTAACAGACAAAATGGCCCTCTAGTTAAGCGAAAGGTTTACTAGTTGTTGCCAGTAACAGATGAGCCCCACTGATTAAAGTTTCGCTTTATTTTTGTGTAACAGCTGTTTTATCAATTACTGTTTCAGCTATTTTACTATAAATAATGCCGGTTGTATGTGTATCTTCATATACCGAAGGAGCAAAGTCTTCTTTATTCCAATCGGGTTGTTGCAGTGGAATACGCCCAAGAACATTTGTTTGTAGTTCGGTAGCTAACTTATCTCCCCCACCTCTTCCAAATACATATTCTTTCTCACCAGTTACCTTACTTTCAAAATATGCCATGTTCTCAACAACACCGAGAATACTATGTTCAGTGCGTAATGCCATCGCTCCAGCACGCGCTGCTACAAACGCAGCTGTTGGATGCGGCGTCGTTACAATAATCTCTTTGCAAGATGGCAACATTGAGTGCACATCTAACGCAATATCACCTGTGCCTGGTGGCAAATCTAATACTAAATAATCTAAATCGCCCCATTCTACTTCTGTGAAGAAGTGGTTTAACATTTTCCCAAGCATAGGTCCTCTCCAAATAACTGGTGCATTATCCTCTACAAAGAAGCCCATTGAGATTACCTTTACACCTAAACGTTCCACCGGAATTATCTTATCACCTCTTACGATGGGACGTTTTTCTATCCCCATCATGTCTGGCACACTAAAACCGTAAATGTCCGCATCAATAATACCAACTTTTTTTCCTAAACGAGCTAAAGCAACTGCAAGGTTAACGGAAACGGTTGATTTTCCCACGCCACCTTTTCCACTCGCAACTGCTAAGAATGTCGTTTTTGAATTTGGTGACAATAAAGATTCACTTTGCTCTGCTTCTTGTTCTGGTGCAAACTGAGCTAATTCCTCTTCTGTAAATTCTGCAAAACGAAGTCCAACTGTTGCTGCTCCAAGTTCTTTTAATAACTTTACAATTCCAGACTGCAACTGCATTTGTTCCGCTGTACCAGTTTTTACGATTGCAATTTTGACACTCACATGTTCCTTCTCAGGCTTGACTGTTACCTCTTTAATTGCACTTGTTTCTTTTAATGTTTTATGTAAAAACGGATCTACAATCCCTTCTAACGCTTCAACCACTTGTTCTTTCGTTACCATAATTAGCCCAGCCCCCTGTATGAAAAATAACGTAATGTTAATTGAATTTATCTCTGCTTATTCTTGAAATAAATGCGTTTACATTTCCAGTATAACATATTTTCCGAAAACTTCGTTAACGAGAGAAACTCAAAAAAATCCTCCTTATTCTGGAGGATTTCCTTTTTCCGTGAAATAGCGTAATATACCCCGGTATATTGCAGCCGCTACCTTTTGCTGATATTTCTCCGAATTTAACATATACCTTTCGTTCACATTCGATAAAAAGCCGGCTTCAATTAAAGCACCTGGTGTTTTAGAATACTTTAATAAATACACATGCGAAATTGTCTTAGCAGAACGATTCGTGTTCTCTAAACTTGTTCTCAATTCAGCCTGTATAAATTTTGCAGCACGTTCATTTTCAATTGAAGAGCGGTAATAGAACGTTTGTGCGCCCTTCGATCCACTACTAGTTAAAGCATTTAAATGAATACTTGCAAAAAAGTCTACATCAGGTTTATTGATGATTTCTACACGTTTTTTTAAATCCTCTGCTTTACGTCTACTATATGACTTTGTATCTTTGTTAGCTAAATCATAATCTCCCTCACGCGTTAAAATAACTAGTGCACCTTGTTCTTGTAAATAGTCTTGTACCTTTTTTGTAATTTCAAGCGTAATATCCTTTTCTATAATATCCTTTCCTCCAACAGCCCCTCCATCTGGTCCACCATGACCAGCATCTAATACAATTACTTTCCCTGATAAGGGTAAATTCCAAGCTCGCCACGATTTTGTAATTTGAAATTCTTGTTTGACTAAAAAAAACAATACAACCGCAGCGAGTGCAAAAGAGATAATTCGAATTCTCTTCATACCTTTCCTCCTCCAGCTAGTCCCTCTAATTACTTATATGGGACAAGAGGAAAGTTTATGCTTGTCTTAATGAAGCTTTAATCGATATCTTCTTTCACCTTTTTCATACCCTTCTTGCCACCACAATCCTATAAACTGCTGACAAGATTCAAAAAGTAATTCCTCATCTTTCAACTTTATTTCTCGCATAGTCATACTCGTTAAAAATTGAAATAGCGTTTCAGTTAATTGTTGTTCTTCTTCTAAAGCTCTATATTTCACATCAAAAAACGATTCACCATAATAACCAAATTTACTATATCTCGCTCCTAATAAATAAGATTCTATCCCTAATTCAATACAGTAATCTTCATACTGACGATGAAGCTCTTGCATTTGAAAGGCATCACGAATATTTGAACGTAATGTTTTTAATGATAATTCCCGCAACATCTTCCGCTCGTATTTTAACTGCTTTTCTTTTTGTTTTTCTTGTAAGCTGACAATGACATTCATAGTACTTATAAACCTCCCTAATACGTATTAGTCTAAACTTCTAAAGAAGAAGCATACGCGCGGCGGTAGCACTAAAATATTCCAAGCTATAAAAATTACAAAAGAGGAATGAAACATAAAAAAACCCCAACCAAAATGGTTGGGGTTTGTAGTTCGCAAAAATTAACGTTTTGAGAACTGAGGTGCACGACGTGCGCCTTTAAGACCGTATTTTTTACGCTCTTTCATACGTGCGTCACGAGTTAATAGACCTGCACGTTTTAGTGTTAGACGGTATTCTGGATCAGCTTTTAATAAAGCGCGAGAAATACCGTGACGAATAGCACCAGCTTGACCAGTGTATCCACCACCATTTACGTTTACAAGTACATCGTAGTTACCTAAAGTTTCTGTTGCAACTAGAGGTTGTTTCACTACTTCACGTAATGCAGCAAATGGGATATAGTTTTCAAAATCACGACCGTTAATGATAACGCGTCCTTCGCCTGGAACTAGGCGTACGCGCGCTACTGAACTCTTACGACGTCCAGTGCCATAGTATTGAACCTGTGCCAAAGTAAGCCCTCCTTTAATTAATTATCCGCGAAGTTCGTAAACTTCTGGTTTTTGTGCTTGGTGTGGATGCTCTGCTCCAGCATACACGTTAAGTTTCTTAGAAACTTGACGGCCTAAGCGTCCTTTTGGAAGCATGCCTTTAATTGCAAGCTCTAACATTTGTACAGGGTAGTTTGTACGCATTTCAAGAGCTGTTCTTTGCTTAAGTCCACCTGGGTGGTTAGTGTGACGGTAGTAAATTTTATCGTTTAATTTATTACCTGTTAAATGAATTTTCTCAGCGTTAATAATAATTACATGATCACCCGTGTCAACGTGTGGTGTAAATGTAGGTTTGTTTTTACCACGTAAAATGGATGCTACTTCAGTAGATAGGCGACCTAAAGTTTGACCTTCAGCATCAACCACATACCATTTACGCTCAACTTCGTTAGCTTTTGCCATAAAAGTCGTACGCATGTGTTTCCCTCCTCGTTATCTTTTCCATAGAAAAAATCTATTGTTTATCTTAAACACGATTTCCTTCCGGGGCTAATCGTGGTTTTAGAAACAATACCATATGTTATGATATACTTTTGAGTTTCTAATGTCAAGCAAATGTTACACCAGGATTAGTTGTTATAGTTTACCTCCCATAGGTAAAGCCCATGACCTGGAGCCATCTTTCCAGCAAACTGACGATTTTGTTTCGCTAAAATCTCTGGAATGCTATCAGGATCAAGCTTTCCTTGCCCTACGTTAAGTAACGTACCAACAATAATTCTGACCATATTATATAAAAATCCATTACCTACAAAACGAAAAATTAATTCATCGTCTTGCTCAATTAACTCGATTTCATAAATTGTTCGCACTTTATCTTTTTTGTCAGTTTTTGCCGAACAAAAAGAAGTGAAATCATGCGTTCCAATAAAATACGGAATTGCTTTTCTTATTTTTTTGATTTCGAGCGGATATGGATATTGATATACGTAATTTCTACGGAATACATCCGCAGTCTTTGATAATAATACACGATAACGATATTCTTTTCTCTCGACACCGTAACGTGCATGAAATTCTTCTGTTTTTTTCTCTACTTGCCTAATAACAATATCATCTGGCAACATTGTATTTAAAGCGTTACTCCATTGCCACTCTTCAAGAGACAAAGGAGTATCAAAGTGTATGACTTGTCCTTTTGCATGAACCGTAGAATCTGTTCTACCAGATGCCTGAACACGAACAAGTTCTCCCTTATGCAATTTCTGTAATGCTTTTTCTATCTCCTGTTGAACAGTACGATGCTTCGGCTGAATTTGATAACCACAAAAATGCATGCCATCATATGCAACCGTACATTTTATTCTATCCATTTCTCTATTCTCCATTACGATCGCACCCATGCCAAAATACAAGCTAAACAAAATAAGCTTACAATCGTTACTGTATCGCTTGTTTTCCAGCGTAGTTGCCTAAATTTAGTACGTCCTTCACCACTTTGATATCCACGAGCTTCCATCGCAATAGCTAAGTCCTCTGCACGCTTAAAAGCACTGATAAACAGAGGAACAAGCAGTGAGATAATAGCTTTCATTCTATCTTTTATCGGTCCCCCAGCGAAATCAATACCACGTGATGCTTGTGCTTTCATTATTTTACTAGTTTCATCCATTAATGTCGGAATAAAACGAAGAGAAATTGACATCATTAATGCGATTTCATGAACAGGAACCTTTATACGCTTCAACGGCTTTAATAACGTCTCCAAACCATCTGTAATTTCAATAGGTGTCGTCGTTAACGTTAATAATGTCGTCATTAAAATAATAACGAAGAATCGTACAGAAATGTATATCCCTTGCTCTAATCCTTTTTCATGTATCGAAAACCAACCAAGCTGGAGTAGTACATCCCCCTCTTTATTTGTAAAAATATGCAGGAAAAATGTAAAAAGAAAAATCCATAAAATTGGTTTTAAGCCCGAAAGTACATAACGAATCGGCACTTTTGCAAAAAATAAAGCAATGAGTGCATATAAAAATAAAAATCCATATGAAATCGCATTATTTGCTAAGAAAACAACAAATACATATAAAAAGACAATCAGCAGCTTCGTACGTGGATCAAGTTGATGAATAAGTGAATTCCCCGGGATATATCTCCCAATAATCAACTGCTGCATGATTCATGACCACCTTTTCGTAACACCTGCACAACTTCATGAGTAAGATCCTCTAAAGATAAGGTAGCCTTTGGAATTGAAATACCAAACTTCTCTTCAATTGCACGTTTATACTTTAATGACATAGGAAGATCCACACCAATTTTCTCTAGTTCATCAGCATGTGAAAATACTTCCTCTGCACTTCCTTGCAAAAAGACCGTTCCTTTATGCATAACTACAATCTGCTCCGCATACTGAGCGGCATCCTCCATATTATGCGTTACAAGGATAACTGTAAGCCCCTTCTCCTTATGCAACTTATAAAACATCTGCATAAGTTCGTTCTGCCCTTTTGGATCTAGACCTGCTGTAGGTTCATCTAATACAAGCACTTCAGGTTCCATCGCCAATACACCCGCTATCGCAACACGCCTCATTTGCCCGCCACTTAACTCAAACGGTGAACGTGTTAACAGTTCTGGCTCTAACCCTACAAGTTCAATTGCCTCTCTTGCCTTTTGCTTCGCTTCTTCTACAGATACCCCAAAATTAGTAGGGCCGAAACAAATATCTTTCTCCACAGTCTCTTCAAACAACTGATGTTCTGGGAATTGAAAGACAACCCCTACTTTTTTACGTAGTGGCTTTAGCTTTTTTTCTTTCTTTCCTGCCGAAATCAAATGTTCACCAATTTGAACTGTACCATTTGTCGGCTGCAATAAACCATTTAAATGTTGAATCATCGTCGACTTACCTGAACCAGTATGACCGATAATGGCATAATAGCCCCCACTTGGAAACGACACGTCTACATCATAAAGCGCGCGTCTTTCAAATGGAGTTTTATATTGATAACGATGTTCTACTTTTTGGAATGTAATCTCCAAAGTTCGTTCACCAAGCTTTCCATTGTAAGATGCGTATTTTGCAAAATAATTTCATTTCTTTTTAATAATTCTGCTATTTTCACCGAAAACGGTACATCTAAGCCAATTTCTTGGAGCATATGAGAGGACTTGAAAATTTTCTCTGGAGTCCCTTCCTCTAATATTTCTCCCTTATTTAAAATAATGACACGATCTGACTGTGCCGCTTCTTCTAAATCGTGCGTAATTGATAACACAGTAATACCTTTTTGATTAACAAGTTGTCTAACCGTTTCTACTACTTCACGTCTTCCTTGAGGATCTAACATTGACGTTGCTTCATCTAATATTAAAATAGATGGCTGAAGTGCTAAAACGCCTGCTATTGCCACTCGCTGCTTTTGCCCACCAGATAAGGAATGAGGCTCATCATTAAGAAAATCTTCCATACGGACAAGTCGTAAGGCCTGTTCTAATCTTTCAATCATTTGTTCTCTGGGCATTCCGATATTCTCTAAGCCAAATACAACATCATCTTGCACTGTTGTTCCAACAAATTGATTATCTGGATTTTGAAATACCATTCCAATTTGTTTTCGAACATCCCATACCGTTTCCTCTGATAAAACCATTGAATCATTTACTGTAATAGTCCCTGCTTCCGGCAAAAACAAACCATTCAATAATTTTGCAAGTGTAGACTTTCCTGAACCGTTTTGTCCAATAATAGATACCCATTCTCCCTCATATAAGGAAAATGAAACATCTTTTAATGCATACGTGGCTGCCCCAGGATATTGAAATGATATATTTCCTATCCGAAGTTTCTCTTTTTTCAATAGAAGGCACCCTTTCCTTCGCCAAGCTCGCCTATTTTTATATTTAAAAAAAAGGGCCATGACCAGTTTCTTGAAAAGAACTGTCCTGCCCTTTTAATTATCATTATACTAACTCGATAATTACCATTGGTGCTGCGTCTCCGCGACGTGGACCAATTTTTGCAATACGAGTGTATCCGCCTTGGCGCTCAGCATAGCGTGGAGCTACATCAGCGAATAATTTTTGAAGTGCATCTTGACCAGTCTCAGCGTTAGCTACTTCATTGCGAATGAAAGCTGCTGCTTGACGACGAGCATGAAGATCTCCGCGTTTACCTAAAGTGATCATTTTTTCCACTACAGAACGAAGTTCTTTTGCACGAGTTTCTGTCGTTTGGATGCGCTCGTTGATAATTAAATCAGTAGCTAAGTCACGTAACATAGCTTTACGTTGCGCACTTGTACGGCCTAATTTTCTGTATGCCATTCGTAGTTCCCTCCTTTGTTCATGGGTTTAAATCCTCAGTCGTCTTTACGTAAACCTAAACCTAATTCCTCAAGTTTATGTTTAACTTCTTCTAAGGATTTACGTCCTAAGTTACGAACTTTCATCATATCTTCTTCTGTTTTGTTCGCAAGCTCTTGTACAGTATTAATTCCTGCACGTTTTAGGCAATTATAAGAACGAACAGAAAGGTCTAGTTCTTCGATAGTCATCTCAAGAACTTTCTCTTTTTGATCTTCTTCCTTCTCGACCATAATCTCAGCATTTTGTGCTTCATCAGTTAAACCAACAAAGATATTTAAATGCTCAGTTAAGATTTTGGCACCTAAAGAGATAGCTTCTTTTGGCCCGATGCTTCCATCCGTCCATACATCAAGCGTAAGCTTATCATAATTAGCCACTTGTCCGACACGTGTCTTTTCCACTTGGTAAGTCACACGTGATACTGGAGTATAAATAGAATCAATAGGAATTACTCCTATTGGTTGATCTTCGCTTTTATTTGCATCAGCTGGCGTATACCCACGGCCACGCTTTGCAGTTAAACGCACGCGGAAATGCGCATCTTTTGCTAACGTTGCAATGTGTAAATCTGGATTTAAGATTTCTACATCACTATCGTGAGTAATATCAGCAGCTGTGACAATACCTTCGCCCTGCACATCAATTTCCAACGTCTTCTCTTCTTCAGAGTAGATTTTAAGAGCTAACTTTTTCAAGTTTAAGATGATCGTCGTAACGTCTTCTACTACGCCCTCAACTGTTGAAAATTCATGTAATACGCCATCGATTTGGATAGCAGTAACAGCGGCACCAGGGAGTGAGGATAAAAGAATACGACGTAAGGAGTTACCCAAAGTAGTACCATATCCACGCTCAAGCGGTTCAATTACGAATTTACCATATTTAGCATCTTCGTTAAGTTCAACCGTTTCGATTTTCGGCTTTTCGATTTCAATCATTAACTAAACCCTCCTTCAAAACGTCGAAACCCCGGTTAAACAAAGGTATAACCCCTGTCTAACCGAAAGTCCCCCTTAGGCAGTTCCCGATTGTGCACAACAAGCGATGTTTCTGTACGAAATTTCTCGATAATGCATCATATCCATTATAGACAAAAGGGAAAATTCTATACAGAAAAATTACACACGACGACGTTTTGGCGGACGACATCCATTATGAGGAACTGGAGTAACATCTCTAATTGCTGTTACTTCTAGACCTGCAGCTTGAAGAGCACGAATTGCAGCTTCACGACCAGCACCAGGACCTTTAACAGTAACCTCTAAAGTTTTTAAACCGTGCTCCATTGCAACTTTAGCAGCAGCTTCAGCAGCCATTTGCGCAGCGAATGGAGTAGATTTACGAGATCCACGGAAACCAAGTGCACCAGCACTAGACCAAGAAAGCGCGTTACCGTGAGTATCTGTAAGTGTTACGATTGTGTTGTTGAAAGTAGAACGAATATGAGCTATACCAGCTTCGATATTCTTTTTCACACGTTTTTTACGAGTGTTTGTTTTACGTGCCATTGTTAGTTCAACCTCCTTTACTTATTATTTCTTTTTATTTGCTACTGTACGACGTGGACCTTTACGTGTACGAGCATTGTTTTTAGAATTTTGACCACGAACTGGTAAACCACGACGGTGACGAAGACCACGGTAAGAACCGATCTCCATTAGACGTTTAATGTTAAGAGATACTTCACGACGAAGGTCTCCCTCAACTTTAATACGATCGATAACATCACGGATACGTCCTAATTCGTCTTCCGTTAAATCACGAACTCGTGTTTCTGAAGAAATACCAGCTTCAGTAAGAATTTTTTCAGCAGTTGTGCGACCAATGCCGAATACGTAAGTTAAAGAAATAACAACGCGTTTGTCTCGAGGAATATCTACACCTGCGATACGTGCCATTCTGAATGCACCTCCTTCTGATTAACCTTGTTTTTGTTTATGTTTAGGGTTTTCACAAATAACCATTACTTTTCCACGTCTACGAATAACTTTACATTTTTCGCAGATTGGTTTAACTGACGGTCTTACTTTCATGTCTCGAACCTCCTTAAAGATTACGGAGTGCTATATTATTTAAAACGGTACGTAATACGACCACGATTTAAATCGTACGGAGATAATTCTACCGTAACTTTGTCTCCTGGTAAAATACGAATGAAGTTCATACGGATTTTACCAGAAACGTGAGCCAATACGACATGCCCATTCTCTAATTCTACTTTGAACATAGCATTTGGCAACGTTTCAAGAACGGTACCTTCGACTTCAATTACATCATCTTTAGCCATTCAATAGTTCTCCCTTCTTCAAATCAGTAACATTTTACACTGCTCTGAAATCCCGGAGAGCCAGCTACTTATAAAGTGGTAAGGATTTCGTATCCTGCTTCTGTAAGAGCAATCGTGTGCTCAAAATGGGCACACCATTTACCATCTACCGTTACCACTGTCCAGTCATCAGATAGTGTTTTTACATATCGTCTTCCTTGATTCACCATCGGCTCAACACAGATGACCATTCCCGGCTTTAATCTAGGGCCTCTATTTGGTGGACCATAGTGCGGGATTTGAGGGTCCTCATGTAAGTCTTGCCCGATTCCGTGACCAACATACTCCCTAACGATCGAGAATCCATTCTCTTCAGCATGGGTTTGAACCGCATGTGAGATATTTGATAATCTCTCGCCTGGTTTTACTTGTTCTAGACCAAGATACAACGATTTTTCTGTGACATCAAGTAGCTTTTGAACAGATTCAGAAATGTTTCCAACTGGATACGTCCATGCAGAATCTCCATGGTACCCATTGTATTTCGCACCAATATCGATACTGATGATATCGCCCTCTTTGAGCTTGCGCTTTCCTGGAATTCCGTGTACAAGCTCTTCATTTACAGAAGCACATATGCTCCCCGGAAATCCGTTGTATCCTTTAAAAGATGGCGTAGCACCATATTTTTGAATCGTCTTTTCCGCTATTTGATCGAGCTCTTTCGTTGTAATTCCTGGAGTAATGTGCTGTTTCAACTCTTGATGAGTTAAAGCAACGATTCTGCCAGCTTCTCGCATGATTTCTATCTCGCGAGGAGTTTTGCAGATGATCATTACGCTAAGCCTCCGATGAGAACATCGATATCAGCAAATACTTTATTGATATCTTGCTCACCATTAATGCTTTTTAAGTAACCAAGCTCGTCGTAGAAATCAAGCAAAGGTTTTGTTTGCTTAATATTCACATCTAAACGATTTGCTACAGTTTCTTCATTGTCATCAGAGCGTTGGTATAATTCGCCACCACATTTATCGCACACATCAGCTGTTGCTGGTGGATTGAATTCTAAGTGGTAAGTCGCACCGCACTCTTTACAAATGCGACGGCCTGTAAGGCGTTTTAATAACAACCCTGAATCCACATTAATGTTTAAAACATAGTCGATTTTTTTGCCAAGATCTTTCATAATCTCTTCAAGAGCTGATGCTTGTGCAACAGTTCGTGGGAAACCGTCTAGTAAGAAACCTCTTACGCAGTCTTCTTGACTTAAACGTTCACGAACAATTCCGATTGTAACTTCATCTGGAACAAGTGCACCTTTATCAATAAAAGATTTTGCTTGTAGACCCATTTCAGTTTCAGCCTTCATAGCTGCACGGAACATATCTCCTGTTGAAATGTGAGGGATGTTATACTTGGCTACAATCTGTTCGGCTTGTGTACCTTTACCAGCACCAGGAAGCCCCATTAAAATTAAGTTCATCCTTGTTCCCCCTCAGTACATGAGCATGTAGGGAAGATGGTTCTTCCCACTTACTCACTGCTTGATAAACCCTTTGTAATGGCGTTTTACCAGTTGGCTTTCTAGCTGCTTCATTGTTTCTAAAGCAACGCCGACAACGATTAACATACTCGTTCCACCAATCTGTGCAGATGGAGGAAGATTTCCCAATTTCGTAAAGATAACTGGTAAGATTGCAATCGCTGCTAGGAAAATTGATCCTACAAAGGTCAAACGATACAAGATTTTTGTTAGATATTGTTCTGTATTCTTACCCGGACGAATACCTGGAACATATCCACCTTGCTTGTTTAGATTCTCTGACATTTGCTCTGGATTAACCTGAACAAACGCATAGAAATATGTGAAGGCTACAATGAGCGCAACATATATGATCATTCCCACTGGGTGAGAATAGTTAAAGTTTGCAATAATCCACTGCGATACATCATGTTTCGGGAAGAACTGTGCAATAGTTGGAGGCGTAATTAAGAATGAAACAGCAAAAATGACTGGAATAACACCCGCACTATTTACCTTAAGCGGTAAATGTGTGTTTTGTGCTCCAGCATGATTCCCATTCCCTCCTGTTACACGCTTCGCGTATTGAATTGGGATCTTTCTAACAGCTTGTTGAATGAAAATAACACCAACAATAACTGCTAGCACAGCTAGTAAAATCAATGCAACTTTAACGATACTCATGAACAATTGATCTCCGATATTTTGAAACTGTTGTTGATACACTTGAGATATAACACTTGGGATCGCTGCAGCAATACCGCCAAAGATAAGGATGGAAATACCATTACCCACACCTTTAGCTGTAATCTGTTCGCCTAACCACATTAAAAATGCAGTACCAGCAGTCAGTACCGTAGCAATGTATAAATAAGTGCTCCAACCAGGATTCAAAATTAATTGCCCACCTACCATACCGTTAAAACCGATTGACATACCAAACCCCTGAATAAACGCAAGAACAATTGTAAAGTAACGCGTGAATTGCGTTAGTTTACGACGGCCCATTTCACCTTGCTTCGACCATTCCGAAAATTTAGGAACAACATCCATCTGCAATAATTGCACGATGATGGATGCTGTAATATACGGCATGATTCCCATCGCAAAGATGGAGAAGTTTTTCAAGGCGCCACCGCCAAATGTATTTAGAATACCTAAAGCATTTAATTGGTCTTGTGCTTTCAGTACGTCTCCATTTGTAAATGGCACTGGGATAAACGTGCCAATCCTGAATACGATTAACATCGCTAAAGTGAATAATATTTTACGTCTTATCTCAGCAACGCGCATAAAGTTGGAGATTGTACGAAACATTAGATCACCTCAACTGATCCGCCAGCTGCTTCAATTGCTTCTTTAGCACTTGAAGAGAACTTGTGCGCTTTAACAGTTAGTTTTTTCTCTACTGCTCCGCTTGCAAGAATTTTAACACCGTCGTTTAACTTGCTGATAACGCCAGTTTCCAGCAATAATTCAGGTGTTACTTCTGTACCATCTTCAAAACGATTTAACGTTGATAAGTTTACAATAGTAAACTCTTTACGGTTAATGTTTGTGAAGCCGCGTTTTGGTAAACGACGGAATAATGGAGTTTGACCACCTTCGAAGCCAAGACGAACACCGCCACCAGAACGTGCGTTTTGTCCTTTATGACCTTTACCAGCAGTTTTACCGTTACCAGAACCGATACCACGACCGACACGGTTACGTACTTTACGAGAACCTTCTGCAGGTTTTAATTCATGAAGTTTCATTCCCAGGCACCTCCTTATATTAATGAGTTATCCTTAAGCTTCTTTTACAGTTAAAAGGTGAGAAACTTTGTTGATCATACCAAGAATAGCAGGAGTTTCTTCCTTAACTACAGTTGAATTCAACTTTTTAAGACCTAAAGCTTCTACCGTCGCACGTTGATCTTGTGGACGACCAATTACACTACGAGTGAGGGTAATTTCTAACTTTTTCGCCATTTGTTTTCCCTCCTTAACCTAGTAGCTCTTCTACAGATTTACCGCGTAATTTTGCAACATCTTCAGCGCGCTTAAGTTCGCTTAATCCGTTCACAGTAGCGCGAATCATGTTGATTGGTGTGTTAGAACCAAGAGATTTCGAAAGAATATCTTGTACACCAGCTAATTCAAGTACCGCACGAACAGGTCCACCAGCAATAACACCAGTACCTTCAGCAGCAGGTTTTAAGAATACTTCACCAGCTCCAAAGTGACCGTTGATTGTGTGTGGAATTGTTGTACCAACTAATGGTACAGCGATTAAGTTTTTCTTAGCGTCTTCGATAGCTTTGCGGATTGCGTCTGGTACCTCTTGTGCTTTACCAGTACCGAATCCAACATGACCGTTTTTATCGCCAACTACAACTAGTGCAGCAAAGCGGAAACGACGACCACCCTTAACAACTTTCGCGACACGATTTATCGTAACTACACGTTCTTCAAGTTCTAATTTACTTGGGTCAATGCGATGCATCAATTTTCCCTCCTTTGACCATTAAAATTGTAATCCAGCCTCACGAGCAGCTTCAGCTAGAGCTTTAACACGGCCATGGTATAAGTAACCACCGCGATCAAATACTACTTCTTTAACGCCTTTCTCTACAGCACGCTTAGCAACTGATTCTCCAACTTTCGTAGCAGCTTCAGTATTGCTAGTACCGTTAAGAGCAAGGTCTTTATCAAGAGTAGATGCACTTACTAACGTTACACCATTCACATCATCAATAACTTGAGCGTAAATATGTTGGTTAGAACGGAACACGTTTAAACGTGGACGCTCTGCAGTACCAGTAAGTTTAGCACGTACACGTGCATGTCTTTTCTTACGAGTCGCATTTTTATCAGCTTTAGTGATCATTTTCTTGTCACTCCTTTCTCTCACCTAACGGGTTTACTTAGCAGTTTTACCTTCTTTACGACGAACAACTTCGCCTTCGTAACGAATACCTTTACCTTTGTAAGGCTCAGGAGCACGTACAGCACGGATGTTAGCAGCAAATTCGCCAACACGTTGCTTGTCGATACCTTTAATTACGATTTTAGTTGGTGCAGGTACTTCAACTTCAAGTCCTGCTTCCGGAGTCATTTCTACTGGATGAGAATAACCTACGCTTAAAACAAGTTTATCTCCTTGTTTTTGAGCACGGTAACCAACACCGACTAATTCAAGTCCGCGTGCGAAACCTGCAGTTACACCTTCAACCATGTTTCCGATTAAAGCACGAGTTGTACCGTGTAATGCACGGTGTTCCTTCTGTTCAGATGGACGCTCAACTGTTAGTGTATTTTCTTCAATTTTGATAGACATATCAGCATTGAATTTACGAGTTAATTCACCTTTAGGGCCTTTTACTGTTACAGTATTGTCTTCTGCAATTGTAATAGTAACACCTGCAGGGATTTCAAGAATCTTTTTACCAATACGAGACATGTGGTCACACCTCCGTTCGTTTTAAATATATATTACCAAACGTATGCTACTACTTCTCCACCAGTTTGTAATTGACGAGCGTCTTTGTCTGTCATTACTCCCTTAGATGTAGAAACAAGAGCGATACCTAATCCGTTAAGTACACGTGGTACTTCGTCAGCTTTAGCGTAAACGCGTAAGCCAGGTTTACTGATACGTTTTAATCCAGTGATTACACGTTCATTGTTTGCACCATATTTCAGGAAAATACGAAGGATACCTTGTTTGTTATCCTCGATGTATTCTACATCACGAATGAAACCTTCACGTTTTAAAAGTTCAGCGATCTCTTTTTTGATTTTAGAAGCAGGAACCTCTAATTTCTCATGACGTACCATGTTCGCATTACGGATGCGAGTAAGCATGTCTGCAATTGGATCTGTCATCACCATGTGTTTTACCTCCTTCCCATTTGTGGGTTTTACCAACTAGCTTTTTTAACACCAGGAATTTGACCTTTATATGCAAGTTCACGGAAACAAATACGGCAAAGTTTAAATTTGCGGTATACAGAATGCGGACGACCGCAGCGTTCGCAACGTGTATACTCTTGTACTTTAAACTTAGGAGTACGCTTTTGTTTCGCTATCATAGATTTTTTAGCCACGTTTTCGCCTCCTCTACTTAGCGTTGGCTTCCATTATTTTTGGAATGGCATACCGAATTGTGTTAAAAGTTCACGAGCTTCTTCATCAGTTTTCGCTGTAGTAACGATTACGATGTCCATACCGCGTACTTTGCTTACTTTATCATAATCAATCTCAGGGAAGATAAGTTGCTCTTTAACACCTAATGTGTAGTTCCCACGACCATCGAATGATTTCTTAGAAACACCACGGAAATCACGTACACGTGGTAAAGAAACCGATACTAATTTGTCGAAGAACTCATACATTTGCTCGCCGCGCAAAGTTACTTTCGCACCGATTGGCATACCTTCACGAAGACGGAAACCAGCGATTGATTTTTTAGCACGAGTTACAACAGGTTTTTGACCTGCGATTTGTGTTAATTCTTCTACTGCATTGTCTAAAGCTTTTGAGTTAGATACCGCGTCACCAACACCAGTGTTGATTACGATCTTTTCGATTTTCGGTACTTCCATCACAGATTTATAGTTAAACTTGCTCACTAGAGCAGGAGTAATTTCCTTTTGGAACTTCTCTTTAAGGCGATTCAATGAAGTGACCTCCTTTCTTAAGAAAATTATTTATCTAATAATTCACCAGATTTTTTTGCAATACGAACTTTTTTACCATCTTCTACTTTGAAGCCTACGCGAGTAGGTTCACCTGTTTTCGGATCTAAAATCATAACGTTAGAAACGTGAATAGGTGCTTCTTTAGTAATAATTCCACCTTGTGGATTTAATTGAGATGGCTTAGAGTGTTTTTTAACGATGTTAACACCCTCAACGATAACACGGTTTTGCTTTGGGAAAGCCACAAGGATAACGCCTTGTTTTCCTTTGTCTTTACCAGTGATTACCTGTACTTTATCACCTTTTTTTACATGCATCTTAATTCTGCACCTCCTTAGCAAGGCAATACCTTAAATTATAGAACTTCTGGAGCTAAAGAAACGATCTTCATGAAGTTGCTATCACGTAATTCACGAGCTACTGGTCCGAAGATACGAGTACCACGTGGGCTCTTATCGTCTTTAATGATAACCGCTGCGTTTTCATCAAATTTGATGTAAGAACCGTCCGGACGACGAGCTCCGCTCTTCGTACGTACTACTACTGCTTTAACAACGTCACCTTTTTTAACAACGCCACCTGGTGTTGCTTGTTTTACCGTAGCAACGATAATGTCACCAATGTTAGCATATTTACGACCAGAGCCGCCTAATACTTTAATTGTTAAAAGTTCACGTGCACCAGAGTTGTCAGCAACTTTCAAACGAGATTCTTGTTGGATCATGTTATGAAACCTCCCTTCGGACTAAAAATTCCGATTCGTCTATTTAGATAATAACCGCTTCTTCAACGATTTCAACTAAACGGAAACGCTTAGTAGCAGAAAGCGGGCGAGTTTCCATGATTTTAACGATATCGCCAAGTTTCGCTTGGTTTTGCTCATCATGGGCTTTGTACTTCTTAGAATACTTAACACGTTTTCCGTACAAGGAATGAGTTTTGTAAGTTTCAACTAAAACTGTAATCGTTTTGTCCATTTTGTCAGACACTACACGACCAGTATAAACTTTGCGTTGGTTACGTTCGCTCACTATGCAAACCTCCCCTCAATTTATCGATTAATTCCGATCTCTCTTTCACGAACTACAGTTTTCATACGAGCAATTGCTTTACGCACTTCACGAATGCGAGTTGGATTCTCTAATTGTCCTGTAGCAAGTTGGAAGCGAAGATTAAACAACTCTTCCTTTAAAGCTTTAACTTTTGTTTCGATTTCGGCAGTGGTTAATTCACGAATATCATTAGTTTTCATTAGATTCACCACCATTTTCTTCACGTTTTACGAATTTACATTTCACAGGTAACTTGTGAGCTGCAAGACGTAATGCTTCGCGTGCTACCTCTTCAGATACACCCGCGATTTCGAACATAATTTTCCCAGGTTTTACTACTGCTACCCAGCCTTCTGGTGCCCCTTTACCGGAACCCATACGTACTTCTAGAGGTTTTGCAGTGTAAGGTTTAGAAGGGAAAATTTTAATCCATACTTTACCGCCACGTTTCATGTAACGAGTCATTGCACGACGAGCAGCTTCGATTTGACGGTTTGTAATCCATGAAGCAGCTTGTGCTTGTAAACCGAATTCACCGAAAGCAACTTCAGTTCCACCTTTAGCACGACCACGCATTTTACCACGATGCTCTCTACGATATTTTACGCGTTTTGGCATTAACATATTATTTTCCTCCTTCCTCAGAAGCTTTCTTTTTTGTAGGAAGGACTTCTCCACGGTAGATCCATACTTTTACGCCTAATTTACCGTATGTTGTATCAGCTTCAACTGCTGCATAGTCAATATCAGCGCGAAGTGTATGAAGTGGAACAGTTCCTTCACTGTAAGATTCTGCACGAGCGATATCAGCTCCGCCAAGACGACCAGAAACCTGTGTTTTAATACCTTTAGCACCTGCACGCATAGCACGTTGAATAACTTGCTTTTGTGCACGACGGAATGATACACGGTTTTCTAATTGACGAGCGATGTTTTCGCCTACTAATTTAGCGTTAAGATCAGCTCTCTTAACTTCTAAAATGTTGATGTGTACACGCTTGCCTGTTAATTGGTTAAGAGCTTTACGAAGTGCTTCAACTTCAGTACCACCTTTACCAATTACCATACCAGGTTTTGCAGTGTGAATTGTAACATTTACACGATTTGCTGCACGTTCGATTTCTACTTTAGCAACAGCAGAATCTTTTAAGCGTACATTAATGTACTCACGGATTTTGATGTCTTCATGTAATAATGTAGCGTAATCTTTCTCAGCGAACCAACGAGATTCCCAGTCACGGATAACACCGACACGAAGACCAATTGGATTAACCTTTTGACCCATCGATTATCCCTCCTTCTTTTCTGATACCACAACTGTAATGTGGCTTGTGCGTTTGTTAATTTGGCTTGCACGACCCATTGCACGTGGACGGAAACGTTTCAACGTTGGACCTTCGTCAACGAAGACTTTTTCAACAACTAGGTTGTTAATGTCCATCTCATAATTGTGCTCTGCATTTGCGATTGCAGATTTTAAAACTTTTTCTACAACTGGAGAAGCAGTTTTTGGTGTGTGGTTAAGGATAGCAATCGCTTCACCCACTTGCTTACCTCGGATTAAGTCTACTACTAAACGAACTTTACGAGGAGCAATACGAACTGTTCTCGCTACTGCTTTAGCTTGCATTGAAGTGCCTCCTCTCATTATCTTCTAGTTTTCTTATCGTCAGCAAGGTGACCTTTATACGTACGAGTTGGTGCGAATTCACCTAACTTATGGCCAACCATATCCTCAGTGATGTACACAGGTACGTGTTTACGACCATCATATACAGCGATTGTGTGTCCGATGAACTGAGGGAAGATTGTTGAACGGCGAGACCAAGTTTTAACAACTTGTTTTTGCTCAGATGCAACTAATTTTTCCATTTTGCTCATTAAGTGATCATCGACAAATGGTCCTTTTTTTAAGCTACGAGCCATTTTGGTGCCTCCCTTCGTGATTGGCGTACGGTTCTAGAAATGAACCGTACTACAATCCCATTATTTTTTACGACGACGAACGATGAATTTGTCAGACGCTTTGTTTTTCTTACGAGTCTTGAATCCAAGAGTTGGTTTACCCCATGGAGACATTGGAGACTTACGTCCGATTGGAGAACGTCCTTCACCACCACCGTGTGGGTGATCAACCGGGTTCATTACAGAACCACGAACTGTTGGGCGTTTACCTAACCAGCGAGAGCGACCTGCTTTACCGATTTTAATAAGTTCGTGTTGTTCGTTACCTACTTGACCGATTGAAGCGCGACAAGCAGATAATACAAGACGTACTTCACCAGAAGTTAAACGTACAAGTACGTATTTACCTTCTTTACCAAGTACTTGAGCAGATGTACCAGCAGAACGAACTAATTGTCCGCCACGACCAGGCTTAAGCTCGATGTTATGAACAACAGTACCTACTGGAATGTTGATTAATGGTAATGCGTTACCGATTTTGATGTCAGCTTCTGGGCCAGACATAACTTCCATACCTACTTCTAAAGATTTAGGAGCAAGAATGTAACGTTTTTCACCGTCAACGTAGTTAATTAATGCGATATTCGCAGAGCGGTTTGGATCGTATTCGATCGTAGCAACGCGTCCTGGAATTCCATCTTTGTTACGCTTAAAGTCGATGATACGGTATTGACGCTTATGTCCGCCACCTTGATGACGTACAGTAATTTTACCTTGGTTATTACGACCAGCCTTCTTGCTTAAAGGAGCAAGTAATGACTTTTCGGGTCTGTCAGTCGTGATTTCAGCGAAATCATTCGTAGTCATATTACGACGACCGTTAGTAGTTGGATTATACTTTTTAATTCCCATCTCAATTTCCCTCCTTCTTTAGTAAGAATTAAACGCCTTGGAAGATTTCGATTTCTTTGCTGTCAGCAGTTAGCTTAACGATTGCTTTACGACGACGGCTAGTAAAACCAGCGTGACGACCAACGCGTTTTGCTTTCGGCTTGTAGTTCATGATGTTCACTTTTTCTACTTTAACACCAAAGATCGCTTCAAGAGCATCTTTAACTTCTGTTTTATTAGATTTAACGTCCACATCGAACGTGTATTTTTTTTCAGCCATCATTTCCATAGAACGTTCAGTGATAACTGGGCGCTTAATGATATCACGAGGATCTCTCATTATGCAAGCACCTCCTCTACTTTTTCCACTGCCGCTTTTGTCATGATTAGCTTATCATGATGAAGCACGTCTAAAACGTTTACGCCATCAGCAGTGATTACTGTTACTCCAGGGATATTGCGAGCAGATAACTCTACAGATTCGTTTGCATCAGCAGTTACGATAAGAGCTTTCTTCTCAACAGTTAATCCTTTAAGTACTGCTAGCATGTCTTTTGTTTTTGGTGCATTTAACACTAGGTCTTCAAGAACTACAATGTTGTTCTCAACTACTTTAGTAGCTAATGCAGATTTGATTGCTAAACGACGAACTTTCTTAGGAAGTTTGTACGCATAGCTTCTTGGTGTAGGTCCGAATACCGTACCACCACCACGCCATTGAGGAGAGCGGATAGACCCTTGACGAGCACGTCCAGTTCCTTTTTGACGCCATGGTTTACGACCACCACCGCGAACTTCAGAGCGAGTTTTTACTTTGTGTGTACCTTGACGTAAAGATGCACGTTGCATCATTACAGCTTCGAAAAGTACAGCTTCATTTGGTTCGATACCGAAAATAGCTTCAGCTAATTCGATTTCACCAACCTGTGAACCAGTTTGGTTATATACAGTAACTTTTGGCATTGGAATTCCTCCTTCCTATTGTGAATTATTTGCTAACCTTCACAGCGCCTTGAACAACTACAAGAGATTTCTTAGCACCTGGAACGTTACCTTTTACTAGTAATAAGTTGCGCTCAGTGTCAACTTGAACGATTTCTAAGTTTTGGATAGTAACTTGGTCTCCACCCATACGTCCAGCAAGTTTTTTGCCTTTGAATACACGGTTCGGAGCAACTGGGCCCATTGAACCTGGACGACGGTGATAGCGAGAACCATGAGACATAGGTCCGCGAGATTGTCCGTGGCGTTTGATAACACCTTGGAAACCTTTACCTTTAGAAATTCCTGTTACGTCAACGATTTCACCTGCAGCGAAAACTTCAACTTTTACCTCTTGACCAACCTCTAATCCGTCCACGTCTGCATCGCGGATTTCGCGAATGAAGCGCTTAGGAGTTGTAGATGCTTTAGCAGTGTGGCCTTGTTCAGGTTTGTTAGTTAACTTTTCACGTTTATCTTCAAATCCTAACTGGATTGCATTGTAGCCATCAGTTTCAGTTGTTTTCTTTTGAAGAACAACGTTTGGATTAGCAGCGATAACTGTTACTGGGATTAACTCACCGTTCTCAGCAAATACTTGAGTCATACCGATCTTTCTTCCTAAGATTCCTTTGGTCATGAGTTACACCTCCTACATTTTTAAGTTATATAATTTATAGTTTGATTTCGATATCTACACCAGACGGTAAGTCTAAACGCATTAATGAATCTACTGTTTGTGGAGTAGGACTCACGATATCGATTAAACGTTTGTGTGTGCGCATTTCGAATTGCTCACGAGAATCTTTGTACTTATGAACAGCACGAAGAATTGTGTAAATAGTCTTCTCAGTTGGTAATGGGATCGGACCAGAAACTGTTGCCCCAGAACGCTTAGCTGTTTCTACAATTTTCTCAGCTGATTGATCAAGAATACGGTGATCATAAGCTTTTAAACGGATACGAATTTTTTCTTTTGCCATTATTTTCCCTCCTTCGTTCGCCTATTTCTAAAATAGACCTTCTCCATGGAAATTTCCCCACACCATGCCATGGCAAAGCGGCCGGGTGTGTCAGCAACCTTCCACTTCATCGCAGTCAAAGACCAACATTGTCTATTATACAATGTTATTCGTCTAGATGCAAGCATCTTTTTGTTTGCATCTGCTTTTCTCTACTTTTGCTATTATACATGGCACTTTAAAGAATTTCAAGTTTTCATCTAACAGAATTCGTTTTACAGTTTCTGGATTATCTTTTGTTGTTTTTATATTACTATAGAAGAAACTCGTCAAAACAAAAAAACACACTCTTCTTCTTTATATAAACGCAAACAAAAAACCTAAGGGAAAATCCCTTAGGTTTTTTTATATCAGCTAAGATTACTCAACGATAGTAGCAACTACACCGTAACCTACTGTACGTCCACCTTCACGAATAGAGAATTTAGTTCCCTCTTCGATAGCGATTGGAGCGATAAGTTCGATAGTCATTTCGATGTTGTCACCAGGCATTACCATTTCAGTACCTTCTGGTAATTGGATGATACCAGTTACGTCAGTTGTACGGAAGTAGAACTGAGGACGGTAGTTAGCGAAGAATGGAGTGTGACGTCCACCTTCTTCTTTAGATAATACGAAAACTTCAGCTTTGAATTTAGCGTGTGCTTTTACAGAGCCAGTTTTAGCAAGAACTTGTCCACGTTGGATGTCTTCACGAGCAACCCCACGAAGAAGAGCACCGATGTTGTCTCCAGCTTGAGCTTGGTCAAGAAGTTTACGGAACATTTCTACACCAGTTACAGTTGTAGAAGCATTCTCTTCAGCAAGACCGATGATTTCTACTACGTCACCAACTTTAACGATTCCGCGCTCTACACGACCAGTTGCAACTGTACCACGACCTGTGATAGAGAATACATCCTCGATAGGCATTAAGAATGGTTTGTCAGTTTCACGTTCTGGAGTTGGGATGTAAGCATCAACTTCAGTCATTAATTCAATGATTTTTGCTTCCCAATCAGCTTCTCCTTGAAGAGCTTTAAGAGCAGAACCTTTGATTACAGGAATGTCGTCGCCTGGGAATCCGTATTCAGATAATAGGTCACGAACTTCCATTTCTACTAATTCTAATAATTCTTCGTCGTCTACCATGTCGCATTTGTTTAAGAATACAACGATGTAAGGAACACCTACTTGACGAGAAAGAAGGATGTGCTCACGTGTTTGAGGCATTGGGCCATCAGCAGCAGATACTACTAAGATACCGCCGTCCATTTGAGCAGCACCAGTGATCATGTTTTTAACATAGTCAGCGTGACCTGGGCAGTCAACGTGTGCATAGTGACGAGTTTCAGTTTCGTACTCAACGTGTGCAGTTGAGATTGTGATTCCGCGCTCTCTTTCTTCTGGAGCAGCGTCGATTTGATCGTATCCGCGTGCTTCAGCACCACCAGCTTTTGCAAGAACTGTAGTGATCGCAGCAGTTAATGTAGTTTTACCATGGTCAACGTGGCCGATTGTACCGATGTTAACATGGGGTTTAGAACGTTCGAATTTAGCTTTAGCCATTCTAAATTCCTCCTTAGTTTATATAGGTTATTTTATATTTAGACTAGAAAGCGAAACTTACGTCCCACTTTCTAAGCTTACATAAGTAGTTATACTCGAACAATTGATAAAAATCAATTATTCGCCTTTATTTTTTTTAATAATTTCTTCTGAAACAGACTTCGGTACTTCTTCATAATGATCAAATGTCATTGAGAATGTTCCGCGTCCTTGAGTGTTAGAACGTAATGCTGTCGCATAACCGAACATTTCAGAAAGTGGAACCATAGCGCGAACAACTTGTGCGTTACCGCGAGCTTCCATACCTTCTACACGTCCACGACGAGATGTTACGTCACCCATGATGTCTCCCATGTACTCTTCAGGAATTACAACTTCAACTTTCATCATTGGCTCAAGAATTACTGGGTTACATTTAGAAACCGCAGCTTTAAGTGCCATTGATGCAGCGATTTTGAACGCCATCTCAGATGAATCGACATCATGGTAAGAACCGTCAACTAATGCTGCTTTAATGTCAACTAGTGGATAACCAGCTAGTACACCATTTTTAAGTGAGTCTTCAAGACCCGCTCCAACAGCTGGGATGTATTCACGTGGAACTACACCGCCGACGATTTTGTTTTCGAATTCAAATCCTTTACCTTCTTCGTTAGGTGCAAACTCAATCCAAACGTGACCGAATTGTCCACGTCCACCAGATTGACGAGCAAACTTACCTTCAACTTTCGCAGCAGCGCGGAAAGTTTCACGGTATGCTACCTGAGGAGCACCAACGTTTGCTTCGACTTTGAATTCACGGCGCATACGGTCAACGATGATATCAAGGTGAAGTTCACCCATACCAGCGATGATAGTTTGGCCAGTTTCTTGGTCAGTGTGAGCACGGAATGTTGGATCTTCTTCAGAAAGCTTAGATAATGCTGTACCCATTTTATCTTGGTCAGCTTTAGATTTTGGTTCGATAGCTACAGAGATAACTGGCTCTGGGAATTCCATAGACTCAAGGATAACAAGGCTCTTCTCGTCACAAAGAGTATCACCAGTAGTAGTATCTTTTAAACCTACAGCAGCAGCGATATCACCAGCGTAAACTGTTGAAATCTCTTCACGGCTGTTAGCGTGCATTTGTAGGATACGTCCTACACGCTCACGCTTACCTTTAGTTGAGTTTTTCACGTATGATCCAGAGTTTAACACACCAGAGTACACACGGAAGAACGTTAACTTACCAACATAAGGGTCAGTCATGATTTTGAATGCTAAAGCTGCGAATGGTTCTTCATCGCTAGACTTACGTTCGATTTCTTCATCTGTATCCGGAAGAGTACCTTTAATAGCAGGTACATCTAATGGAGATGGTAGGTAGTCGATAACTGCGTCTAACAGAATTTGAACACCTTTGTTTTTGAATGCAGAACCACAGATTACTGGGAAGAATTCTACAGAAGTTGTAGCCTTACGGATACCAGCTTTAAGCTCTTCTACAGTGATTTCTTCACCTTCTAGGTACTTCATCATCATTTCTTCATCAAGCTCAGCTACCGCTTCAATAAGCTTTCCGCGGTATTCTTCAGCTAGTTCTTTGTGCTCTTCAGGAATTTCGACACGCTCGATGTCTGTTCCTAAATCGTTACCGTACATGTAAGCACACTCTTCAACAAGGTCAATGATACCATTGAACTCATCTTCAGCACCGATTGGTAACTGAATTGGATGTGCGTTTGCTTGTAAACGATCGTGGATTGTTCCTACAGAGTATAAGAAATCTGCACCGATCTTATCCATTTTGTTAACGAATACGATACGAGGTACACCGTAAGTAGTAGCCTGACGCCAAACAGTTTCTGTTTGTGGTTCTACACCAGATTGTGCATCAAGTACTGCTACCGCACCATCAAGTACGCGTAAAGAACGTTCTACTTCTACTGTGAAGTCTACGTGTCCTGGAGTGTCAATGATGTTTACACGGTGACCTTTCCATTGAGCTGTAGTTGCAGCAGAAGTAATTGTGATACCACGCTCTTGCTCTTGCTCCATCCAGTCCATCTGAGATGCACCTTCATGAGTTTCACCGATTTTATGAATACGTCCTGTGTAATACAGAATACGCTCAGTTGCTGTTGTTTTACCAGCATCGATGTGAGCCATGATACCAATATTACGAGTGTTTTCTAAAGAGAACTCTCTTGTCATTTGGTGTCTTGCTCCTTCCATATATGGATTGGATTTTTTATTTTAAGTAGCAAAAAAGCCACTTTATATTGTTACATATGCCAGTGTCCAGTACCCTCATTATGTAAAACGAGCGCCCAACGAAAGGGAGAGGCATTCTCCCTCTCCACACTTCCATAAGCGACAAATAAAGCGGTTTATGCATACATTTATTTTACGTTGAATCCTACCAACGGTAATGAGCAAATGCTTTGTTAGCTTCTGCCATTTTATGAGTGTCTTCACGTTTCTTAACAGATGCACCAGCGTTGTTAGCTGCATCTAAGATTTCGTAAGCTAGACGCTCTTCCATAGTTTTTTCACCACGAAGACGAGCATAGTTTACTAACCAGCGAAGACCTAAAGTTGTACGGCGTTCTGGACGAACCTCAACTGGAACTTGGTAGTTAGCACCACCAACACGACGAGCGCGTACTTCAAGAACAGGCATGATGTTCTTAAGAGCTTGCTCGAATACTTCCATTGGTTCTTTATCTGAACGTTCACGAACGATATCGAAAGCGTTATAAAGAATTGTTTGAGATTTACCTTTTTTACCGTCAACCATCATTTTGTTGATAAGGCGTGTTACTAGCTTAGAATTGTACATTGGATCTGGTAACACGTCACGTTTCGCAACAGGTCCTTTACGAGGCATATTGAGTTCCTCCTTTCATTATAAGTTTATTATTTTTTAGCAGGTTTTGGTCGCTTAGTACCATATTTAGAACGTCCTTGCATACGTTTGTCAACACCAGCTGTATCAAGCGCTCCACGAACGATGTGGTAACGTACCCCTGGTAAATCCTTTACTCGACCACCGCGAATTAATACTACGCTATGCTCTTGTAAGTTATGACCGATACCTGGGATGTAAGCTGTAACTTCAATACCGTTTGTTAAACGTACACGAGCGTATTTACGTAACGCTGAGTTAGGTTTCTTTGGAGTCATTGTACCAACACGAGTACATACACCACGTTTTTGAGGTGCAGAGATATCAGTTGATTTTTTCTTTAAAGAGTTAAATCCTTTGTTTAACGCAGGTGATTTAGATTTCCATACTTTATCAGTACGACCATTTCTCACTAATTGGTTAATAGTAGGCATTTGATTATCCTCCCTTCGCATGTTTGTATGACCACATATCCAGGTGGTTCATTATTAGTTGAAAACAAAGTTTTTGCAAGGAAGAGCAAATGCTCTCTCCTCACAAAAACAGTTTTAACTTATTATTCCTATTGCTGAAGCTCCCACTTGAATCCCCGAAACTTTTCCAAGCTTACGAACTGATTCAACCTTTGTTATGGGTATGTTATGTTGCAAAGCAGTGCGAATGATAATATGGGTTAACCGCACATCAGCATCTTCTGCAATAACAACTTCTTTAACTATACCATTTTTGATTGCTTCCAATGTGCGTTTATGACCAACGACTACATTTTCAGCATTTGACACTTTTTGATAAGACATATAAATATCCTCCAAAGCATCGTTCAGGAGCAACCTTGATTATAGTAACATTTTGACTCATACAATGTCAACTAGGATTAGATGTTTTTATACAAAATTTACGACGGAAAATTTTACTGTTCCACATAAATCTCATCGTTTTCTACATTCATGTTATCTTGTGTTGTTTTTACAAGATCCACTTTGCGATAACGATTCATACCTGTTCCAGCAGGAACAAGTTTACCGATAATAACGTTCTCTTTCAATCCTAGAAGCTCATCACGTTTACCTTTAATTGCTGCATCAGTTAAGACACGAGTTGTTTCTTGGAATGATGCTGCAGATAAGAATGAATCAGTTTCAAGTGAAGCTTTTGTAATACCAAGTAGAACAGGTCTAGCTGTCGCTGGTTGTTTACCTTTCAGTAACACCTTCGCATTCGCATCAGTAAACTGATGGATATCTAGTAATGTTCCTGGTAATACGTCTGTTTCACCTGCATCACTTACACGAACTTTACGTAGCATTTGACGTACCATTACCTCTACGTGTTTGTCACCAATTTCTACCCCTTGCATACGGTATACTTTTTGAACTTCACGTAATAAGTATTCTTGAACTGCTGTAATGTCCGTTACTTTTAGTAATTCTTTCGGATCAATAGAACCTTCTGTTAACTCTTTACCGTGGCTAATTGGCTGTCCTGGAGTTACTTTCAGACGAGCACCGTAAGGAATAGCATACGTACGAGCTTCAACTTCACCCTGTACAACTACTTCTTGGCGATCTTTAACATCGTTGATCGCTGCGATAACACCGTCGATTTCACTGATAACTGCCTGACCTTTCGGATTACGAGCTTCGAAGATCTCTTGGATACGAGGTAAACCTTGAGTGATATCATCTCCGGCAACCCCACCTGTATGGAATGTACGCATCGTTAACTGTGTACCTGGCTCACCGATAGATTGAGCTGCGATAATACCTACCGCTTCTCCTACTTCTACGTCTGTACCAGTTGCTAAGTTACGACCGTAACACTTCTTACATACACCATGGCGAGTGTTACACGTAAACGCTGAACGAATATTTACAGTTTCAACACCCGAATTTTCAACGATATGAGCGATATCTTCAGTAATTAATTGGTTTTCACTAACTAATACTTCACCTGTTTCAGGATGTTTTACAGTTTTTCTTGCAAAACGTCCAACAAGACGATCATATAATGACTCAATTACTTCATTACCCTCTTTAATCGCACCAATTAATAGACCACGATCTGTTCCACAATCATCTTCACGGACAATTACATCTTGTGCAACGTCTACAAGACGACGTGTTAAGTAACCAGAATCGGCAGTTTTAAGTGCTGTATCGGCAAGACCTTTACGCGCACCATGCGTAGAGATGAAGTACTCAAGTACTGTTAAACCTTCACGGAAACTCGATTTGATTGGAAGTTCGATGATACGACCAGATGGATTGGCCATCAGACCACGCATACCAGCAAGCTGAGTAAAGTTAGATGCGTTACCACGGGCACCTGAGTCACTCATCATGAAGATTGGATTGCGTTTATTCAAGGATTTCATCAGTTTTCCTTGGATAACATCTTTTGCATTACTCCAAATAGAGATAACGCGATCGTAACGTTCTTCTTCCGTGATTAAACCGCGACGGAATTGTTTAATTACATTATCTACTTTTGCTTGTGCTTCGTGGAGAATTTCATCTTTTTCGCCTAATACAAGAATGTCAGATACCCCAACTGTAATACCAGCTTTTGTAGAGTACTTGAACCCTAAGTTTTTCATACGGTCAAGCATGCGAGACGTTTCTGTAATTTGGAAACGTTTGAACACTTCCGCAATGATGTTACCAAGGATCTTCTTGCTAAATGGCGCCACTTCTTCGCGACTAGCAATAATTTCTTTAATGTTCGCACCTTTTTCAACGAAATATTCCGCTGGTGTTTCTTTTTCAAGGTTTGAGTTTGTCGGTTCATTAATATAAGGGAACGACTCTGGTAAGATTTCGTTAAATATTAATTTACCAACTGTTGTTAATAGAAGCTTACCTTTTTGCTCTTCAGTAAACGTTACGTTATTTACTGAACTTGCAGCAACTGCAACACGTGTGTGCAGATGTACATATCCATTTTGATATGCAAGTATTGCTTCGTTTGCATCTTTGAAGACCATACCTTCACCGATTGCGCCTTCACGCTCAAGTGTTAAGTAGTAGTTACCTAATACCATATCCTGAGATGGAGTAACAACTGGTTTTCCGTCTTTTGGATTCAAGATGTTTTGTGCCGCTAACATAAGAATACGAGCTTCTGCTTGTGCCTCTGATGATAACGGAACGTGAACCGCCATTTGGTCACCGTCAAAGTCCGCGTTGTATGCAGTACATACAAGTGGGTGAAGACGAATTGCGCGACCTTCTACTAATGTAGGTTCAAACGCCTGGATACCAAGACGGTGAAGTGTTGGTGCGCGGTTTAGAAGTACTGGATGTTCTTTAATCACAGATTCTAAAACGTCCCAAACTTCAGGGTGTACACGCTCAATTTTACGTTTCGCACTCTTAATGTTGTGTGCTAACCCTTTTCCAACTAACTCTTTCATAACAAAAGGTTTGAACAGTTCAAGCGCCATTTCTTTCGGTAATCCACATTGGTACATCTTTAAGTTCGGTCCTACAACGATTACAGAACGGCCAGAGTAGTCAACACGTTTACCTAATAAGTTTTGACGGAAACGTCCTTGTTTACCTTTAAGCATGTGAGATAATGATTTTAATGGACGGTTACCCGGTCCAGTTACTGGACGGCCACGACGACCATTATCAATTAATGCATCTACAGCTTCTTGTAACATACGTTTTTCGTTTTGAACGATGATGCTTGGAGCACCTAGGTCCAATAGACGTTTTAAACGGTTGTTACGGTTAATTACACGACGATATAAGTCGTTTAAGTCAGAAGTAGCAAAACGTCCACCATCTAACTGTACCATTGGGCGTAGTTCTGGTGGGATAACTGGTAGAACATCTAAGATCATCCAAGATGGTTCATTTCCAGAGTTACGGAATGCTTCTAATACTTCTAGACGTTTAATAGCACGAGTACGGCGTTGTCCTTGTGCTGTTTTTAATTCTTCTTTTAAGAAGTCTACTTCTTTATCTAAATCAATGTCTTGTAGTAGCTTTTTAATCGCTTCTGCACCCATAGCAGCTTGGAATGTGCTACCATATCGATCACGATATGCACGGTATTCTTTTTCAGAAAGTAATTGCTTCTTATCAAGTGGTGTATCTCCACTTTCTGTTACAACATAAGAAGCGAAATAAATTACTTCTTCAAGCGCGCGAGGGGACATGTCTAAGACAAGTCCCATGCGGCTCGGGATACCTTTGAAATACCAAATATGAGATACAGGAGCAGCTAATTCAATATGACCCATACGTTCACGACGTACTTTTGCACGCGTTACTTCAACGCCACATCGATCACAAACTACACCTTTATAACGTACACGTTTGTATTTTCCGCAATGACATTCCCAGTCCTTTTGTGGTCCGAAAATACGCTCACAGAACAAGCCATCTTTTTCAGGCTTTAACGTACGATAGTTAATAGTTTCTGGTTTCTTAACTTCACCGTATGACCAAGAACGAATCTTGTCAGGTGAAGCAAGTCCAATCTTCATATATTCAAAGTTATTTACATCTATCAAGGGGCCTACCTCCCTTTTAGTCTACAGGTTATCCCAATTATTCCTTAGTTGTCTCAACTTCGACATTCAATTTATCTGCTGATTGATGATCATCGTCATCTTCTGTATCACGCATTTCAATTTCTGTATCGTCGCTAGACATCATTTTAACGTCCATACCTAAACTTTGCAGCTCTTTAATCAATACTTTGAATGATTCAGGAACGCCTGGTTCTGGAACATTTTCGCCTTTAACAATTGCTTCATAAGTCTTAACACGTCCAACAACATCATCAGACTTCACTGTTAAGATTTCTTGAAGAGTATAAGCAGCACCGTAAGCTTCAAGTGCCCAAACCTCCATCTCACCGAAACGCTGTCCACCGAACTGAGCTTTACCTCCAAGAGGTTGCTGCGTTACAAGTGAGTATGGTCCAGTAGAACGAGCATGAAGTTTATCGTCAACCATGTGCGCAAGTTTGATCATATACATGACACCAACAGATACGCGGTTATCGAATGGTTCACCAGTACGTCCGTCATACAGGATTGTTTTCGCGTCATTTGCCATACCAGCTTCTTCAATTGTGCCCCAAACATCTTCCTCACGAGCACCATCGAATACTGGTGTTGCAATGTGAATGCCCAGGTATCTTGCTGCCATACCAAGATGAAGCTCTAATACCTGACCGATATTCATACGAGATGGTACCCCTAATGGGTTTAACATGATATCGATTGGCGTACCGTCTGGTAAGTAAGGCATATCTTCTTCTGGTAAAATACGAGAAATAACACCTTTGTTACCGTGACGTCCGGCCATCTTGTCACCTTCAGAAATTTTACGTTTTTGAACGATATATGCACGTACAAGTTGATTCACGCCTGGTGGCAATTCATCGCCATCTTCACGGTTGAATACTTTTACGTCTAAGATAATACCGCCACCACCGTGTGGTACACGTAGTGATGTATCACGTACTTCACGCGCTTTTTCTCCAAAGATAGCATGTAATAGACGTTCTTCAGCTGTTAATTCTGTTACACCTTTAGGTGTTACTTTACCAACAAGTAAATCTCCATCTTTTACTTCAGCACCAACGCGAATGATACCGCGCTCGTCAAGGTTACGTAATGCGTCTTCCCCAACGTTTGGAATGTCACGTGTAATTTCTTCTGGTCCAAGCTTCGTATCACGAGCTTCTGATTCATATTCTTCAATATGAATAGAAGTGTACACATCATCTTTTACAAGGCGCTCACTCATGATGATCGCATCCTCGTAGTTATAACCGTCCCAAGTCATGAAGCCAACAAGCACGTTACGTCCAAGTGCTAGTTCACCTAATTCCATAGAAGGACCATCCGCAAGGATTTCACCTTTTACAACTTCATTTCCAACACTTACGATTGGACGTTGGTTGTAACAAGTTCCTTGGTTAGAACGAATGAATTTTTGCATTTTGTAGCGATCTAAGTCGCCTTTTACTGTTTGACCGTCAACTTCTACATAGCGACGTACCCAAACTTCACGTGCTTCTACGCGCTCAACAACACCAGGATGTTTACAGATTACTGCAGCACCTGAGTCTTTTGCTGATACGTACTCCATACCTGTACCTACAATCGGAGATTCCGGATTCATTAACGGAACCGCCTGACGTTGCATGTTCGCTCCCATAAGTGCGCGGTTAGAGTCATCGTTTTCTAAGAACGGAATACAAGCTGTCGCTGCCGACACTACTTGTTTTGGAGATACATCCATGTAGTCGATGCGTTCTCTATTTGTGACAATGTTTTCACCACGGAAACGAGCTACGATATCTTCACTTAGGAATTCACCTTCATCAGATAATTTCATATTCGCTTGGGCTACAACATAGTTATCTTCTTCATCTGCTGTTAAATAATCAACATGCCCTGTTACAAGACCAGTTTCTGGGTCAACACGACGATATGGTGTTTCAATGAAACCAAACTCATTTACTTTCGCGAACGAAGATAATGAGTTAATCAAACCGATGTTTGGTCCCTCTGGTGTTTCAATCGGACACATACGACCGTAGTGGGAGTAATGAACGTCACGTACTTCAAAGCCTGCGCGCTCACGCGTTAAACCACCAGGTCCTAATGCAGATAGTCTTCGTTTGTGAGTTAACTCTGCTAATGGATTTGTTTGGTCCATGAACTGAGATAACTGAGAACTTCCGAAGAACTCTTTAATAGATGCAATAACAGGACGAATATTAATTAGCGCCTGTGGTGTAATTGCATTTGTATCTTGGATCGACATTCTCTCACGAACAACACGTTCCATACGAGAAAGACCGATACGGAATTGATTTTGTAATAGTTCTCCAACAGAACGCAGACGACGGTTTCCTAAATGGTCAATATCATCTGTATCCCCTACTTTGTATAGTAGGTTGAAGAAGTAACTGATAGAAGCAAGGATATCACCTGGTGTGATGTGTTTCACATCACGAGTAATATTTGCATTACCAATTACATTAATTACACGTTCGCCTTCCGACTCAGGAGCATAAATCTTAATAGATTGCAGCTCAACATCGCCTTCTACCACTCCACCCATTGGTTTCGCTGTTTTGAATCCAATGTTTTTCTCTAAGTAAGGTAAAATGCGATCAAGTGTACGACGATCTAAGATTGTTCCTTCTGCCGCTAAAATTTCACCAGTTTCTGGATCCACTAATGTTTCAGCTAAACGTTGATTAAACAATCTGTTTTTAATGTGTAACTTCTTGTTGATCTTATAGCGACCTACATTTGCTAAATCGTAGCGCTTTGGATCGAAGAAACGAGACACAAGTAAGCTCTTAGCATTTTCTACTGTTGGTGGTTCACCAGGACGTAGACGCTCATAAATTTCAAGCAATGCTTTTTCTGTACTATCTGTGTTGTCTTTTTCTAATGTGTTGCTTAAGTATTCGTTATCACCTAAAAGCTCGGTGATTTCTTGATCAGAGCCAAACCCTAATGCGCGTAACAAAACAGTTACAGGAAGTTTACGCGTACGGTCAATACGCACATATACAACATCCTTAGCATCTGTCTCATACTCTAACCAAGCTCCGCGGTTTGGAATTACAGTAGCAGTAAAACCACGTTTTCCGTTTTTATCCACTTTGCCACTATAGTATACGCTTGGAGAGCGAACTAACTGGGAAACGATAACACGTTCTGCACCGTTAATTACGAATGTTCCAGTCTCTGTCATGAGTGGGAAATCTCCCATGAACACATCTTGTTCTTTTACTTCACCAGTTTCCTTGTTGATTAGACGCACTTTTACACGAAGTGGTGCTGCATACGTCACATCACGCTCTTTGCATTCGTCTACAGAGTATTTAGGTTCACCTAAGCTGTAGTCGATAAATTCAAGCGATAGATTTCCCGTAAAGTCTTCAATCGGAGAAATGTCTTGGAACATTTCTCGCAAACCCTCATCAAGAAACCACTGATAAGAAGAGGTTTGAATTTCGATAAGATTTGGTAACTCTAATACTTCACTAATACGGGCATAACTTCTTCGTTGGCGGTGGCGTCCGTATTGAACTAGTTGACCTGTCAACTGCTTCACCCCTCAAATCATGAGTATTATAAATGCACAAAAAAATTTGTGCAAAATCACAAATAAATACAACTACTGCTATTAGCGTAGTCTTTTTCTCTTAAAGATAAATACGTTGAGTCTTTCTACCTGCTCAAAAAAGAAAAATGGCTTCTATAAGAAAACCATCATTCTGTTTCATAATCTGCTGATTTTACTATCTTTTCCAAGAGAAACAAAAATATACATCTTTCTCAACGCAGAAAATCATATATTGGCATTGTATAATGTTAACATAGCCAAAAATAACCGTCAACGTTTTTTTGATTTTATGATATAATATCCTTTTTTCTTTTCTACAATCTCAACTTCAGAAAATACTTCTTCTAGTTTTTTCAGCGCAGATGGTGCACCTTGCTTCTTTTGAATAACAATCCAAAGTTCTCCACCTGGAACTAAATACTCCACAGCTTTTTCTAAAATCTCATGTACGATATCTTTACCCGCACGAATTGGAGGGTTAGATAGAATAGCAGCATACTCGCCATCTACATTTTCATAGACGCTACTTTGAAAAATACGTATATTCTCGATTCTGTTATTAGCGGCATTTTCTTTCGCAAGCCCAAGCGCCCTTTCATTCACATCCACCATGTGAACTTCACAACCTTGAAACTCTTTCGCTAACGACAAACCAATAGGACCGTATCCACAACCTACGTCTAATATATCACCTTTAATATCCGGCATTTGAAACGCTTCAATTAAAAGACGAGAACCAAAGTCCACCTCGTTTTTCGAAAACACCCCATGGTCAGATAAAAAAGTAAATTGAGATCCACGAAGTGGAAATTCCCATCGTTTACGATCACTTTTACTAGAAGGGTCGTTAGAAAAATAATGGTCTGCCATATGGCCACCTCTTTTCTTTACAGTTAAAAAAAAAGCTCGCATGAGAGCGAGCTTTTTTTAAAGCATCAAAAGTTAATTACTTAACTTCTACAGCAGCGCCAACTTCTTCAAGTTTAGCTTTCATTTCTTCAGCTTCCTCTTTAGAAACGCCTTCTTTGATTGCTTTTGGAGTGTTGTCAACTAATTCTTTAGCTTCTTTTAAGCCAAGACCAGTGATTTCACGTACAGCTTTGATAACTTTGATTTTTTGAGCGCCAGCACTTGCAAGTACTACGTCAAACTCAGTTTTTTCAGCAGCAGCTTCACCAGCGCCACCAGCTACAGCTACAGGAGCAGCAGCAGTTACGCCGAATTCTTCCTCGATAGCTTTTACTAAGTCGTTAAGTTCTAATACAGTCATAGATTTAACTGCTTCAATGATTTGTTCTTTAGTCATTGTAAATATCCTCCCTTAAATAGGTTTGTATTGTTTTATAGATAACAAGTAATTATCTTTTAAAAAATTAAGCGCCTTGCTCTTCCTTTTGTTCTGCAACTGCTTTAGTAGCAAGTGCAAGGTTACGGATTGGAGCTTGAAGAACGCTAAGAAGCATAGAAAGTAAGCCTTCACGTGATGGAAGAGTAGCGATTGCTTTAACCTCATCAAGTGTTACAAGTTTACCTTCGATTACGCCCGCTTTAATTTCTAAAGCTTCATGTTTTGTAGCGAAGTCGTTTAATACTTTCGCAGGAGCAACTACATCCTCGTTACTGAACGCGATTGCGTTTGGTCCTGTTAAGAATTCGTTTAACTCAGCCATTTCAGCAGATTCTGCAGCACGACGAGTTAGAGAGTTTTTGTAAACTTTGAACTCAACGCCAGCTTCACGTAATTGCTTACGTAATTCTGTTGCTTCAGAAACTGTTAAACCACGGTAGTCAACAACAATTGTAGATTTACTAGCACGAAGTTTGTCCGCGATTTCAGTTACAACTTGTTGTTTAGTTTCGATTACTTTGCTCATGTTATTACACCTCCTGTAGATTATATAGAAGATGTACCGAAAGTGCACTAAAAACCTCCATGCCCAACTTGTAGACATGGAGGCATATAGTCACAGAAAAAAATTCCGTTTCGTATATTAACACCTAGGTAGGAAATTAAGTCTATTGACACCTACTGTCTACGGTACACTATTTAAATTCACAACATAAATGATTATATTAAATCTTCTTTATGAAGTCAACTTCCAATTTTTACGCTAATGTAGAAACGTCTACGCGTACGCCAGGTCCCATTGTAGAAGCAACTGTTACATTCTTCATGTAAGTACCTTTTGCAGCAGATGGCTTAACTTTTAATAAAGTGTCAGCGATTGTTTTGAAGTTTTCTACTAATTTAGCATCTTCGAAAGATACTTTACCGATTGGAACATGGATGTTACCAGCTTTATCAACGCGGTATTCAACTTTACCAGCTTTGATTTCGTTAACAGCTTTAGTTACATCGAAAGTAACTGTTCCAGTTTTAGGGTTTGGCATTAAACCTTTAGGTCCTAATACGCGACCAAGTTTACCAACTTCACCCATCATGTCAGGAGTTGCTACTACTACATCGAAATCGAACCAACCTTGTTGGATTTTACCGATGTAATCAGTATCGCCTACGAAGTCAGCGCCAGCAGCTTCAGCTTCTTTAGCTTTTTCACCTTTAGCGAACACTAATACACGTTGTACTTTACCAGTACCGTGCGGAAGAACAACTGCACCACGGATTTGTTGGTCAGCTTTCTTAGGGTCAACACCTAAACGGAATGCAGCTTCTACAGTTGCATCAAATTTAGCTGTGTTTGTTTTCTTTACTAATTCTACTGCTTCTGTTGCAGAGTAAGCAGATGCACGATCAACAAGCTTTGCAGCTTCTACGTACTTTTTACCTCTTTTAGCCATTTTTATTTCCTCCTCGAATGTGGTTTTAGCGGAATAACCTCCCACGTTTACGCCTGTTTTCAGGTATAACCTGAGGATGAGCGCCATCCATTTATTTAAAAACAATAATCATTTACGATAATAAAGGTTGCGAATTGGAATTCCAGACCCGCAACCTTTTTTAAAAACAAATCGAATTAGTCTTCGATAACGATGCCCATACTGCGTGCAGTACCTTCAACCATACGCATTGCAGCTTCTACGCTAGCAGCGTTTAGGTCAGGCATTTTAGTTTCAGCGATTTCGCGTACTTTATCACGCTTAACAGTTGCCACTTTATTACGGTTTGGTTCACCAGAACCAGACTCAATACCAGCTACTTTCTTAAGAAGAACAGCAGCAGGAGGAGTTTTAGTAATGAAAGTGAATGAACGGTCCTCAAATACCGTAATTTCAACAGGGATGATAAGACCAGCTTGATCTGCTGTACGAGCGTTAAACTCTTTACAGAAGCCCATGATGTTAACACCTGCTTGTCCTAATGCTGGACCAACTGGTGGAGCTGGGTTAGCTTTACCTGCAGGAATTTGAAGCTTTACCATTTTAATTACCTTTTTAGCCACGAGACACACCTCCTTAAGTCCGTGATGTGGTCAATTGGACAGTGATTTGCCCTCCCACGTCATATTTTATCTGTAAGGATAAAATCTTTCAAAAAACGTCTCCGATAACGAAGACGTACTGACTTAAAAGATATTATCACTTTTTACAATTCATTTCAAGTTTCATTTTATAATTTTTCAATTTGATGGAAGTCAAGTTCAACTGGAGTCTCGCGACCAAACATGTCCACAAGGACGCTAACCTTTTTCTTCTCCACATCAATTTCTTCAATAGCACCTGTATAATCTGCGAATGGCCCCTCATTTACACGTACTGTCTCATGAAGTTCAAAGTCGAAATCAACCACTTCGTTGTCCATTCCCATATGTTTCATAATGGTAACAACTTCCTCTTCTAATAGAGGTGATGGTTTAGATCCAGAACCAGAAGAACCAACGAACCCAGTTACACCCGGCGTGTTACGTACAACATACCAAGAATCATCAGTCATGATTAATTCTACTAATACATAACCTGGGAACACTTTTCTTTTCATTAATTTTTCTTTTCCGTTTTTCATTTCTACTTCTACTTCTTCCGGGACAACAACACGGAAAATTTTATCTTGCATACCCATTGATTCTACACGCTTCTCTAGGTTTGCTTTTACTTTATTTTCATATCCAGAATAAGTATGGACAACATACCAACTTTTTTCCATTCATTTAGGACGAGCGTCCTTCCCTCCCTGACGTACATTTTTTTGCGCAAATGAAAAAACCCGTTCACCGGGCTTTTACACAGTTCTTATAAATAACATTATATCATGGATAAGTGCTTCTTATTCAAGAATTAACCAAGAATTAACCGAATTAAAGAAGAAATGCCCATATCAACTACTGCGAAGAAAATCGCAAAGAACACAACTGTAGCAACAACAGTCGCTGTTGAGCGGAGTAATTCATCTTTTTTAGGCCAACTTACTTTTTTCATTTCGCGACCTACATCGCCGAAAAAGTTCGTTAAACGCATCTGCGGGACCTCCAGTGTATTATTTCAATTATTTATTTTGTTTCCTTGTGAACTGTATGCTGATTGCATGTTTTACAAAACTTTTTTATTTCAAGTCGCTCTATTGAGCTCGTATCTTTCATAGTAGAGTAGTTTCGATTTTTACACTCTTCACATGAGAGTACAACTTTTTTCCTCATTAGTTACACCAACCTTGTAACATTATGTCCCTAAAAATGTATCATACAATAAAAGACAATGTCAATGACATGCATTTTGTACTGTCTACAAAAGAAAACAGGTGATTTATTTTACACCTGTTGCACTTGTTATTTGTTATGAATTTAAAGTTGTACTTTCTCGCATTTCCATATATCGTTCCAATTTCCTCTTCACCCGCTGTAAAGCGTTATCAATAGATTTCACATGTCTGTTTAACTGTTCTGAAATCTCTTGATAAGAACGCCCATCTAGATATAAAGAAAGTACTTTTCTTTCTAAATCGCTTAATAATTCTGATATTTTTGATTCTATGTCTGTATATTCTTCTTGGCTAATAATCATCTCTTCAGGATCAGTTACCTTCGCTTCAGAAATAACATCCAATAATGTTCGATCAGATTCCTCATCGTAAATCGGCTTATCTAAAGACACATACGAATTTAAGGGAATATGTTTTTGCCTTGTTGCCGTTTTAATAGCGGTAATAATTTGTCGAGTGATACACAGTTCAGCAAATGCTTTGAATGAAGACAGCTTGTCCTCTTTATAATCACGAATTGCTTTAAACAATCCTATCATACCTTCTTGAACAATATCTTCTCGATCGGCACCCACTAAAAAGTAAGATCTTGATTTCGCGCGAACAAAGTTCTTATATTTGTGAATTAAATATTCTAGAGCGTCAGTATTACCTTTTCGAACTAACTCAACGATTGCCTCATCCTCTAAATCACGAAATGTAACGTCGCCTACACTTACGAAGCCTGCTTCCACCTTGATCCCTCCGACCGCTATTTATTTAGCAATATTATACAGTAAAAAGACAAAGAGCGTCAATGCTTCAACGCTCTCCTCTTCTTAATTTTTCTAATTTTTCTGTAATATCTTTACTAAATATCTTTCGCATGGCGGGTTGCTGTTCTTTCGTGTCTTTTGTACGCCTTCTTACTTGTTGCTCCATTGCCTGTACTTCCAACTCTAATTCACGCGCAGATTTCCGAAGGGCACCTTGCGCAAATATAACCCATTGTTCCGTGTAATCAGAAGTCGCAACATATATTCGTGTATTTATATTTCTAAGCTCTATCGCAAGTTGCTCTATCTTTTCGTCTGCAGTTTGATTCTTTCGTGTGAATATTACTTCCACACGAGATTGTTTCATCTTTTTTTCAATACCATGTACTGTATAGGCATCAAAGACTATCATCACTTTTGTACCTGTATAACCTTGATAATCCGCCATCTTATCAATAAGTGCATCTCTTGATGATTGTAAATCTACATCCCGCAGTTTCTTCAAATCTCCCCAAGCTCCGATAATGTTGTAACCGTCAACGATTAAAATATCGTTCATCTTTTATTTACCAATTTCGTGACGTTTACGATATACCTCATACATTAACAAACTTGCGGCTACGGAAGCATTTAAGGATGTAACTTTACCAACCATCGGTAGAGTGATTAGGAAATCACACTTTTCACCAATAATACGACTCATACCTTTTCCTTCACTACCAATTACTAACCCAATTGGCATTTTACCATCTAAATTACGGTAATCCGTTTTCCCTTTGGCATCTGTACCAGCAATCCAAAGTCCACGTTCTTTTAATTCATCAATTGTACGGGATAAGTTCGTTACGCGCGCAACAGGAATGTATTCAATCGCTCCTGTTGATGCTTTCGCAACTGACGCTGTAAGCCCCACAGCCCTTCTCTTTGGAATAATAATTCCATGAGCTCCTGTCGCATCAGCAGTACGCATAATAGAACCTAGGTTATGGGGATCTTCAATCTCATCTAAAATTAAGAAGAATGGATCTTCATTACGTTTTTCTGCCACTTTGAATAACTCTTCTAACTCCGCATACTGATATGCAGCTACTTGAGCAATTACACCTTGATGATTACCCTCAACTAATTGATCTAACTTTTTCTTTGGTGCATGTTGTAAAATAACCTTATTTTCTTTCGCTAACGCTAGTACAATCTGTACTTGTCCTTTGGCAGCACCTTCTGCGATCCAAATTTTATTTATATCTCTCCCTGATCGTAACGCCTCAATTACAGGGTTACGTCCGATAATATATTCACTACTCATGATGATGTGCCCCCTTCCTTTTCTTCTAAAACTGCAATTGCCTTATATACAATTTCGTCTAATCTTTCACGGTTATTTAATAAATGATGATAACCAATTAGCGCTTCAAAGGCTGTACTATGTCGATATGTTTGTACATCCGTATTTTTTGGAACTGTACCTGAATTTGCATTACGTCCTCTTCTTAATACCGCCTCTTCTTCCTCTGTCAAAAACGCCGTCTCTAATAAATGATAAACAACTTTCGCCTGTGCTTTTGCTGAAACAAAGCTCGTCCCTAATCGATGTAATTGATTAGGGCGAACTTTCCCTTTTTGAAGTAGGTGATAGCGGATATATTGTTCATATACCGCATCACCCATGTATGCTAACGCTAAGCTGTTTAATTGCTTTGCATCAATCATTCTTATCCTCTTTTCCATCTTGTACCTTGAGCGGTATCTTCTAAAATAATATTACGGTCTTTTAAGTCATCGCGAATTTGATCTGATAATGCAAAATCACGATTTTTACGAGCTTCAATGCGTTTTTGAATAAGTGCCTCAATTTCTTCATCAAGCAACTCTTCTTGCGCTAATTCTAACCCTAAAATATCAAATAATGTTTCAAGTTGTTTTACGTATGCTTCAATTACCACTGTAGACGTATGTTCTTCCAGTAAATATTGATTCGCATGATTTGCCACATTATATAACTCAGTGATTGCATTAGCAGTGTTGAAGTCATCATTCATCGCTTCTTCAAATGCAGTCTGGAATTTTTCCAGTTCCGCTAACCATTTCTCATTATGGTCTGTTAAATCAGTACTACTCTCCATACGGTGTTTTAAGTTACCGTAAGCCGTCTTAATTCTTTCCAGTCCGTTATTTGTGCTTTGTAATAACTCTTCACTGAAATTAATTGGATGACGGTAATGTACCGATAGCATAAAGAATCTAATTAACTGCGGATTATATTGCTTAATGATATCGTGAACTAAAATAAAGTTCCCCAATGACTTAGACATCTTCTCATTATTAATATTAATATATCCATTGTGCATCCAGTAACGTGCAAATGTTTTTCCAGTTAACGCCTCAGACTGCGCAATTTCATTCTCATGATGAGGAAATGCTAAGTCTTGACCACCAGCATGAATATCGATTGTATCTCCTAAGTATTTACGTGCCATTGCCGAGCATTCAATATGCCAGCCTGGACGACCTTTCCCCCAAGGGCTTTCCCAGAAGATTTCTCCTTCTTTAGCATCTTTCCATAAAGCAAAATCAAGAGGGTCTTGTTTCTTTTCTCCTACTTCAATACGCGCACCGTGACGTAAGTCTGCGATTGGTTGATGCGATAATTTACCGTATCCTTCGAATTCCTTCGTTCTAAAGTACACATCACCTTCTGATTCATATGCATATCCTTTATTCACAAGTTCTTGAATAAATTCAATAATGATATCCATATTTTCCGTTACACGCGGATGAACTGTTGCGTGTTTGCAACCTAGTGCCGTTACATCCTCAAAGTACGCTTCAACGAAACGGTCAGCAATTGTCGGCACATCTTCACCTAATTCATTTGCTGCTTTAATTAATTTATCATCTACGTCAGTAAAGTTGGACACATACTGCACATCATACCCTTTATATTCTAAATAACGGCGTACCGTATCAAATACCATAGGTGGTCTTGCATTCCCAATGTGAATATAGTTATAAACTGTAGGTCCACACACATACATCTTTACCTTATTTTCTTCTAATGGAGTAAACTCTTCCTTTTGACGTGTTAACGTATTATAAATGTGAATAGTCATTTTTATCCTTCCTTTCTACCTTTACTTCAAGTTGTTTTTTCAATTTATCAAGTTCTACTTCCATGACCTTTAACTTATCAAAAATTGGGTCTGGAAGGTCAGAATGATTTAATTCTTGACCGATTTTTACTCCATTTTGAATAACGACTCGGCCAGGTATACCTACAACTGTAGAATGTGCAGGGACTTCTTTTAATACGACAGAACCTGCTCCAATTTTAGAATTCTCTCCAACTGTAATAGAACCTAGTACTTTAGCACCTGTTGCAATTAATACATTATCCTGAATTGTAGGGTGCCTCTTTCCCTTTTCTTTACCCGTACCACCTAATGTAACCCCTTGATAGATCGTTACATTATCACCAATTTCGCACGTTTCTCCAATTACAACCCCCATTCCATGGTCTATGAAAAAACGACGACCAATTGTTGCTCCTGGATGAATCTCAATGCCAGTAAAGAAACGACTAACTTGTGAGATCCAACGTGCAATAAAGAAGAAATTTTTTTTATAAAAAGCATGTGCAATTCGATGGGCCCAAACTGCATGTAATCCAGAGTAAGTCAAAATGACTTCGAAATAACTTCTTGCCGCTGGATCCTGTTCAAAAACGACTTCAATATCTTCCCGAAGCCTCTTAAACATCGACGTTCCCTCCCCTTTATGGGCTGCTTTTTCGAATGAACTAACTCCCTACTTATCTCCCTAAATCTTTATACACGTAGATAAAATTTATACTCATACCCAGTTTTACGGTATAAAAAAAGACGCCTCTGTCATATTGACAGAGACGCCTTATAAGCGCGGTTCCACTCTGTTTAGGCTAAAAAAGCCTCAAACTCATCTCTGATAACGGTGTACACCGCTTCTGCTTACTTTACGCCCTAAGACGTTTCGCAAAACAATTTACTGTTCAGCAGAAGACTCGAAGGGGCATTTCAAAAATCCGCTTATAAACCACTTCCAGCCTAAAGGTGGTTCTCTCTGTAAAAAGCCTGATTTTCTACTTCTCCTTCTCGTCGCTTTTCCTTATTAGGTTTTAAGTATACTTATTATATTTCTAAACCTAGAAAATGTTAACCAATTACTTTTTGAAGACGATTTAAAACTTTTTCTTTTCCAAGAAGTGCAATAGCATTCGGAAGCTCTGGACCATGTGTTTGACCAGTAGTTGCAACACGGATTGGCATAAATAAGTTTTTACCTTTATGACCTGTTTCCTTTTGAACTGCTTTAATAGCCGCCTTAATTGCTGTTGGTTCCATCGCTTCTAGTGCTTCTACTTGACCAGCAAATGCACGAAGTACTTCTGGTACTTGTTCACCTTTTAATACTTCTTGTCCTTCTTCTTCATAATCAACATGATCTTTGAAGAACATTTCAGAAAGCTCTACAATTTCAGCTCCAAAACTCATTTGTTCATGGTATAAAGCAATTACACCACGGATCCAATCTTGATCTTGTTCACTTAAAGTTTCTCCCACACGTCCAGCTTTCACTAAATGCGGTAAACTTAACTCTACAACCGTATCTAAATCTTGCTTTTTCATATACTGGTTGTTCATCCATTTTAGTTTTTGAGAATCAAATAATGCAGGTGATTTTGATAAACGAGCTGCATCAAACATTTTGATAAACTCATCTTTAGAGAAGATTTCTTCTTCACCTACTGGTGACCAACCTAATAGCGCAATAAAGTTAAAGATTGCTTCTGGAAGATATCCAAGCTCTTTATATTGCTCAATAAATTGAATAATAGATTCATCACGCTTGCTTAATTTTTTACGACTTTCATTTACAATTAAAGTCATATGACCGAATTGTGGGATATCCCAACCGAAAGCTTCATAAATCATCATTTGTTTTGGCGTGTTTGAAATATGATCATCACCACGAAGTACATGTGTAATCTCCATTAAGTGATCATCTACTGCTACCGCAAAGTTATAAGTTGGGATTCCATCTTTTTTCACGATAACAAAATCACCAAAATCATTTGAATGGAATGCAACTTCGTCTTTTACGATGTCTTTGAATGTGTAATCACGATTAGCTGGTACACGGAAACGAATACTCGGAATACGTCCCTCAGCTTCAAATTCTTTCATTTGTTCTTCAGTTAAATCACGGTGGTTACCTGCATAACGAGGTGTTTCACCACGAGAAATTTGTCCTTCACGCTCTGCTTCTAGCTCTTCTTCTGTCATATAACATTTGTAAGCTAAACCACGCTCTAATAAATCTAGATATAATTTTTTATAAATATCTAAACGCTCTGTTTGACGATATGGTCCAAATTCACCGCCAACATCAACACCTTCATCCCAGTCCATACCGAGCCATTTTAAGTATTTTAATTGGCTTTCTTCTCCACCAGCCACGTTACGTTTTACATCAGTATCTTCAATACGAATAATAAACTTGCCATCTAAATGACGAGCAAATAAATAATTAAATAATGCCGTACGCGCATTTCCGATATGTAAGTGTCCTGTTGGACTTGGCGCATAGCGCACTCTCACTTGCTTTTCCATAATTGGTACACCTTCCATTCTTAATGTCTACACATTCTATAATTGTACAACAAAAAAATGTGATTATCCATCTTACGAATTAAAAACCATTATTTTTTCTGTAATAATACCACTGCTTGAGAGGCAATTCCTTCTTCCCTACCTGTAAATCCTAATTTTTCTGTTGTAGTTGCCTTTACATTAATGTTATCTATAGACGTTTCTAACAGTTCACTAATACGTTTACGCATACTTTCAATATGCGGTGCCATTTTTGGCTTTTGAGCAATGATTGTACAATCTAAATTCCCTAACTCGTAACCTTGTTCACGCACAAATTCCCAAACTTTTTGCAACAATACAGCTGAATCTGCATCTTTAAAAGCTGGGTCTGTATCAGGAAAATGCTTTCCGATATCTCCTGCTGCAATGGCACCTAAACATGCATCAGCAATCGTATGTAACAATACATCTGCATCTGAATGGCCGATTAATCCTTTCTCGTGTGGAATTGTAATTCCGCCAATAATTAACGGTCTACCTTCTGCAAATTCATGCACGTCAAAACCTTGTCCAATTCGAAACATTCTTTACATCCTCCTTGAGCTAAACCACTGAGCTTTATGACTCTATATTATATCGATATCCTTACAAAGAAAAGCCCGGCCATTGCCGAGCTTTTCTTTGTTATACACTATCACGGCTATTTTTTCAGAACATGAAGGAAACTTTCAGCAATTAGTAAATCCTCTGGAGTCGTCACTTTAATATTATAGTAACTCCCTTCTACTACACCTACTTGCTTTCCAATACGTTCCACGAGACTTGCATCATCTGTACCAAGAAAACAGCTCTGTTTTGCACTTCTATGAGCTTCTAGCAAAAGAGAAACAGAGAACCCTTGCGGTGTTTGTACAGCCTTAAGCTGAGATCGTTCTACCGTTTCGACAACAACACCTTGCTCTACCTTCTTAACTGTATCCTTTACTGGCACTGCACAAATGGAAGCTCCATATTTTTCTGCTGCTGTTAATACATCTTGAATCACTTTATTCGTTACGAATGGGCGCGCTCCGTCATGTACAAGAACGTATTCAACATCACTCGCATGCTGAATCGCGTTATATACACTATCTTGTCTTTCGGCTCCACCCTGAATAAATTGTACCTGTTTTTCAATCGGATACTTCTGCATTAATTCTTCAAAATACGGGCGTTCCTCTTCGTTAATTGCCATAACAATACTTTTGCACGCTTTATCTCTTTCAAAAGCACGTAATGTATGAACGATAATCGGTACTTCATTTATAAGTAAGAACAACTTATTTTTGCCAGCACCCATCCGCTTTCCTTGGCCGGCTGCCGGAATAATTAATGTATACATATTAATAATCCTCTACCTATAATGCTTTTTCTAATAATTTACGTTTTGCGAAAATCATACGACCAGCTGATGTTTGTAATACGCTAGTAACCAGTACATTAAGTTGCGAACCTACATACTCTCTACCATCTTCTACTACAATCATCGTACCATCATCTAAGTACGCAACACCTTGGTTTTGCTCTTTACCATCTTTCACAACATAAACATTTAATTCTTCGCCAGGGAGTACAACTGGTTTAATTGCATTAGCTAAATCATTAATGTTTAACACTGTTACTCCTTGTAATTCAGAAACTTTATTTAAGTTAAAATCATTCGTTACTACAGTTCCACCGGTGATTTTTGCTAACTTTACAAGTTTGCTATCCACCTCTTGGATATCCTCGAAATCGCCTTCATAAATTTCTACCGGAATCGGCATCTCTTTTTGAATACGATTTAAAATGTCTAGTCCTCTGCGACCACGATTACGCTTTAAAGCATCGGAAGAATCGGCAATATGCTGAAGCTCTTCTAATACGAATTGTGGAATCACAATTGTTCCTTCCAAAAACTTCGTTTGGCAAATGTCAGCAATACGTCCATCGATAATTACACTCGTATCGAGAATTTTCCAATGAGTCGTAGATTTTTCTGCTTCTGCCTCTTCGTTCTCGTTATTATTTTTCTTCTTACCTCCGCGTTGGGGTAATGTAAATAATCCTAGCAATTCATTCCTCTTTTTAAATCCTACTTGGAATCCTAAATATCCAAGTAAAAGAGTGAAGAACACTTGCAATACCGTACTAATAACCGGAATTGTAAATTCACGAATCGGTATTAAAATTAAATATGCAACAATAAGACCAGAGATCAATCCTAATGTACCAAATAAAACATCTGCTACAGGCGCCTTTACAAGAGCCTCTTCAATATGCTTAATAAGTTGAACAATATAATCTACAAGCCAAAATGTTGTTAAAAATAAAATAATTGCACCAATAATCGCACGAACATACGATCCTTCCAATAAAGGAACAGCACCGATGTCTAATACATTAATAACTTTTGGGATTAAGTAAATCCCTAACGCTCCCCCGATCACTAGAAAGAAGAGCTGTACGATCCGTTTTAACATCCAACCACCTCCTACTCATTATTAACCATTGTTTCGCTAATCAAAACGCCGAATGCAAAAGCGGACGTGTTTTTTTATAAATAGTTTTATTTACCAATATATCATATCATATACCAAAAATGTTCTAGTGTCGTTATATTATGGAATCAATGTAATATTCTTAATTGTGTCTACTCATATATAGATGCTCTTGAATTCTTTTTAAGCCTTCTCGTATTTTCTTCGCCCTTACTTCCCCAATTCCTTCCACATCATCCAATTCCTGAATAGTCGCGCGACAAACTCCTTGCAACGTTTTGAATCGATTAATTAAATTTTCAATGATAAGTGGCGGAACACGAGAGATTTTGCTTGTAATTCGATATCCCCTTGGCGTCACACTTTCTTCTAAACTGGTTTGCCCTGGGTAACCAAGTAATTTAACTAAATCACTATCCTCTAAAAGTTGTGTATTTGCAAGGTCCTGTAACTTTTTCAAAATTTGATGATGGTCTTGTGTTTTCTCCTGATGGTAATCTTTAATTAACAATGCTGCCTCTGCTTCTAAATCAGCTAGTAATTCTGTAAGCTGTAAACGAATTAACCTACCTTCTGTTCCTAGCTCATGAATATAGCTCAATATTTCATTTTTAATACGCAGTACCATTTCAACACTATGTAAAACGTGAACTACCTCAGACATTGTAACGACCTCTTCAAATTCTAGAATGCCCAAATTCGTAATACCATCATTCCATACAGCCTTATATTTTTCTAACGTTTGAATAGCTTGGTTTGCCTTTGTTAAAATAACCCCTATATCTTTTAGTGTATAACGTAAGTTCCCTTGATATAGCGTAATTACGTTACGTCTTTGTGAAATGGCCACAACAAGGCTGCCCGTCTGCTTCGCTACACGTTCTGCTGTTCGGTGACGCATACCGGTTTCAATAGAATCAATAGATGCCTCTGGAACTAACTGTGCATTCGCTATTAAAATTTTACTTCCCGTTTCATTTAAAATAAGTGCCCCGTCCATTTTTGCTAATTCATATAAACTAGCAGGAGAGAATGCACAATTAATGTGAAAACCACCATCCACAATACTTTTAATCTGCTCATTATATCCAAGAACAATTAGCCCCCCTGTTTGTGCGCGAAGTACATTATCTATCCCTTCACGCAGTGGTGTTCCTGGGGCCACGAGCTGTAAAATATTAATCATACTTTTGACACGTTGCTTATTTTCTTCCATAGCCTAGCCTCCTAATGTCAAACGAAGCGCTTCTCCTAAATTAGAAACACCTACAACCTCAATCCCATCCGGAATTGTCCATCCTCCTAAGTTTTTTCTAGGAATAATAACACGTTGAAATCCTAATTTAGCCGCTTCTTGTACACGTTGTTCGATTCTTGATACTCTTCTTATTTCTCCAGTTAATCCTACTTCTCCTATTACTGCATCAGTTGGTGCCGTAGATTTATCCCTAAAACTTGAGGCTATACTTAAAGCCACTGCTAAATCAATTGCCGGTTCGTCTAATTTCAAACCACCAGCTACTTTTAAATATGCATCTTGATTTTGCAATAGTAAACCTGTTCTTTTTTCTAATACTGCCATAATAAGCGAAACACGGTTATGATCAATTCCCGTCGCCATTCTTCGAGGATTTCCAAAACTAGTAGGGGAGATTAATGCTTGTATTTCTACTAAAACCGGTCTTGTTCCTTCCATTGAAGCAACTACTGTTGATCCTGCAACACCAACCGGCCTTTCCTCAAGGAAGATTTCAGAAGGATTTAAAACTTCCGCAAGACCAAGCTCTTTCATTTCAAAGATACCCATTTCATTCGTGGAACCAAAACGGTTCTTCACAGCCCGTAAAATACGATACGTATGGTGTCGATCTCCTTCAAAGTAAAGAACTGCATCGACCATATGTTCTAACATACGAGGTCCTGCAATTGCTCCTTCTTTTGTCACATGCCCGACAATGAAAATAGGGATTCCTTTTGTTTTTGCAAGTTTCATTAATTCCGCTGTACATTCACGTACTTGTGCCACACTTCCTGGTGCTGACGTCACTTCAGGTAAATGTATCGTTTGAATAGAATCAATAACAACAAAAGCTGGATTCATCTCTTCAATATGTGCTGCAATACGCTGCAGGTCTGTCTCTGCTACAACAAATAGATTGCTACCCTTTACATGCAAACGATCTGCACGAAGTTTAATCTGCTTTGCCGACTCCTCACCCGATATGTATAATACATCATATGAAGAATCTGCTAATTGTGATGAAATCTGTAATAGTAATGTTGATTTTCCAATCCCAGGGTCTCCACCAATAAGCACTAAGGACCCATCTACAATTCCACCACCAAGCACACGATTAAACTCTTGAAATTCCGTTTCAATACGTGCCTCAGACTTTGTTTCTACTTCGGTAAGACGTCTTGGTTTTGTTACTTCCGTTTGAATTGCATTCGCGTAATTAAGGCGCCTAGATGATACAACTGGCTCCATTTCTTCAACAAGTGTATTCCATTGACCACATCCAGGACATTTACCCATATATTTTGGTGACTGATAACCACATTCTTGACATATAAATTTCGTTTTCTTTTTAGCCATACCTTTTTATAGTTCACTTCACTTTCGTCTATAAACGTTTATCCTTCTCGTACAAGAAAGAGGGCTATCGCGTAGCCCTCTTTGTTTGTCTATACTTATTTTACCTTTTCCGCACTATGAATGACAAATGATTCTCCTTCTACATCAAAGATAACTTTTTGTCCTTTCTCAATAGCACCTTTTAAAAGTTCTTCTGATAGTCTATCTTCTACATGTTTCTGAATTGCTCTGCGAAGTGGACGAGCGCCATACTCACGATCAAATCCTTTATCTGCAATAGCTGAAATTGCCCCTTCCGTTAAGTGCAATTCGATTTCTTGTTCTTTTAAGCGATTAACTAACTGATTTACCATAAGAGTTACAATCTCTTGAATATGTTTTTTCTCAAGCATATGGAATACGATAATTTCATCAATACGGTTTAAGAATTCTGGACGAAATGCCTTTTTCAGCTCATCCATTACTTTACCTTTCATATCCGAATAATCACGGCTTTCATCTTGTACATTAAATCCAAGATGTTTGTTACGTTTTAACGCCTCGGCACCAACGTTAGACGTCATAATAACAATCGTATTACGGAAATCAACTGTACGTCCTTTAGAATCTGTTAAACGACCATCTTCTAATACTTGTAGTAAAATATTAAACACATCCGGATGAGCTTTCTCTACCTCATCTAATAAGACAACTGAATATGGCTTGCGACGAACTTTCTCTGTTAATTGTCCACCTTCTTCATATCCAACATATCCTGGAGGAGAACCAACTAAACGGGAAGTAGAATGCTTCTCCATGTATTCTGACATATCGATGCGAATCATTGCATCTTCATCACCGAACATAGATTCTGCTAGTGCTCTTGCAAGTTCTGTTTTACCTACACCTGTTGGCCCTAAGAAAATAAATGAACCAATTGGGCGCTTCGGATCTTTTAATCCTGCTCTTGCACGACGAACAGCTTTTGCTACAGCTACTACTGCTTCATCTTGACCAATCAAACGATCATGGAGAATGGATTCTAAATTTAATAATTTATCAGTCTCTGTTTGTGCAAGTTTAGAAACTGGGATACGCGTCCATGTAGAAACGACATTTGCAATATCTTCTACCGTAACCTCTGAATTTTCTTTTCCTTGTTGCTCTTTCCATTGACGTTTTGTATCTTCTAACTTCTCACGTAAGCGTTGCTCCATATCACGTAAGGATGCAGCCTTTTCAAATTCTTGACTTTGTACAGCTGCATCTTTTTCTTTTCGAATCTCCTCAAGCTTCACTTCAAGCTCTTTTAAGTTTGGTGGTGTTGTATAAGAACGTAAGCGAACTTTTGAAGCAGCTTCATCAATTAAATCAATTGCTTTATCTGGTAAAAAGCGATCTGTAATATAACGATCTGAAAGTTTTACAGCTGCATCAATAGCGTCATCTGTAATAGATACACGGTGATGCGCCTCATAACGATCACGTAAACCTTTCAAGATTTGAATCGATTCTTCTAAACTTGGCTCATCAACATGAATTGGTTGAAAACGTCTTTCTAAAGCCGCGTCTTTTTCAATATATTTACGATACTCATCTAAAGTTGTTGCCCCAATACATTGTAACTCTCCTCGTGCTAAAGATGGTTTTAAAATATTCGATGCATCGATTGCACCTTCTGCTCCACCTGCACCAATTAATGTATGAAGCTCATCAATAAATAGAATAATATTGCCTGCTTGGCGAATTTCATCCATCACTTTCTTTAAACGATCTTCAAATTCACCGCGATATTTCGTTCCAGCTACCACTGTACCCATATCTAGTGTCATAACACGCTTATCTCTTAAAGTTTCAGGAACTTCATTATTTACAATTTGCTGTGCTAATCCTTCTGCAATTGCCGTTTTACCTACACCAGGCTCACCAATTAATACTGGGTTGTTTTTCGTTCTACGGCTTAATACCTCAATTACACGTTGAATTTCTTTACCACGTCCAATAACAGGGTCTAAGCGATTTTCACGCGCAACAACTGTTAAGTCCCTTGCTAAACTGTCAAGTGTCGGTGTATTTGCATTTGATGCTGAACCACCTTGATGACCTGAACTAGCTTCATTACTTCCAAGAAGTTGTAAAACTTGTTGTCTTGCTTTATTTAGACTTACACCTAAATTATTTAAAACACGTGCGGCTACACCTTCACCTTCACGGATTAAACCGAGTAAAATGTGTTCTGTTCCAACGTAAGAATGGCCTAGCTTACGCGCTTCATCCATAGATAATTCAATAACCTTTTTAGCACGAGGTGTATAATGTACAGTTTGAGAAGCTTCTGTTCCACGCCCAATTAACGCTTCTACTTCTTTTTGAACTTTCTCTGGACTTAATCCAAGAGCAATTAATGCTTTTGCTGCAATTCCTTCACCTTCGCGTACAAGCCCAAGTAAAATATGTTCTGTTCCAATATTATTATGCCCAATACGAATTGCTTCCTCTTGAGATAAAGCTAATACTTTCTGTGCTCTTTCTGTAAATCTTCCAAACATCATAGAAATCGCCTCCTACTTGCGCTTAGTTTTTTTCAATACGTAATCGCTCACGGATTAAGGTTGCTCTTCGATAATCTCTTTCTTCTGGCCCTAAAGGTCCACCTGCGTATTGTTGTAAAATACCTGGTTGTGTAAGAACCATTAGCTCAGTCAAAATATTTCTCGATATACCTTTTATATATCCTAGATCAATACCAAGTCGTACATCCGATAAGCAATTGGCTGCTTCTGCAGATTGAATTAAACGACTGTTTGCTAGTATGCCGTAAGAACGATAAACCTTATCTTCAAGTTCAATACTTGAATTTTGTACAATTAATTCTCTAGCTATTTTTTCTTGCTGTATAATTTGTTGAATGACACTCTTTAAATCTGCAATAATATCTTCTTCAGACTTTCCTAGCGTCATTTGATTTGAAACTTGAAATATATTACCTAACGCTTCGCTACCTTCACCGTATATTCCTCTTACTACTAACCCTAATTTTTGAATTACTTGTATAATACGGCTAATTCTTTTTGTTAAAACCAGTCCCGGTAAATGAATCATCACAGAAGCTCTTAACCCTGTGCCAACATTAGTAGGACAACTTGTAATATATCCAAGTGACTCATCAAAAGCGTATTCAACTTCTTTCTCAATCCAATTATCTATTTGATTGGCGCTTTGAAGCGCCTCTGATAACTGTAATCCTGAAAATAGGCACTGAATCCGAATATGGTCTTCTTCATTAAGCATAACACTAATATGTTCACTTTCTGATAGTAGACATGCTCCATATTCTGTCCCTGCAAGATTTGGACTAATTAAATGCTTTTCGACTAAAACTCTCCTTTGAAGAGGGGTTAATTCATTCATCTTTAATAGTCCAAACTCCCCAAAGGACCCTACTGCTTTATTTATAAATTTCTTTTTGAATAGTTCATGAATCTGTTTAGCTTCTTCTTCGTTTTGCATAGTGGAAAATTGATATTGTTTAAAATTACGAGCCAAACGAATTCGACTACTTAAAACAATATCAGAATCAGGGCCATCCCCCTTCATCCATGGACTAATTGCTTCGTTCATAATTTTGTCCAGTGACATAGAATTATTCCCCCTCCCTATGCTCACTAAGCTGTATTTCAAGACCTCGGATTTTATCCCTTACCTCTGCAGCTTTCTCAAATTCCTCTTTCTGTACGTATTGTTTCAGAATAAGTTTTAGTTCATCTAATTCTTTCTTTAAGTGGATATTTCCTTCTATACGTTCCGGAATTTTTCCACAATGTTCTGTATGCCCACCGTGAAGGCGTTTTAATAATGGCTTTAAATGCTCCTTAAATGTATCGTAACAAGAAGAACAGCCAAAACGTCCGACTTTTGTAAATTGTTCATATGTCATCTTACAATCTGGACACCTTACTATATCTGCATTTGAAAATCCATTTTTTCCTTCTTCAAACATTGTTGATTCACCGTGTAATAAACCAGCAAATAAATCATGAAATGAAAAGTTAGACTGCGATGATTGAAAGAAAGACGTATAGCCACTTTGCTCTGCACATTGCTCACAAAGATGAACTTCCGCCTTCTTCTCGTTAATTACTTTTGTATAATGTAAAGTTGCTGGTCTTATGTTACAGTTTTGACAAGTCATCACTATCCCCACCTTTACAACAGGAACGCTCTATCTCATGGTACTTTTCATACATTACTAGATTGTTCGCTTTCCTGAATCCATTTAAATAAAAGTGCATGTTCTTTTTCAAAACTTCTACAATATTTAACTGCTTTATCTTAGTTATCAATCTTTTACAAAAGTTATATTTATTTATATTTCAGTGTTCTTAACATTGCGCATAATATTCGAGCCCTAAGTTCATCTCGAGAAGGAACATCCATTGATAATACAGAACGGTCTATTACACTTAACATCAGTTTCGCTTCACGATTTGTTATGATTCCCTCTTCTATTAAACGTATAATCATACTTTCTGCATTCCCTTGCGCAACGCTATGATCAATCATATGAAGCATTTGATCAATAATGTCTATATCATCATGCAGTTTGACTTTTATAATGCGAATGTAACCTCCTCCACCACGTTTACTTTCTACTACAAATCCTCTTTCTAACGTAAAACGGGTATTGATTACATAATTGATTTGAGATGGTACGCACTCGAATCGATCCGCAATCTCATTTCTCTTGATTTCAATCACATTATTATTACTTAAGTCAATAACTTGCTTTAGATATTGCTCAATGATATCAGATATATTTCTCATTTATCCGCCACCTTTATTGACTTTGACTATCTTTGACTTTAATTATATACGTATTAATAAAATTTGCAACTCTTTTGCTTATTCACTATCCTAGCCACATTCCCCTGTATTTAAACAAAATATGAATACTTTAAACACATTTTTTATTACTATGGATTATAAAATAAAACACGAAAAAACACGAGTCATTTGACTCGTGTTTTAGTTGCTTGGCGACGTCCTACTCTCACAGGGACAAGGTCCCAACTACCATCGGCGCTAGAGAGCTTAACTTCCGTGTTCGGTATGGGAACGGGTGTGACCTCTCTGCCATCATCACCAAACTATGAAGGCATATTCCTTCAAAACTAGATAACATTTGCTACATATTATATGGTTAAGTCCTCGATCTATTAGTATTCGTCAGCTCCACATGTCACCATGCTTCCACCTCGAACCTATCAACCTGATCATCTTTCAGGGATCTTACTAGCTTACGCTATGGGAAATCTCATCTTGAGGGGGGCTTCATGCTTAGATGCTTTCAGCACTTATCCCTTCCGCACATAGCTACCCAGCTATGCCCTTGGCAGAACAACTGGTACACCAGCGGTGCGTCCATCCCGGTCCTCTCGTACTAAGGACAGCTCCTCTCAAATTTCCTACGCCCACGACGGATAGGGACCGAACTGTCTCACGACGTTCTGAACCCAGCTCGCGTACCGCTTTAATGGGCGAACAGCCCAACCCTTGGGACCGACTACAGCCCCAGGATGCGATGAGCCGACATCGAGGTGCCAAACCTCCCCGTCGATGTGGACTCTTGGGGGAGATAAGCCTGTTATCCCCGGGGTAGCTTTTATCCGTTGAGCGATGGCCCTTCCATGCGGAACCACCGGATCACTAAGCCCGACTTTCGTCCCTGCTCGACTTGTAGGTCTCGCAGTCAAGCTCCCTTATGCCTTTGCACTCTACGAATGATTTCCAACCATTCTGAGGGAACCTTTGGGCGCCTCCGTTACACTTTAGGAGGCGACCGCCCCAGTCAAACTGCCCACCTGACACTGTCTCCCGGGTCGATAAGACCCGTAGGTTAGAATTTCAATACAGTCAGGGCGGTATCCCACCAGCGCCTCCACCGAAGCTAGCGCTCCGGTTTCAATGGCTCCCGCCTATCCTGTACAAACTGTACCAAAATTCAATATCAGGCTACAGTAAAGCTCCACGGGGTCTTTCCGTCCTGTCGCGGGTAACCTGCATCTTCACAGGTACTATAATTTCACCGAGTCTCTGGTTGAGACAGTGCCCAAATCGTTACACCTTTCGTGCGGGTCGGAACTTACCCGACAAGGAATTTCGCTACCTTAGGACCGTTATAGTTACGGCCGCCGTTTACTGGGGCTTCAGTTCAGAGCTTCGCTTACGCTAACCCCTCTCCTTAACCTTCCAGCACCGGGCAGGTGTCACCCCCTATACTTCGCCTTACGGCTTCGCAGAGAGCTGTGTTTTTGCTAAACAGTCGCTTGGGCCTATTCACTGCGGCTTTCCGTTAAGAAAGCACCCCTTCTCCCGAAGTTACGGGGTCATTTTGCCGAGTTCCTTAACCAGAGTTCTCTCGCACACCTTAGGATTCTCTCCTCGCCTACCTGTGTCGGTTTGCGGTACAGGCACCTTTTATCTCGCTAGAAGCTTTTCTTGGCAGCGGGGAATCAAAGACTTCGCTCCATAAGGAGCTTCCCCATCACAGCTCAGCCTTCACGATAAGCGGATTTGCCTACTTATCAGCCTAACTGCTTGGACGTGCACAACCAATCGCACGCTTCTTCTATCCTTCTGCGTCCCTCCATTGCTCAAACGATAAAGAGGTGGTACAGGAATATCAACCTGTTGTCCATCGCCTACGCCTGTCGGCCTCGGCTTAGGTCCTGACTAACCCTGAGCGGACGAGCCTTCCTCAGGAAACCTTAGGCATTCGGTGGACGGGATTCTCACCCGTCTTTCGCTACTCATACCGGCATTCTCACTTCTAA
>NZ_JBMOWC010000028.1:0-62800 GCF_049310765.1 Bacillus sp. PSXD-155 | reverse complement strand
AGATGTTAGAGAAAAGAATTTTTTTGCTACAATAGATTGTCTTTTTTTTTAAAAAGCTAATTAACCCTATAGTGAAAAAAATAAGACTAATAACGCTGATCATATAAAAATGACTAATTAATAAAGAGTTAACACTTTCTTTAAAATTACTAGAGTGAAAATAGTAGTTATTCGTTAAAAGTATTAGTAAATATAAAATGCTTAAAGGAATACAGAACCCAATATTACGCATAGAAGTGATCCCTGCCTATAACCATCATTTGAAAATAAGTCATTTCGTCTGTAGAAAGAATAAAATTCTTTTCTAAGAGTGCAAATGCTTTTCTATAATATAGCCGAGATAGGATACGACAATAGTGAAGTGCTCCAGATTGTTCTATGTAATCCCGAACCAATGCTCGTACTTCAGGTGAAGAAGAAATTTGTTTGTCTGTTAAATTTTTAAAAAAATCATCTTGTGTTATGTAACTATATTCATAAGCTTTTAAAAAAGGAAGATAAGCCTTTAATTCCTGAAGGTCATTTTTATTATCTGTCATGGCATCATTAGCATCATTTCTTAGCTGGCCAGCTATCCCTATATATGATGTGATTTCTTTTAAAATTCTATTTTCAGGATTAATAGTTCGAAAGATAGTTTCTGTTAGTAGACCCGATTTCTTTTCAATAAGCTTCATATATTCTTCTTCACTTAAAATTATTTTTTTATCTATTGAAAAACAAAATTGGATATCTTTCCATTCCCCACAACACGAATGTATTAGTTGTTGGAGAAGATCTCCTGTTGCAGTATCTTTTGTCTTATAAGTTAAGTATATCAGTCCTTGCATAAGTAAATATTGAGAAACTAACAAAAAACGGGGATATTCATTTTTAAAATATAATGGATTTAATATGTCTCCATCACACAAATCATCTATTATATCCGCTGATAAAAAAATAAATTCAATCCCCATTGCCTTATCCAATTCTCTCTTTGTTATTGGTTGTCGTTTGGTCAAAAAAGAAAGAGCTAGATATAGCTCTCCCCAAGAGAAACCGGAAGATTCTGGATTTAAAACCTTTCCTTTTTGGGAAAGACATTTCTGAATAAATAGAAGTATTTCAGATTCATCACTTTGATTACGGTAGGAGATATGGTAAGCAATGTGATTGATTAAACAATCTCTAAACCCACTGATTTCCACCATCATTTTTCACCCGGAAATCCTTTGCATACTCATCTAATACAATTCGCTCTTCAACTGATAGAGTTTCCAATGAAGGACATAATTCATAATTTTCAAAGGTAAGTTTGTTTTTTTTCATCTCCATTAGAAATTCCCATAGTGCTTTATTCATAAAAACAACCCTCTTTCTAAATATTCTGTATTTTGGTTCTATATAAAAAAATACAATAAAAACGGTATGTTTTCAATATAGTCCTTAAATTTTCAATACTTAATTTACATATTTTTTATTTTATAATGCGTGAATTTACAATATAAGCTTGCGGAATATACGGATTCTACTAGGATATTTATCTGATAAATTAGACACATAAGACATAACGTCTTAAAAAATTTTTAGGGGGAAAAGAAAATGATTAATGAAAAAAACCTTTTTGATTTAGATGTACAAGTAACAACAGCTACAGGCGATGTAGATCCACAAATTACAAGTATCTCAGCTTGTACGCCTGGTTGTGGAAACACAGGTTCATTCAATAGCTTCTGTTGCTAATTGCTAAATAAGACATATTGTCTTAAAAAAACTTTAGGGGGAAAAGAAAATGATTAATGAAAAAAACCTTTTTGATTTAGATGTACAAGTAACAACAGCTACAGGCGATGTAGATCCACAAATTACAAGTATCTCAGCTTGTACGCCTGGTTGTGGAAACACAGGTTCATTCAATAGCTTCTGTTGCTAATTGCTAAATAAGACATATTGTCTTAAAAAAACTTTAGGGGGAAAAGAAAATGATTAATGAAAAAAACCTTTTTGATTTAGATGTACAAGTAACAACAGCTACAGGCGATGTAGATCCACAAATTACAAGTATTTCAGCTTGTACGCCTGGTTGTGGAAACACAGGTTCATTCAATAGCTTCTGTTGCTAATTGAATGCCCAAAAAGAGGGAACACAGATGTGTCCCTCTTTTCTCCTATTACAATACTTGATTAGAACAGAAAGGAAGATTCAAAATGATTTCAGAAAAAAGGAAGCCTATCCATACATCAAATAAAACCGCATGTAATAATATATTTGAACCTCTACCATTTTTTATGATTAGATCCCCGTTTTTACCATTTAACGCGTTATATCAAATTAAGAATCAAGAAGTATTGATTAAAAAATTAAGAGAATATGCAGAAATGGATTACATTAAGGAAGCTATTGCCATTGCAAGTCCTTCATTGCTTGAATCTCTTAAACATATACATGGTGATTTAAGTAGTAGGAAAACACAACAAGTAATATCTTCTGTATTAAGATATATGTTAAGAATGACAACACGCCCAACACCTTTTGGAGCTTTTTCTGGGGTAGCATCCGGAGAGTTTAAGGAAAAATCTTTACTTGAAATGAGCCATTTTGAACAATTTAAGAAAAGAACTCGTCCTGATATGGAATGGTTATTGGGAGTGGTTTCATCACTTGAAAAAAATCCTAGTATTCTCCAATCTTTAATGGTTAGTAAAAATCATGCTGCTTATCGTGTCGGAAACCGCCTATATTTACCTTTTTCAACTGAATGTGGACAACTTCGCAAGAAGGATATGGAGAAAAAGGAGAATATTTCAATTTTGTATAGTGAAGTTGTTAGGAAAGTTCTAGATTTAGCTGAAACACATATTAAAGTGAAAGAGCTTCTCCAAAAGTTGCAAAATGACTATCCAGGCACAGAAGTAAAGGTAATGGAAAACTTTATTCTCCAGTTGGTAGAACAAGAATACCTTATAACTGAACTAAGACCGCCACTTACATATGACTCTCCATTTGATTATGTGATTGACAAGTTAAAAATAAGAGTTGGTGAAAATCAAATATGGGAAGATTTACTGAAGGTAAAAGATTTAATACTTGTTTATGATCAATTACCGCTTGGGAAGGGGCTTTCTGTTTACAACAATCTTATCCTATTAATGAAGAGGATTTATGAAGTTACAACACCCCTTCAAGTCGATTTCGCTCTAAATACGCAAGATTTAGCCATTGGAAAAAACGTAGCAAATGATGTTAGTAAAGCAGCTCAGGTGTTATGGAGTATAGCTGATAGTGGAGTTGGATTCCCTCATCTCCAAAAATATCATATTGATTTTTTGGAGAAATATGGAACTACCAGGGAAGTTCCATTGGTAGAACTTTTAAGTGAGGAATTAGGGCTTGGAGCACCCGCGACATATAAAAACCCAAAAGGGAATAGGGATGGAGAAAATTTTACGCTGCCTTTAGATGAAGAACGTAATGTTCAATTATCATATATGCTTATTGAAGCTATTCATAATCAGCAAAAAGAAATTGAAATTACAGATGAAATAATTAGCAGAATTGGAATAGAAAAAGATACTCGATACGCTCCGGATTCATTTGAAGTATATGGAGAATTGTATGCTACTTCGCAAGAGGAATTAGACAATGGAAAGTACACGCTATGCCTAAGCCCAAATCCAGGGTCTCATGCAGCAGGAAGCACATTTGGTCGATTTCTAGATATCTTAGATCCAAATGTTAGACGTAAAATTCAGCAACAAGAAGTGGAGATTGACCATCAATTTAATAACGATATTGTTATGGTAGAGGGAAGTTTTCTTCCGGCAACTGGCCGTTCAGCGAATGTGGCAATTGGAAAAACTACAAGAGAAGTAACGGTAACTCTTGGAACAAATGGAGATGACGATACTTTGCAAATTCCAATTGATGACATTGTTGTTGGAGCATCATTAGAAAACTTTTATCTGAAATCTAAAAAATTAGGGAAAAGAATTAAAGTAGTAGCTGGTAATGTATTAAATTACCAAAGTGGCCCTAATATTTATCGCTTCATGAGAGAAGTTTCTCTAAATGATTTAGACCACTGGAGAATATTTAATTGGGGTAATATGACATCTTCACCTTATTATCCAAGGATTCGTTACAAAAATATCATTCTTTCTCCTGCAATTTGGAAGTTAAATAGAGAGACTATTGGCATGAAAAATAAACCTAAAAGTGATGATGAATTTTTAATCCTATTTGAAAAATGGAGAGAGAAATGGACGGTTCCACGCCATGTATATATGACGTATAGCGACAACAGGATTTTAATTGATCTTGAAAATATTCTTCACCTTCGAGAATTAAAGAATGAACTTTTTAAGCAGGGTAGATTACAGTTGAGAGAGTCATTACAGGACATCAATAAAAATTGTCTAAGCAGTCCGCTTGGTAGTCATGCAATGGAAGTTGTTTTTCCATTGAAAAAAATGAACGATGTCGCTAAAAGAAAAAGTATAGGAGCTGTTGAAGACGGGAAAAAAGAAATGGTTAGTGAGAAAATGATTTACCGTTTGCCTGGAAGTGAATGGCTATATGTTAAGCTTTATGTTCCACAAGCAAGAGAGAATGAATTTATTTCAAAATATATGACATCATTTTCTAATTATATTGTGCAAAGTGGTATGGCTCAATCATGGTTCTTTATGCGATATCGTGATCCGGATGCTCATATTCGTTTGCGTTTTTATGGAGATCCCGAGAAGTTGAATGCATCTGTTCTTACCTATTTAAGGGATTGGGCAAATAATTTAATGGACTCTGGATTTATCCACAAAATGACGGTTGATACGTATGAACGAGAAGTAGAACGGTATGGTGGTCCGTATCTGATAGAATTGGCCGAGAATTTCTTCCATTACGATAGTAGGTCAGTAACAATGCTTCTTAATGTGATAGGACAACAAGCGGAACTGCCAGTACATGTATTAGCATCCTTAAACATAATTGAGATCATGGATAATTTTGGATTAACTTATGAACAACAATTGGAAACCATAGAAAGCAATACGGATAAATATGAATTCATTGATGAATTTAGACCAATGAGAAAATTATTAAGTAACATTGGAAATTCTGAAGGTGATTGGAGTAATTTACGTAATTACAATTCAGCAATTGGACAAGAAATTTATAAAAGTTTATTAGTTCGGAGAGAATCCTTAAAAGAATATGTTTCCAGCATTCAACAATATAAAAATGAAGACATGCTCTGGAATAAACAACAAACAATTATGGGAGCAATTATTCATATGCATTGTAATCGACTATTGGGAGCTAATCGAGAACTAGAGAAAAAAGCACTTGCCTTTACGCGGCATATCTTATCAAGCCAGCGATATTGGAGGAATCAGAATGAAACAGATACTCAATCACGTACCTGAAGATGAGAAACTATCATTTATAAATATTCTAAAGTCTTTTCATTATTGGCCTGGTTTATTTAAACTTTTATGGGAAACGCACAGAGGGTATTTCTTCTGTGTGCTTACCTTAAATTTTTTAAATGGATTATTACCTGCAGCATTGATTTTGACAATCCAATACCTCGTTAATACAGTACAGAACATCTACCAGAATGGGTATCAGGATGCTTATTTTACCCATGTTTTACCGTTTTTTATAGCTTTTGCACTAGTTACAATTTTAACGGGTGTTACAGGATCCGTTTTGGAAACATATAAACAGCTTTACCGAAATCTTCTTTCTAATAAAATCAATGTAAAATTAATAGAAAAAGCAAAAAGATTACCTTATTCCAGTTTTGAGAACCCAGAAATTTACAATAAACTTCAAAGAGCGCGCCAAGATTCCACATATAAACCATTTGCCATTTTTGAAGAACTTATGGGGATTATAAAAAGTGGAATAACTGTGATTTCTATTTCCGGTATCTTAATGATTTGGAATTGGCAGTTTACCCTAATTTTAATTTTGTTACCACTAATCTCTTCTTGGTCCATCATGAAAATTGGAAAAGAAATTTTTTTAATTAGTCATAAGCGTGCTGAAGAAACACGAAAACAATTTTACTACTACTATTTGCTAACAACAGACATCACAGTAAAAGAAGTGAAATTATTTGGATTAGGCAATTTGCTTCTCAAAAATTATTCGAATATCTTCAATCTATTTTATCAGCAAGATAGACATTTGCTTTTAAAAAAGATGAGGATTGACCTGTTTTTCCAATTAATTAGTGTTGCTTTTGTAATGTTTGTGCAGTTTATGGTGGTTATGGATGCTGTAACAGGGATTATTGCTATTGGAAGTCTTATCGCTTATTTTCAAGCTGTAAATACTACACAAAAAACATCTAATGAATTAATGTATATGATTTTTAATATGCATCAAAACAATCTTTATATGACTCAACTATTCTCATTTTTGGACATCCCTGAAGAAAGGGATGTTTCAAATAATAGAGACAATACTTATATAGAAAGTATCTCTTTTGAAGAAAAAGGTATTCGATTTATAAATGTCTCTTTTAAGTATCCCGGTCAAAAAGAATATATATTAAAAAAAGTGAATTTTCACATAAAACCAGGTGAAACATTGGCTCTTGTCGGATCTAATGGTTCGGGTAAATCTACAATTGTAAAGTTAATTACAAAACTTTATACGGACTTTGAAGGGATTATTCTATTAGATGGAAAATCCATTCATCAATACAGTACAAATGAATGGCAGGATAAGGTTAGTGCCATTTTCCAAGACTTTGTTAGATATGAACTAGATGTTAAAGATAATATTGGCTATGGTGATTATAAAAAAGCCGATCAAGTGATGGCTATACAAGCGGCTGCTAAAAAATCTGGAGCATTAAAGATGATTAATAATTTGCCTAACAAAATGGATACACAACTTGGTAAAACTTTTGCGAACGGAATACAGTTATCTGGAGGACAATGGCAAAGAATCGCCATTTCACGAGCATACATGAGGGATGCGGGCCTATATATTCTAGATGAACCTACTGCCGCATTAGATCCAGAAGCAGAAGAAGAGGTTTTTAGAGATTTTAAAGAAATTACAAAGAATTGTATGGGGCTTTTTATATCTCATCGGTATTCAACTGTAAGGCATGCTACAAAGATTATGGTCCTTGATAAAGGTAGAGTCGCGGAACTAGGTACTCATAATGAATTACTAAAAGTAAAAGGAATATACGCAAGACTATTTGAGTTGCAAGCTAAAAATTTTATAAATCATTCTAAAATTCAAGTGAAGGTGTAATTAGAGAGGAGAAAACTATGCGATTAACTACAGAAAAAAAATCATTTTGGTTACAGGGAATTAGTATTGAAAAAAGAAATAAAGCATTAAAGTTAGTTCGTGATATAGCAGAGCGATTAAAGGATCCGATGTATGTAGAAAAAATTGTTATGGAGCCTGATAATATACCAAACGGAGGAACACTTCATCCATGGGACCCCATTACTTTATCCCATGGTTATCCAGGAACTATTATGTTATTTGCAGAATTAGATCGACAGTTTCCAGAAGAGGGATGGGATCTTATTGCACATAGTCACTTGATAGAAATACAAAAGGCAATAGAAAAACAAGGTGTGAATAGTATTTCTATGTTTGGCGGTGTTTCTGGTATTGCGTATGCGACTTCATATGCTTCGCGTAACTATGAAAGATATCATATATTTTTGAAAAAGTTAAATGAATTTGTATTATCGCAGTTACATCTTGTATTGAACTATCAGAAAGAAGAGTGTGGTGTTCATCCATTTATGTACGATACAATTCAGGGCGCTACTGGAGTAGGTCGTTATTTGTTGCAAAATATTCAACTTGAATCAAATTCAGAAGCACTCAAAAAAATTCTCAATTGTTTTATTAATATGTCTAATGACATTGAAGTGAATGGTGAAGTTGTACCTGGTTGGTACGTACCGTACGCCAATCAGTTTTTGGAAACTGATAAGATACTATTTCCGGATGGGAATTTCAATTGTGGCCATGCTCATGGAATGCCTGGCCCGCTTTCCTTGATGGCGTTGGCTATTGAACAAGGAATTGAAGTCCCTGGGCAAAAGCAAGCGATTCGTAAAATGATAGATTGGTTAATAAGATGGCAAGATGAAGGTTCGTGGCCTGCCAGGCTTAGTTTTAAAGAAGTGGTCAATGACCAAGCATACCATGTGTATCCAAAGCGAAAAGGTTGGTGCTATGGAAATCCAGGAGTAGCAAGAGCTCTCTATTTGGCTGGAAGATCTTTGAAGGATCAGAAATCCATGAAAATAGCTTTAAGTTCTTATCAAGATACACTTTTGCAAAGTGAGGAGGAATGGGATTTAGCATCTCCAACATTTTGTCATGGAAGAGCGGGATTATTACAAATGTCTATTAGGATGGCAAAGGATGAAAATGGGGAGATATCGATGCAGTCCATTATAAAATTAATAGATTATGTAATGGATGCATATGATCCTCAAGCACCATTTGGTTTTAAAGACTTACAATCCAATGAGCAAACATCCAATGAGTTAAACAAGGTTGGACTATTGGAAGGTGTAAGTGGTGTACTTTTAACTTTATTAAGTCTAAGCGCAGTAGAGGAGCCATGGTGGGACGGAGTATTTTTAATTTCCTAATAAAAAATTGAGAGGATGTTACAGTATGGACCAAATGAAGCAATTGCTCAGTTCTAAGAAAATATTAGTAGGAGTAAGCGGATCTATTGCAGTAGCTGGGATTTTTCAATATTTAGCTATATTGAAAGCGAATTTTAGTGAAGTAAAGGTTATCATGACAAAAAGTGCAATAAAGCTTATCCCTGCAGAAACTGTGAAATTATATTGTAATGAGGTATTTGTTGATGAGGAACTTACTCTAAGTGGTAAACCAGGTCATGTGGAATTGGCTAGATGGGCAGACTTACTAATGGTACTACCGGCTACAGGAAATACTATTTCAAAAGTAGCTCATGGTTTAGCTGATGATTTATTAAGTACAGTCATTCTTGCTCATGATAAACCAGTTCTCTTTTTTCCTAATATGAACAAATTAATGTGGGAGAAAAAAGTAGTTCAGAATAATGTTAGTCTTTTAGGAGAATATGATCATATAGTGATTCCGCCTTTGAAAACAACGGCTTTTGAAATTGCGACTATGTCTTTGAAACCGAACTATGTTTTACCTAATAATCAAGAAGTATTGCATATACTCTTTAAGGAATTTGAGAAAAGAAAGTCAGTAACTGTACATGAAACAGTTGAAATGCACTAAAACTCACAAAAATGTGAGTTTTTTATTTTTTTCTTTCTTTTCTTTATTTTTTTTTTATATTTGTCTTCTATATTAGTCCATAAGGAGGGATTTTATATGAATAATGAAATAGTTTTAGAAGCAAATCACTTAACAAAAACAGTAGGTGGTAAGACAATAGTAAATGATTTTTCAACTAAAATATATAAAGGAGATATTTGTGGTTTTCTGGGGCCGAATGGGGCAGGAAAAACAACTGTTATGCGTATGTTTACAGGATTAATTCGCCCGACAAAAGGGGCCATAAAAATAAGTGGTCAAGATGTAAATCAAAATAGACAACAGGCTTTGATGAATATGGGGGCAATTATTGAATCACCAATATTCTTCCCATATATGACGGGTAGAAAAATGCTACAAAATTTAGCGAGATTATACCCTGCTCTTTCGCGAAAAGAACAATTGGAACAAGTAGAAGCAATACTATCTATTGTAAGGTTAACTGAGGATGCGGATGTGAAAATTAAAAATTATTCATTAGGAATGAGACAGCGACTTGGCATTGCACAAGCTCTTCTAGGTGATCCTGATGTTATTTTGTTAGATGAGCCAGCAAATGGCCTGGATCCTATGGGCATGAGAGAGTTAAGGGAATTAATTCTTGAACTTCGTGAAAAGAAAAATTTAACCTTTTTTATTTCAAGCCATTTACTAGATGAAATTCAGCAAATGTGTGACCGTCTTGTCATAATTAGAAATGGAAAACTTATTACGCAAGGAAGGAAAGATGAATTAATTACAGATCCAACAAAAAGGTTGGAAGATGTGTTTGTGGAGATGATGACATCATGAGGGGACTTTTTATTTCTGAATTCGAAAGGCTTTGGACGCAAAAAATAACTTGGTTAATCTTGCTTTTCTTACCTTTAATGGTAGTTGCGTCAGTGAAATATTACTTAAACTGGAATCAACATACTTCTCCTGGAAGACCAGATTACGTTACTGCTTTAAATTTTCCTATAATAAGTATTTCTGAGCATCTTGTGGTTTCGTTTAATATTATCGCTATAATACTGATTTCCACTGTTATAGCGTATGAAGTAGAAAATGGACAATTAAGAATGATTTTAATTCGTCCATTCTCTACCTCACAATTGTTTGTAGCTAAACTTGCTACTATATTAACTACCATGTTTCTATATTTAACTTTGTTTTGGATTTTTAATTCTATAGCGGGTTATTTATTCTTTCCAAAGGTAGATACATTAATAACATTTATAGATGAAACCAAGGTGTCTATTGCAGGGGCGATATTATATAACTTAAAGTATTTCTTCGCATGTTTCATTACTATGGTTTGTATTGTTTCTGTATTTACATTAATAGGGGCGTTAAGTAGAAGTACGATGATTACTCTTGGATCAGGAGTAGCCTTTATTTTCTTTGCTATTGCAATTCCACAGATTTTAGAATTCTCTAACCAAACGATAATTAGCGCTAATACTGTACTACACCTTATGTACATGTCAATCGTTAAAATTCAGCATACAGGTATAGCATTTATACTTTCAACAAGTAATAGTATAAACATTTATATTGTTATAGTGGAAGCGATTTATATTTTCCTATTTGGAATGTTCGCATACCTGTCATTTGTGAAAAGAGATTATTTTATTTGAAAACTAGGAGGGAGTTTAATTGAAAGCATTAGTTATAAGTGAATGGGAACGACTATGGAATCAGAAAAAAAGCAAATGGATGTTGGGGATTTTTACTGTCATTGTTTTTCTTCAGGCTTGGTTTTTAAAGTACTATGGAGTGGGGATTTATAATGATGGGCAACAAGTTCCACTAAATTCTTGGAATTTTTCATGGTTTTTATTAAAGGAATCTTCTTTCTTAATTACTTTGATTTTCATGCCTGTATGTTTCTTGAATAGCTTAAATGTAGAATACAACTCAGGAGCATATCGTCTATTTTTAATTAGGCCTTTTCAACGTATAACCTTTCTTATGTCAAAATGGTTTTCTCTTTCTATAATAGTGTTACTCTACTTATTTGTTGTTCTTTTTGTTGGCATAGTACTTGGGTTGGTGTTTTTTAAAGCCGATGATGCTTTTATGTTCTACGGCCAACAAAAGACCGCGATAGAAGCGATATTATATACAGTACAAGTATATGGATTGTTTTTTATTATTCAAATGTGTGGCTTAGCTCTTGCTAGTTTAATAAGTGTCATAATTTCAAATGCAGTTATTAGCTTTTTCCTTCTGATCGGAATCTACATCGGGTGCTTGTACATTAGTCAATTATCGTTCTTTTTATTATCTGTCCAGAGTATCTTCCATGCGCTCAGCACAGGAAGTAACACTTTATACGTTCTGATTCTAGGTATCATGATTATTAGTGTTAGCGTTTGTATAAGCATTTGGAATAAAAAAGAATTTACATGTTAATGCACAGGATAGAATGGAGGTATACCATGATTATGTTAGAAGCTAAAGGAATCGAAAAAGTTTACAAAACTAAATTCCGAGAATATCCAGTTTTAAATAATGTCAACTTAACTGTTCATGAAGGAGATTTTGTAGGAATTATGGGACCTTCAGGGAGTGGAAAGTCTACACTTTTAAATGTACTTTCCTCTCTTGATTTTCCTTCAAATGGAGATATTACAATTAAAGGACAAAATTTAACTAATATGGATGGTGATCAATTAAGCAATTATCGTCGTGAAAATATTGGTTTTATTTTTCAAAATTATAATTTGTTAGATCACTTAACAATTGAAGAAAATATTCTTCTACCCGCAGCTTTAAGAATGGGGAGTAAAAAAGGTGTCAGGGATAAACTCAATACATTAGGGAATGAACTAAATATTGAATCACTTTTGCCAAAGTATCCCTATGAAATCTCTGGGGGACAACAACAAAGAGCAGCTATTATCCGTTCATTAATTAATGATCCTTATCTGTTATTTGCTGATGAACCGACGGGAAATCTAGATTCAAAATCTGCTTATGATGTATTGAATATACTAAAAACATTGAATGAAACACATAAAACAACTATTTTAATGGTAACTCACGACTCTGTAGCTGCTAGTTTTTGCAACAGGGTCATATTTTTGAAAGATGGCAAGATTGTTCATGAGATGCAACGTTCCTATGAAGAAAAGCAATTCAGTTTCAATCAACGTATACTACTGTATATCTCTAAAGAAGTGGGGGAGAATGATGTCAATATTTTCACTCGCACTTAAAAATATAACTCGCAATTTTTCACTGTATATAGTGTATCTTGTAAGTAGTATTCTATCAGTTACAATTTTTTATATGTATGCAGCATTTCTTTCATATCCAAAAGTTTCTGGAATAGAGCAACTGTTAATTGCATGTGAATTCATTATCCTGCTATTTTCATGTTTTTTCATTTCCTATTCTTATGACCATTTTCTTACTGAACGGAAAAAGGAAATTGGTATTTGGAAAACGTTCGGAGCTTCTAAAAAACAATTATTTATTATCATTGTTTTAGAGAATACGATAATTGGAGCAATTTCTATCGTAATTGGAATTATACTTGGTATAGCACTATCAAAAAGCTTTTTTGAATTCATCGGGAAATCGCTCTTCTTAAGTGAGTCATTTTCCTATTTCTTCTCTCCAATTGCTACTTTTTTTACAGTTATTTTGTTTGGAGTTCTATTCTTTTTTGTTTCATTACGTAGTTATTATAAAATTGGACGCATTTCTGTTTTGGAGTTATTTCAAGAGACAAAAAAAACAAAAGATTTACCTAGGTTTTCTAAGAAGAAATTCATAATTTCCCTGTTAATTTTGGTTATTTCGTATGTTTTTATCCTTTATGCAACTTTACCTGTACTATTATTTTCTTTTTTGCCTTTATCTGCTCTTTTATTGTTAGGGACGTACCTTTTTTGTTCACACGGATTAGTAGGAACTGTATCGTATTTAATTAATAAAGAAAAAAAACATTTAAATGGCATTCGAATGCTAATATTTATAAGTCTAAGGAAAAAACTTTATTATAATGCTAAAATCATCTTTCTTGTTTCAATATTCTTATCAATGATAATGATATTAATCAGCTCTATATATTTATATTCGGAGTTGAATGATCAAAGAATGCGAAGTAGCCACCCACAGCCAGCTGTATTTATTGTTGATAAAAAACAAGAGAATACATTAGAATCTGATTTAGAAAAAAATTTCAAAGGAGAGGTTGAGGGATTTCATAAGAAAAAATGGGAAGGTGTATTACTGAAATCATCAAAGGAAGAAGGACAAACTCTTATACTACAAACAAATTCATTCTTTATAAAGAACTGGACAAAAACAAAAAAAGATAACCTGTTATTTAGTAAAAAAAATGCTAATATCGATAAGTTGAATATCCAAACAAATAAAGGGAATACAAAATTGATAGTAAAAAATGTAGTTGAAGGACATGCGATAAACCCGGTATCTGGGATAGATAATGTAGTTTTTGTACCAGCAGATATACTTAATGAATTAGAGAAGGGAATATTACCTACTCAACATGTTTCATTTTATACATTAGATTTCAAGGAAGATAATAAGAGTTATAGTGCACTAAAAACTTTATTTGAGGCACTCCCTTTAGAGATAAAGGAACAGTCCAGCGTTCGTCTTCTTCATTATGAAAATACAGTTCAATTAACTTCAGTTTTATGGATAATAGCATTATTTATTGGTTTTATCTTGCTAATTGCTTTATCCAGTCTTCTTTGGTTTAAGTTATACGAAGATATATCTAATGATAGAAAAATATTTCACGCTTTAAGAAAAATTGGTTTGAATTTCAATGAAATAAAAAAAACATTAAGAGTTCAAATTGCAATAATTTTCTTTGTACCAATTATTCTCGGGGGAATAAATCTATTCATAGCAATCTATGCCTTGCAAAATATATTGGGAGGATTTAAAATTTACTCAATAATATTAATATTTTTTATTTTCTTGGTATTCCAATTGGTATTTTGCTTCATTTCAAACCACGTTTATTATAAGAAGGTTGTTCATGAAAAGAATATTAATTAGCAAGAAAATATATTTCACAAAATAATAAGAGTTTTAAAATAAACTAGAGAGGAGTGTTTTTTTGAATGGAACGATTCTTGTTGTAGATGATGAGTCAGAAATTGTAGATGTACTCTCTGATATATTCTGTGATCGGGGTTATAAAGTTCTCAAGGCCTACAATGGAGAACAAGCTCTAAATCATTTGAAAACACAAGTTGATTTAGTCATTTTAGATATTATGATGCCAAAAATGGACGGTTTTGAATTTTGTAAGGTCGTTCGTGAACAAATAAAATGCCCGATTCTATTTTTGAGTGCTAAACATTCAGAAATAGATAAAGTGAAAGGCTTTACTTTAGGTGGAGATGATTATATTACAAAACCATTCCAAGTTAAGGAGCTCATCGCACGTGTGGAGGCCCACTTGAGGCGTGAGAAAAGAGAACGTGTAAACTTGCAAAATCAACGTTTCTTAGGAAACTTGACCATTAACTATTTACAGCATGATGTTTTTATTGATGGAGTAAAAATAGATGTAACGAGTAAAGAGTTTAAAATATTAGAGCTTTTAACGGTAAATTTAGGACAAATTTTTTCTAAGGAACAAATTTATGAGAAAATTTGGGGATTGGATGCAGTAGGAGATCTCAATACAATAATAGTGCATATTAATAACTTAAGAGCTAAATTAAGTTTGGGTATGTCAACTTACCATATTAAAACCGTATGGGGAGTTGGCTATAAGTTGGAGAAATGTTAATGTTAAAAAAATTATCGTTGAAAAACCAATTTATTCTAACATTTGCAGCTGTAATATTTTTAAGTATTGTCAGTACGGTTTGTACGTTAATTTTAATATACTCTTTTCTTTTTATTTATAATGAAAAATCTGTTTTACCTGCCAACCATTATGAAAAACAAGTGCCTAGCATTGAAAAATTTGTAGAAATGAATGGAGATAAAATAGTAGATTTATCCTATCAAAAAAAAATAGAGAAAGTGATTCCAATGCAAGGAATTACTTATCAAGTTATGAATACGAATGGAAATAGGTTATATGGTACATTGAGTGATGAATTATTGAAAAACGATAAAGAAGTGTATCATAAAATAAATACCTCTACTCAAAATGGTAAACTAATTACAAAATACATTCCAATTATGAGTAATGATCAACTAGTTGGTGTGCTTGCTGTACGATACATACTAGCTGCATCTATTGATTATTACATAGAATATGTTTTTATTATTGCTTTTCTTATTCCTTTTATATTTTTAACGCTTTATTCTTATCTATTAGCTAAACGTTTAGGAAAACAATTGAATAAACCTATTAAAGAAGTAATAATGGCCTCACAAAAAATTAAAAACAAAGATTTAGACTTTGAAATAAAATATGAAAGTGAAAATGAAATAGGTATATTAATTGATTCATTTAACAGTATGAAGGAAGAATTAAAAAATTCATTATATGTTCAATGGAAATTAGAACAGGAACGTCGGGATATGGTTGCTTCCATTGCACATGATTTGCGAACACCGCTAACTATTATTTTGTCTCATGTAGAAGTATTAATGGAGCCCATGCCAAATAATCAAAAACGACTTCATCACTACTTACAAACAATAAAGAATAATACCGAAAGAGTATTGCATTTAACCGAAGAGATGAGAAGAATTTCTGAAGTGGATAACCCTGATTTCACTCTTATGATTTGTAATATAGCTCCAGCTGAAATGATTCCAGAAATGCTTGAAGAGTTTAAGGAATTGGCAAAAAATGAAGATATCCAATTAACCTATACTTTACTTATTAAACCAGAAGAAAAAAATCTTAAGTTTGCACTTGATCCAAATCGCTTGCATCAAATTCTGACGAATATTATTTCTAATAGTATTCGCTTTACGCCAAAAAAAGGAAGGATTAATGTGCAAGTGGAGGTGAAAAAAGACGTTATGTCTTTTTCTATCTCGGATTCTGGAGTTGGATTTAATACTAAAGATATTCCATTTTTATTTAGTAAATTCTACCAAGGGGATCTTTCAAGGTCAAATCAACTACATCATGGACTAGGTTTGTATATTGTAGAAAAATTGGTTGAAAAACATGGTGGAGAAATTCATGCTGAAAATAATGAGATTCAAGGAGCTCGGATTTCATTCACGATACACGCTCTGTTTAGTAATAAAAAAAGGAACTATGAATTGTCATAGTTCCTTCTCCGTTATTTAATAGCATTATATACATCCAGCTGTCCGTACCCCCAAGAAGCTTTATCAGGTGCTATATCTTTCTTTATTCCATTTTTGTAAAGGTGTGAAATTGATCGATTTGGTTGATTTTTATAATTATAGTGATTGATAATTAGAGCTAGTGTAGCGGATACTTTCGGAACTGCCATCGATGTTCCAGCGGCAAATAAGTATCTTCCAGTATTAAAAGTTGTCAGTACTTCTTCTTGTCGGAAAAGACCAGTATTCCACCATACCTCTTCGCCATATTGTTGCCACAAACGATAATCTCCTCCTGGAGCAGATATGTCAATGAATCCTTCTCCGTAATTAGAGAATACAGAACGTTGTCCAGTTGGACCAGTAGACGATACTGTTACTACACCTGGTAATTCCCCAGGTGCTTCTATTCCTACACCAGTATATGTTTTACCCTCTTTTTCATATTTTTGTTTAAGAAAGTTATTTAGCTCCTGTTTATTAGCCACGTTTATAGAATCATTTCCTGCAGAAGCTACTACTATACTACCACGTTGATTGGCATATTCTATAGCACGTTTGTAACCTTCTACTTCTGCCCATCCATTGTCTACAAGTTTTCCATTTTCATAGACTTTTCCATTTACATAATAGGAACCAAGACTAAGGTTGATGACATCTACATCATCCTTAGCTGCTTCGATGATGGCATTAATGACCCAAGCTGCATCAGCTGATTTATTTCCAAATACACGATATGCTCTGATTCCCGTATTAGGAGCAACACCTTTTATTTCCCCATTTGCAGCAATAGATCCAGTAACGAGAGTTCCATGGCCGTTGATATCATTGATATTATTAATATCGCCTGTTTCTTCAGGTTCAGTACCTCTCAATCCTCCTTTTGGAACGAAATTTTTAGATCCGGGAATAAGGTTTTTTACTAAGTCAGGATGATCCACATCGACTCCCGAATCAATAATTCCAACAACCACATTATGAGAGCCAGTTTCCTTTTTATAACTTTCTCCATTATGAGTAAGTTCCTTCATGTCCCACTGCATATCCCATAAGGGAGGTAGGTTTGTATCTAAGGTTTTTGTTGAAAAATTAGATAAATTAGGTATCTTTATGGAATGAGAAATCTCTGGTGTTTCGACTTGCAAAGAAGGATTAACTGATTCGAATAAAGGAGATTGATTTGTAGACACTTGTGTATCTCCTTTGAATTGAATGAGTCCTATCTCCGGGACAGTGTAAGTAATTTCTCCATCCTTCTTTTTTATTTCGGTAATGCCTTGGTCTAATTTTGATGGGTCTTTTAATAAAACGGTGTAATATTGCTTAGGTTTTTCTTGAGCATGTCCTACATTTGAAAATAAAAAATACGTTAACACGGTTGCAATGACAGTGATTGCTTGTTTTTTCATAATTATCCCCTTACCTTTATAAATTGGAGGTGGAATTTGAAGATGGACCGCAAAATAAGTTTTGACAAATACCCCTATTGCCCATTTTGCTATCCCACCTAGATCCTATAAATAAGGTAACAAACCATTGGAAATTTCAAATCCGTAAATCCCGAACTTATAAGTGGTATATAGCGCAATATACTTCTTTATGTAAACACCCTGGAATTTCTACTCTAGATTTATTTCCAAAGAAATAATTCAGAAAATACAGAAAAATATCGTAATCATTTGTAGAAGTCTGTTATAATAAACGGAAAATGAAAACGTTTTAAAGGGGGACATAACCAATATGATGATGAATGTACCGCTAACAATTAGTTCTATGATGGAAAGAGCAGAGAAACTGTTTTCGAAGAAAGAAATTGTTTCACGGACGCATGATACAGTTACAACGTTAACGTATAAGCAGTTAGGGGAAAGGACGAGAAGACTTTCCAGTGCGTTGAAAAAGCTTGGAATTAAAGAAGGTGAACGTGTAGGAACATTAGCGTGGAACCATCATCGGCATGTGGAAGCGTATTTTGCTATTCCAGGTATTGCTTCTGTTTTGCACACAATTAACATTCGTTTATCTCCTCAACATATTTCATACATTATTCAGCACGCAGAAGACCGAATTCTACTTATAGATGAAGATCTCATACCGCTTGTTGAAAATATTCAATCACAATTATCAACTGTACAAGCTTACATTATTATGACTGATAAAGATGAACTCCCAAATACTACGCTGAAGCCTGTATATCATTATGAAAAGCTATTAGAAGAAGGCGATCCAACTTTCCAATTTGTAAAAGATATTGATGAAAATACACCTGCTGGTATGTGTTATACGTCAGCGACTACAGGAAATCCGAAAGGTGTTGTATATACGCATCGTAGTACTGTACTGCATTGCATGGCACTCGGTTTAGCGGATACAGCTGCTTTATCGGAAAGTGACGCGGCGATGGCAATTGTACCGATGTTCCATGTGAATGCTTGGGGACTTCCTTTCGCTGCTACTTGGTTTGGATCAAAACAAGTTCTTCCAGGACCGATGTTTACGCCGAAAATTTTATTAGAAATGATCCAATCTGAAAAAGTGACGTTAGCTGCCGGTGTGCCGACAATTTGGCTCGGTGTATTACAAGAGTTAGAAAATAATAGTTATGATTTATCTAGTATGACGAGAATACTATGTGGTGGTGCAGCCGCACCGAAAAGTGTTATTAAAGCATTTGAACAGAAACACAATGTTCCTTTCATCCATGCATATGGTATGACCGAAACAAGCCCACTCGTAACACTTGCACGTTTAAAAAGTTATGAAACAGAATTATCGTATGAAGAGCAATTAGAAATTAGATCAAAGCAAGGGTATCTTGTCCCTGGTGTAGAGATGAAAGTAGTCGGTACAAATGGTGAAGTGAAGTGGGACGGTACGGAGATGGGAGAACTATGTTTACGAGCACCTTGGATCGCTGCAAGCTATTATAACGATGATCGTACTGTCGAAGGTTTTCGCGATGGATGGTTATATACTGGTGATGTTGTTACAGTGGATGAGGAAGGTTGCGTGAAAATTGTTGACCGTACGAAGGATGTTATTAAAAGCGGGGGAGAATGGATTTCTTCGGTCGATCTTGAAAATGCTTTAATGGCACATGATGCTATATTTGAAGCGGCTGTCGTTGCAGTTCCTCACCCTCAGTGGCAAGAGCGACCAATTGCCTGCGTTGTTCAAAAGAAAAATAGTACGGTTACAAAAGAAGAAATATATGAGTTTTTAAAACCACAGTTTGCGAAGTGGTGGTTGCCAGACGATATTGTCTTTATGGAAGAAATACCGAAAACATCTGTTGGGAAGTTTTTAAAACAGGCGCTTCGGAAAGAACTGGAGCATTTGCATAGAGAGAAATAAGTGAATTTCTATTTGTAAACTCTAATACATTAATGGTTGACAAAAGAGGAGTGGAAAGATAATATAATTTTTGTGATATGTTACCTAAAATAAATTTTAAGTTTACAAATAGGAGAAGCAAATATGAATACAAAAAACTTAGTTTTTGTCGCTTTATTTAGTTCTATTATGGGAGTGTTAGGGTTAATACCTCCGATTGCTCTTTCTATTACACCAGTTCCAATTACATTGCAATCACTCGGTGTTATGCTTGCGGGTGGGTTGTTAGGATCACGTCTAGGTGCGTTAAGTCAGCTTATTTTCTTACTTATTGTAGGAGTTGGAGCACCATTGCTTGCTGGTGGACGCGGTGGCCTTGGTGTATTTGTTGGACCAAGTGCAGGATATTTACTTGGTTACATCATTGGGGCGTTTGTTATTGGTTATTTAATTGAGCGTTTACGTGAAGTTTCTATTATAAAAGTATTATGTATTAATATAATTGGTGGTATTTTCGTAGTTTATGTATTTGGTATTACTGTACAAGCGTTCTTAATGGATGTTTCTGTATGGGAGACAATGAAAGTGAGTGCTGTGTTTTTACCAGGGGATTGTATAAAAGCAATTATTGCGGCAGTTCTCGTAACAAAATTACATCGTTCATTGAAACATATTATTACGCCCGCTTTAAAGAATGGAAAATATACAAATGCGGGATGATAAAGGGAAGAAACACGTTAATTGCGTGTTTCTTTTTATTATTATTGTAAAGAAAGGACGTCTCATATGGGGATTACAAAAGAATATAAAAAGCATGCCTCTTTACAACCAAATAAAATAGCGATAAAGGAAAATGATAGAGTTTTAACATATAAAGAGTGGTTTGAATCAGTTTGTAAAGTAGCAAGCTGGTTAAATGAAAAAAAATCGAAGAATAAAACGATAGCAATCCTATTAGAAAATCGTATAGAGTTTTTACAACTATTTTCTGGTGCCGCTATGGCCGGGTGGGTTTGTGTTCCGTTAGATATAAAGTGGAAACAAGATGAGCTCAGAGAAAGAATTGAAATTAGTAATCCGGATATGATTGTGACAGAACGATATAAGGTGAATGATCTATTGGATGAAGAAGGAAGAGTAATTGAAATTGATGAGTGGAAAAGAATGATAGAGAAATATCTTCCTACATATTCCACTGTAGAAAGTGTACAACATGCTCCTTTTTATATGGGATTTACATCAGGATCAACAGGAACAGCAAAGGCATTTTTACGTGCACAACAATCGTGGGTTCATAGTTTTGATTGTAATGTACATGACTTTTATATGAAAAGGGAGGATTCGATTTTAATAGCTGGGACGCTCGTTCATTCTCTTTTCTTATACGGGGCAATAAGTGCATTATATGTAGGACAAACGGTGTACATTATGAGAAAGTTCATTCCAAATCAAGTACTAGATAAGTTAGAAACTGAAAATATATCAGTTATGTATACAGTTCCGACAATGCTTGAATCTTTATATAAAGAAAATAGAGTAATAGAAAATAAAGTGAAAATTATTTCGTCAGGAGCGAAATGGGAAGCTGAAGCGAAAGAAAAAATAAAGAATATATTTCCTTATGCGAAAAGATATGAATTTTATGGTGCATCAGAGTTAAGTTTTGTAACAGCACTAGTCGATGCAGAAAGCGAAAGAAGGCCAAATTCAGTAGGAAAACCTTGTCATAATGTGCAAGTTCGAATATGTAATGAAGCAGGCGAAGAAGTACAAAAAGGTGAAATAGGAACTGTTTATGTGAAAAGTGATCAGTTTTTTATGGGATACATAATAGATGGGGTTTTAACACGGGAGTTGAATGCAGAAGGTTGGATGACAGTGCGAGATGTAGGCTATGAAGATGAAGAAGGCTTTATATATATTGTTGGTAGAGAGAAGAATATGATTTTATTTGGAGGAGTCAATATTTATCCAGAAGAAATAGAAAGTGTATTACATGAACACCCAGCTGTCGATGAAATAGTTGTAATTGGTGTGAAAGATAGTTACGGGGGTGAAAAGCCCGTCGCGATTGTAAAAGGAAGTGCTACGAAACAACAATTAAAGAGTTTTTGCTTACAGAGATTATCCTCTTTTAAAATACCGAAAGAATGGCATTTTGTAGATGGAATACCTTATACAAATAGTGGGAAAATCGCTCGTATGGAAGCAAAAAGTATGATTGAAAACCGGGAGAAAATATATGAATAGAGCAGTTATTGTAGAGGCGAAAAGAACACCTATTGGTAAGAAGAATGGGATGTTAAAAGAGTATGAAGTTCAGCAATTAGCAACGCCGCTTCTTACGTTTTTAAGTAAAGGGATTGAGAGGGAAATAGATGATGTCATATTAGGTAATGTTGTTGGGCCAGGAGGGAATATTGCGAGACTATCTGCTTTAGAGGCGGGACTTGGCTATCATATTCCTGGTGTAACGATTGATCGGCAATGTGGTGCTGGTTTAGAAGCAATTCGAACTGCGTGTTATCTCATTCAAGGCGGGGCAGGTAAGTGTTATATCGCCGGGGGAGTAGAGAGTACAAGTACGTCACCTTTTCAAAAAAGAGCACGATTTTCACCTGAAACAATTGGTGATCCTGACATGGGAGTAGCGGCTGAATATGTTGCAGAACGTTATAACATCACGAGAGAAATGCAAGACGAGTATGCTTGTCTTAGTTATAAGCGGACACTGCAAGCGTTAGAAAAAGGATATATACATGATGAAATATTTTCTTTTAATGGATTATTAGATGAATCTATAAAGCCAGAAATGAATTATGAACGAATGATTAAAAGAACAAAACCTGCATTTTTACAAAATGGTACAGTAACGGCGGGGAATTCATGTGGTGTAAATGATGGAGCATGTGCCGTTCTTGTAATGGAAGAGGGGCAAGCCCGAAAATTAGGATACAAGCCTGTACTTCGTTTCGTTCGTAGTGCTGTAGTGGGAGTAGATCCAAATCTTCCGGGGACTGGTCCGATATTTGCGGTGAACAAATTATTAAACGAAATGAATGTAAAAGTAGAGGACATCGATTATTTTGAAATAAATGAAGCATTCGCCTCAAAGGTTGTTGCTTGTGCAAAAGAGTTACAAATTCCGTACGAAAAAGTAAATGTAAATGGTGGAGCAATTGCGCTCGGTCATCCGTACGGTGCATCTGGTGCTATGCTTGTAACACGTTTGTTTTATCAGGCACAAAGAGAGTCTATGAAATATGGAATTGCTACATTAGGAATTGGAGGCGGGATAGGGATTGCGCTATTATTTGAGAAAGTAGAAGACTAGCAATCTTAACTAGTTTTCTACTTTTTGAGGAACATAAATATTGCTACCAGGCTTCGCTTTCATTTCGTTCCAAGCAGCAATCGCATCAGCTTTTGCTTTCCCTTTATTATTTGGATCTTCGAAAAAGTCACGAGTAAAGCGATTGTATTCAAATTGTGTACCGATAGTTGTTTTGTATGTAGGGTCTTTTTTTCGTTCGTTTTCTTCATGCCAAAAAGCTATCGCGTCTTCATATGTTTTTCCAACATTCTCTTTGAAAAATTTTTGAAGAGCTACTGTAAAGCGGAAGTTTGTTCCGATTTTTTCTTTGAAAAAAGCACGAACATCTTCGCTACAGCGGTGATTGTTAGTAATAATCGTTTGAAGAGAAAGGTCTTTATAGGATAGGGAAGCTTTACTCACCTTTTGAACAGAGCTGTTTTTTAATATTTTACCAGTAGTTAAATAATGTGAGATACGCTCGGTTATTTCGATCTTAGAGCCACTAGCTGGCAACCCATTCTCACGACAAAATGTTTGGAGTTCTGCTTTTAACCAATAATAGTTTTGGAAATCTTCAAGTGATATAGACTTTGTTAAAGGTGGACGCATGAATGTAACAACTACTTTCTTCCATAATTTTCTTCAATTATAAAACGTATGTTCTTTTTATGGAAGGGTTAATTTGTAAATATAATGGGAAGAGGAGATTGCATATGGAAAATGTAATGCAAGTTCGTGTTACAGGAATTTTAATTGAAGATGAAAAGGTATTGCTAGTAAAGCAAAAAGTTGCTAATCGAAATTGGTCTTTACCTGGAGGAAGAGCAGAGAATGGCGAAACGTTAGAGGAAGCAATGATTCGAGAAATGAGAGAAGAGACAGGGTTAGAAGTTAACATTCAGAAGCTACTCTATGTTTGTGATAAACCAGATGCTCGCCCGTCTTTATTACATATAACGTTTTTGCTTAAAAGGATTGAAGGTGAAATTATGCTACCTTCTAACGAGTTTGATCATAATCTAATTCATGATGTGCAAATGGTGCCGATTAAAGATTTAAGTCATTATGGTTTTTCGGAAACTTTTATCAATCTTATAAGTGAAGGTTTTGTAAATGCAGGGAGTTATCAAGGTTTGAAACAAAATATAGGTCTGTAAATATAGGGGAAGGATAGCCGTTCGCTATCCTTCATAACATGTTTTAAACTGCTGACTGTAAAGAAGAAACAAGCTGATTTAAAAATTCATCTCCGCTCATAATTGCTTTCCCGCCACCGCGAGCACTCTTCTTATTTCCGCCACCTTTTCCTTCGATTGTAGGAAGAGCGTCTTTTAAAAGAGCATTCATATCGAGTGATACTGATTTTCCGCAAGCGAGAATACATTGTAGTTTGTCATCATTTTCGATGACGAAATACGTAATTGCATGCTCTTGTTGTTCTGTAATAATAGCGGAAAGCTTTGCGATTTCTTGCATAGAACGATTTATAAATACTTTAGAAATAAGTATGTCAGCATGAATTTTTATAGGCTGTAGAAGTAGTTCATTTGCCTCTGCAAATAATAATTTTTCATTCATTGTTTGTATTGCTTTTTCGTTTTCTTTTTGAGAAGTAAGCAGTTGCGCCACTTTTGCTGGAATATCAGTTTCGCTACTGTTTAATTGTTTAGAAACATCTTTCATAATTTGTTGCTGTTGCCCCATTAATTTAAGTGTACGCCAACCAGCGATAAACGTTAAGCGTATACCACCTTTATTGCGCTCCCATCCTAGTACTTGAATAGGACCAACTTCACCAGTTCGTTTCGGATGCGTTCCACCACAGCCGTTGTAGTCAAAGTTTTCGATAATAACAACCCGTATATTTTCTGTCATAGTCGGTTCTTTACGAAGGGGCAACGTTTTCGCTTCTTCTAAGTTCATCCACTGGATGCGGATTGGATGGTTTTCAAAAACAATTTTGTTTGCAATTTGTATTGCTTTTTCAACCGTTTCTGCATGAAGATTTTCTGTTTCTAAATCAATTGTTACTGTTTCTTTACCAAGATGGAATCCAATTGTAGGCATGTTAAAATGGTCCCAAAAAGCAGCAGATAAAATGTGCTGAGCTGCATGTTGTTGCATATGATCAAAACGGCGCTCCCAATTGATTTTACCTTCTACGTCTTCTGTATGTAATTGTTCTGCAATGTAGTGACGAATTTCTCCGTTTATCTCTTCTACATTGATTACATTGATATCATTTAATGTACCAGTATCATATGGTTGTCCGCCACCTGTCGGATAAAATGCTGTTTCATTCAAAACAACGTATAAGTTACCGTCTTTATCATAATCTTGCTTTATAATTTTAGTAGTAAAGTCTTGCTTATAAGCGTCAGTGTAATATAATTTGTGCTCCAATTTTCTTTCTCCTCTCGCATTAACTAGTTTCATTGTAATGCAATTGAAATTAGTTTCCTAATATTTCAGAAGAAAGAAACTATTTTTAGAATTTTCTTGCTATAATAAGGGAAAGAAAATGCGGGGGTGGAATAAATATGTTATATGAAAACGGCGTAGATAAACTGCTTAGTTTAAGTAGAAATATTTCCGAATTATATCGAGAATTAAACGAAATGACCCGGATTTTAACGGATTGTAATCGAGAAAGTGTGAAGTTTGATCGATTATATGTAAAAGAGTTACTTTGGAAGAAAGAAGATGTAATAGAGAAATATGACCAGCTACTTGTACAACTTTGTATTAACGAATGCTTTGATCTAAAAAGTGTCATTACAGGGGAATATAAGTATACATATGAAGAAGTAGAAAACATAGTTTTACAATTTAATGAAAAGTATAATGTCGCAATCTTAATTAAAGATGTGTGTAAAGAATTACAGTTCACATATGGAATTGATATGGACATAACGAGAACAACTCGGGTATCAACAGCTCAAGTATAGAAAAAGGAAAAGAAAGCAGATCCTTTGCTTTCTTTTTTTTGTGAAAATAGAGAGAGTAGGTTTAACGATGAAGGGGAAGTTACAGCATATTCATCCGCTTGGAATGAGTATTATTTTAGGGACATTGTTTGCTAGGTTTGCAACTTCAATGAGTATCCCTTTTTTAGCGATTTATTTAACGACTGTTAAAGGTGTATCAGCTGGAATGACTGGTGCTATTATCGGAACGAGTGCACTTGTTGGTGTTTTTGCTAGTTTTATCGGAGGGAATTTATCAGATCGATTTGGCCGGAAAACGATTATGCTCTGGTCCATGATCGTTTGGATTTTTGTGTTTATAGGTTTTTCACTTGCGGATCATGTTTTAAGTTTCTTTTTATTAAACGCTTTAAATGGATTATGTAGGTCGTTTTTTGAGCCAACATCAAGAGCATTATTATCAGATTTAACAAAGCCTGAGTATCGGTTACTCGTCTATAACTTACGATACGGTGCAATAAATGTTGGAGTTGCAATTGGACCAATTGTTGGATTACAGATTGGAAGTGCAAAATCAACAATTCCTTTTTTAGTAGCAGCTGGGGTATATATTCTATATACAGCTATATTAGCGTTCCAATTTAAGAAGTATCCAATGGAAAAAAAGAAAGTGAGTACAGAAAAAACTGTTACAATGCTAAATGCAATACGTATATTGCGAAAAGATATAGTATTTTTAGTTGCTTTAGTCGGTATTATTTTGAGTAATTGCGGTTTTTCCCATTTAACGACGACAGTATCTCAATATTTTGCAAATGCACATATATTTGAGGATGGGGTGAAGCTATTCTCATATATGCTCGCTTTAAATGCAATTGTTGTAGTGATTATCCAATACCCTGTTATTCAAATGTGCAAAAAGTATACACCGTTAACATCAATTATGGTTGGGACTTTATTTGTGAGCGGGGGATTATTTGGCTTTGGAATAGTAGAATCTATGCTAGGTGCTGCCGTTTGTACAATTATTTTTACAATTGGAGAAGTCTTAATGTTTTCGATGACGGATGTATTTATTGATGATATTGCTGTTGCGCATCTAAAAGGAACATACTTCGGTGCGATGGGCTTTTCGGGAATTGGAGTAGTAATAGGTCCGTGGTTCGGAGGAGTACTTCTCGATTACTACGGGTACCAAAATGGGTTTGCGGTATTTTCAGCACTAGCTATATTTTCAACTGTGGCATTTCCTGTGCTTTTAGTTACAAAAGGTTTATCGAAAAAAAGATATGATAGAAATTCTAATATAGAAATGCATGCGAAATAACATAAGCCCCAGTAACCAACTGGGGCTTAGTTTGAATTATATTAACTCTTAATTTGAAAAAAGAACTTTTTTTTCATGCTTATCAGCAACTTCATTTTTGGAAATATGAATGGCTAAAAATCCGTTTTCTAAGCAGGCTAGCATCTTTTTATAAATGATAGTAGTAGGTAAAGGGATTGTTCGTTGTAAGGAAATGTTTTTATGAAGTATGCATATAGCTAGGCCTGTCTCTAACTTTTTAATGAGTACATTTTGTTCCGTGACATTTTGTACATCTGTTTCCAAAATATATTCTTCTTCGGTTTCGCAAAGATCGATGTGAATTTGATTTGGAAAGCTAAAGTTACTATAAGAATCGGAACAAAATTGATCCATCCATTCTTCGAAACCATCAACATGAAAAAGACAATTCTTCTTTTTCTTGCCCATGTAAGACACCCTCCGTAAAATATCAATTCATATCATGTTATGCATGAATGAATTAGGGGTGAAGAATAAATGGAAAAATATAAACATTGTATGTGGAAAAGATAGCTAGTGTGCACTTTTTGTTTTACATATCATGATGCGCATGATGTTTTTGGCGTGAATGGTTACGGTTTTTTACTTTATGAGATCCGCTTAATGGTTCAGGTTGTCCTTTTTTTTCTTTCGCTTCACGATTGTTTTTTCCCATTGTATATGACACCTCCTCTTTCTTTTTAGAATGAGAGAAGTTGACGATTTTATACGAGAATGTTTTTAGAAAAAAAGGTAAAGATAAAGGGGACTAACAATTATAGAAAGGGGATTATATAATGCCATATCATAAAGATAAGCAACAAGCCTTTCAAGCGGCACAGCAAGGAGTTACACAAGCAGAAAATGCATTTAATAATATTGTGAAAAATGACCCTAACTACGGTCATGATTTAAAAGAGTTACGCCAAGAGGTTCAGGAAGCATATGAACAAATTCAAAATGCACTAGAGGTAGCTTCAGAAACACAACGTCCACAACTTGAGCAATATGAAAATAATCTCCAAAATATAATGCGAAATGTAGATCAATTAGAAAAGTAAATGAGGTTGTTGTCTATTTGACAACCTTGCTGCTTTAGTGAACGTTATGCTAAAACAGAAAATTTTTCTATTAGTTTTTTCTTTGCTATGTGCAGTACATATATTTCAAGTGGAAAAAGTGGAAGCGAAAATGTTGCTCAGAAAAGAGTTAGAACCAACTGGTTATGTAACATGGGAAGTACCTAATAATGAAAAAATTATTGCAATTACATTTGATGATGGGCCAGATCCAACGTATACACCACAAGTTTTAGATTTATTACGTCAATATAAGGCGGAAGCGACATTTTTTATGATTGGATTTCGAGTTCAGCGTAATCCATATTTAGTGAAGCAAGTGTTAAAAGAGGGACATGAAATTGGAAATCATACGATGAATCATTTGTATGCAAGTAATTCGTCAGATGAAAAATTAGAAAATGATATTTTAGATGGAAAGAAATTTTTTGAAAAATGGGTGAAAGAACCTTTGCTATTCCGTCCTCCTGGCGGATATATTAACGATGCTGTATTTAAAACAGCGAAAGAGGCTGGCTATCAAACTGTTCTATGGTCGTGGCATCAAGACCCGCGTGATTGGGCAAATCCAGGGGTTGAATCCATTGTAAATCATGTAGTGAAAAATGCTAAAAGTGGCGATATTGTATTGTTACATGATGGAGGGAATGATCGTAGTCAAACGGTAGCAGCGCTAGCAAAAATTTTACCTGAGCTGAAAAAACAGGGCTATCGATTTGTAACGGTTTCGGAATTACTACGTTATAAACATTAGAAGAAATCCCAAAAGGAAAATAGACCTTTTGGGATTTTTCTTTACTGGTTCTTTTTACGTTTCTTATTATTTTGTCGCTCTGCTGGAGTTAAAGGCTCGTTTGCAAATTCTTCATTGTAACCAGTTCCTTGTCCTTGTGCAGATGCAGCATTCATTCCTGAAATAGTATGATTTGCTTTTCTTTTACCCATTTTATTTCACCTCTATAACATTTTTTGTATGTTGAATGATGAGCAGTTCATAGTATGTATGAACTGTAAGTAAACCGCTGATAGAGCACTTTACTTTATGATAATAGTATTCATAAGGAGCATGAAAGCTATTCAAATTTAGAAACATAAAGAAAACTTATGATAATCTATAAGTTTCTTATTATTTACTTATTTAGAAAGTTGTAATAAGATATTATCGTAAGGTATTGAAAAGTTTGTCTACATTTTATATTCAGACAACTTAGTCACGTTTAACAGGGGGGAAACATAATGGTCAAACATAATCCATTTCAATCACGTGCAACTTTTGAAGTAGATGGAAAAACGTATCATTATTATGATTTGAAAGCGCTTGAAAATGCAGGGGTTGGCAACGTATCTCAATTACCATATTCCGTGAAAGTTTTACTTGAATCAGTACTTCGTCAAGTAGACGGACGTGTAATCACAGAAGAGCATGTTACAAATTTAGCGAAATGGGGAACGAAAGATGTGCAAGATATCGATGTTCCATTTAAACCATCTCGTGTAATTTTACAAGATTTCACTGGTGTTCCAGCTGTTGTTGATTTGGCTTCGCTTCGTAAAGCAATGGCAGACATGGGTGGGGATCCTGACAAAATTAATCCTGAAATTACTGTAGACCTTGTAATTGACCACTCTGTACAGGTTGATAGAGCGGGTACGGCAGACGCGCTTGCATTCAACATGGACTTAGAGTTTAAACGTAATGAAGAACGTTATAAATTTTTAAGCTGGGCACAAAAATCATTTGATAACTACCGTGCAGTTCCACCAGCTACAGGCATTGTACACCAAGTAAACCTTGAATATTTAGCACCAGTTGTTCATGCTGTGAAAAATGCTGAAGGTGACTTAGTTGCATACCCAGATTCATTAGTTGGAACAGACTCACATACAACAATGATTAACGGTATCGGCGTTCTTGGATGGGGCGTTGGTGGTATTGAAGCAGAAGCAGGAATGCTTGGACAGCCTTCATACTTCCCAGTACCTGAAGTAATCGGTGTGAAATTAACTGGCACACTTCCAAGTGGTACTACAGCAACAGACGTTGCATTAAAAGTAACACAAGTATTACGTCAAAAAGGTGTAGTTGGTAAATTTGTTGAGTTCTTCGGTAATGGACTAAAGAGCATGCCTTTAGCTGACCGTGCAACAATTTCAAATATGGCACCAGAATACGGCGCAACTTGTGGATTCTTCCCAATCGATGATATTTCATTAGAATACTTACGTTTAACAGGTAGAGATGAAGAGCAAATTCGTATTGTTGAAGAATACTGTAAAGCGAACGGTTTATTCTATACAGCAGACAGTAAAGATCCAATCTACACTGATCTTGTTGAAATTGATTTAAATACAATCGAATCTAACCTTTCTGGACCGAAACGCCCACAAGATTTAATTCCACTTTCAGATATGAAAGATGCGTTCCAAAAAGCTGTTTTAGCACCAGTTGGAACACAAGGACTTGGATTTAATGAGCAAGAGTTCGATAAAGAAGTGAAGGTTACATTAGAAGATAAAGAAGTAACGATGAAAACAGGTGCAATTGCAATCGCTGCAATTACAAGCTGTACAAATACATCAAACCCATACGTATTAATCGGGGCAGGTCTAGTTGCGAAGAAAGCAATTGAAAAAGGACTTGTAGTACCTGAGTACGTAAAAACATCATTAGCACCAGGATCTAAAGTTGTTACTGAGTACTTAGATAAATCAGGTTTAACAACATATTTAGACCAATTAGGTTTCCAAACAGTTGGTTACGGCTGTACGACTTGTATCGGTAACTCTGGTCCATTAGCGCCAGAATTAGAAGAATCAATCGCAGCAAACGACTTACTAGTAACATCTGTTTTATCTGGTAACCGTAACTTTGAAGGTCGTATTCATCCTCTTGTAAAAGCAAACTACTTAGCATCACCACCACTTGTTGTGGCATATGCACTTGCAGGTACTGTTGATATTGACCTAAAAAATGATGAAATCGGTAAAGATGCAAATGGCAATGCTGTTTACTTCAACGATATTTGGCCATCAGCTAAAGAAATTGAAGATGTAGTTCAAAGTGTTGTTACATCTGAACTGTTCAAGAAAGAATATGCACAAGTATTTAACAGCAATGAGCGTTGGAATGAAATCCAAACTTCAAACGAAGCTTTATATACTTGGGATAATGATTCAACATACATTCAAAACCCACCATTCTTTGAAGGTTTATCTAAAGAGCCAGGTGAAGTTGAAACGTTATCAGGTTTACGCATAGTTGGTAAATTTGGTGATTCTGTAACGACAGACCACATTTCACCAGCAGGTTCAATTGGTAAGCACACACCAGCTGGACGCTACTTATTAGAAAACGGCGTACAACCAGTTGACTTTAACTCTTACGGTTCTCGTCGTGGTAACCATGAAGTTATGATGCGTGGTACATTTGCAAACATCCGTATTAAAAACCAAATCGCACCAGGAACAGAAGGTGGATATACAACATATTGGCCAACTGGTGAAGTAACATCAATCTATGATGCTGCTATGAAATATAAAGAAGATGGAACAGGTCTTCTAGTTGTTGCTGGTAAAGATTACGGTATGGGAAGTTCTCGTGACTGGGCTGCGAAAGGTACTAACTTATTAGGTATTAAAGCAGTAATCGCAGAAAGCTTCGAACGTATTCACCGCAGTAACTTAGTATTAATGGGTGTATTACCACTTCAATTTAAAGATGGCGAAAGTGCTGAAACGTTAGGTCTTGTTGGTAACGAGTCATTTGAAATTCAAATTGACAAAACAGTTAGACCGCGCGATCTTGTAAAAGTAGTTGCAACTGATTTAGATGGCAACGAAAAACAATTTGAAGTAGTAGCTCGTTTCGATAGTGAAGTAGAAATTGACTACTACCGTCACGGTGGTATTCTGCAAATGGTTCTTCGTGAGAAAATCGAAGAGTCAAAAGTGTCAAACTAAATAATTGAAATGAAAAATAAGGAAGCTAACAATAGTTAGCTTCCTTATTTTATGGAAAGGGATGAAACCATATGGTTTCATCCCTTTCTTTTTACTACGAAAAGTGGAGGGAACGTCATGAAAGAATATAAAAGAATATTGTGGCCGTTACGAAAAGAGAAAATATTAGTAATGGCAGCTGTATGTAGTGGGATAATTGCTGCCATTTTAAATTTATCACGCCCAATTTTCATGGGATTAATTGTAGACAATCTTATTCAAAGGGAGCTAAAAGGTGCGTATTTATATATAGCTTTGTTTGCGGGTATTCGCTTTTTAATGTGGACGAACAATCTTTTATTTGGTTATATAAGCTCAAAAGCCAGTCAACGTATATTACAAACGAAACGTATAGAATTATTGCGTCACTATTTCTCATTACCGTTTGAAGAGAGTGAGAAGATTAAGCAAGGGGAGTTAGAAACTTTGGTCGTATCTGATATTCCGAACTGGGTCAGATTATATGGTTCTATATTAATAGAGTATATACACGCTATTGCCCAATTTATTGGAGCTTTCATAGCACTACAACATATAGATATACAGTTTATATTGTGGGTAACTCCGTTTTTATTTTTCAGTGCAATTGTTCCAATACTGATGGGAGAAAAGGTAAGGGATATTGCAAGCATTGCTCAAAAAAATCAATCGAGTGTTGTAGAGATGGTGTCACAGTTTGTAAAGGGTATACAAGATTTACGTAGTGTACAAAAAGAAAAATGGGCCATTCGCTTATTTAAAGGAGTAACGGCACAATCTTATAAATCGGAAGTAAAGAAGACGATGATGCAACATTGCATTGGAGTAGTTGGAACAGTGATTGAAACAGGAGCATATATCGTTGTTCTCATTGTAGGCGCACAAAAAATAATGAAAGGGGAAATGGAAGTTGGTTCACTTGTTGCAGTGTTAGCTACAATTGAAATGCTCTTTTTCCCAGTCTGTTACGTGGGCGATTTATTAATGATGACACAAGTTGCAGTCGCTTCGGCAAATAGAGTTTTTTCCTTTTTAGATAAAAGAGTGGCAGATAGTAATGTAGAAAGAGCGATGGGGATGATAATAACAAATGTTTCATTTCAGGAGAGTGAAGAAGAGAAATGTAGAATTAATAATATTGATTTGCAAATTAATCCTGGTGAATTCGTTATCATTGTCGGAGAAAGTGGTGCAGGAAAAACAACACTTTTAAAATTAATGACAGGTTTGTATAAACCATCTAACGGTAGTGTTGTTTATTATGGTCAAAAGGCTCGAATGACTACAGTGTGGCAAGAACCTCGTTTCTTTCGGACGACAGTAAAAGAGAATATGTATTTCGGGGAAGAGGGTTTAGAAAATCAGTTAGAAAAAAATAGTGAACTTATAAATGCAACGCCGATTATTAGAGGGTTACCTGAAGGGAGTCAAACTGTGCTACATAAAAGCGGTGAAGAGTTTTCAGGAGGCGAAAGAAAACGTCTTGCATTATTACGAGCAATTGGTTCAAATCCGAATCTTATTATTTTAGATGAACCGACTGCGGGGTTAGATCCGAGTAATCAAGAAACTGTTTGGAATATGATTGAAGGACTAGGAAGAGATGTAACGAGAATTGTGGCAACACATGATGTAGAGAAAGTGATACTAGCGGATCGTGTTGTCATAATGAGAGAAGGAAGTATTGTTGCATGTGGAAGTCCTGAAGAATTAATAAATAGTCATTCATTTTGAAAGAGATGTGAATAAAGATAAGAGCAGTGACCTTATCTTTATTCAACATCATTTATTTGATATTGGATAGATTCTGAATGATTTAGATCTACGTTAAAAGTAGCAGTCATAAGGAAAGTTGCAATTCCAAGGATTAAGAAAAGGACGAATGAGACTAGAGAGATGTAAAGACAAATACGCCCTATGTTCTTTTTTTCAAGATCGTTACTAAAGAGTGAAATGATCCATGTAATAATACCGATTGGGTATAAAAGAAAACTAAGAATATATAATGTTATTTTTTCGAATGAATTCATAAAAAATCCCCCTTTTGTTGAAGTTTATATAAGTACGAAAGTAAAAAGGTGAATGGGCCCATAAGAAGATAAACAACACTTCATCTGTTTTTCTAATTATATGATAAAAAGGAAAAAATTACACTTTAAATAAGGATATTCTAATTATTTCGACTCTGAATATTTCCAAGCTTGTCCGTATAAGCTAAAATAAGGTATATAGTATTTTGATGAATGTGTTAAAAGAAGATAATACGTTAGGGTGATATAAAATGTGGCGGAAGCTTACGATTATTGTAGTGTTACTTTGTTTAGCGGGATACGCAGCTTATGAACAGTTTGGTAATAAAGAGCAGGCGGTAAAAGTGAAGCAAGAAAAAAGTGAAGCTGCGATGAAAGAGATTATCGCAAGGAATGGTATTGAAATAGGGAAGAGTGCGCCAGACTTCGAATTAACGAAGTTAGATGGAACGAATGTAAAGCTATCAGATTTAAAAGGAAAGAAAGTGATTTTAAACTTTTGGGCAACGTGGTGTGGACCTTGCCAACAAGAAATGCCGGATATGGAGGCTTTCTATAAAGAACATAAAGAAAACGTAGAAATTTTAGCAATCAACTATACGCCTTCAGAAAAAGGTGGGGGGGAAGAAAAGGTAAGCAATTTTGCTAAAGAAAAAGGAATTACTTTTCCTATTTTATTGGACAAGAACATTGATGTGACAACAGCGTATAAAGTAATTACGATTCCAACTTCGTATTTTATAGATACAAAAGGTGTCATTCAAGATAAGTTTATTGGGCCGATGACGCAAAAAGAGATGGAGAAAAGGGTTGCTAAATTAAAATAATGGTGAAAAGGTAGAGGTGGAGAGTTCCCATTTCTGCCTTTTCTTTTTCAAGTAGTAATAACTTCATGATATGATGTAAGAAATATAATCGTTTAGAGATAAAGGAGTGTATGGAGTGGGGAATGTATCCTTACCGTTAGATTATGTTGTAATTGATTTTGAAACAACAGGATTTAACCCTTATAATGATAAAATTATTCAAGTTGCAGCGGTGAAATATCGTAATCATGAACTGGTAGATCAATTTGTTTCATACGTGAATCCAGAGCGGCCAATTCCGGACCGAATAACGAGTTTAACCGGTATTACCAATTATCGTGTTTCAGATGCACCGACGATTGAAGAGGTATTACCTTTATTTTTAGCATTTTTACATACAAATGTTATTGTGGCCCATAATGCTTCTTTTGATATGCGCTTTTTGAAAAGTAATGTAAATATGCTAGGGCTACCTGAACCTAAAAATAAAGTAATTGATACTGTATTTTTAGCGAAGAAATACATGAAGCAGGCGCCTAATCATAAACTTGAAACGTTAAAGCGAATGCTTGGAATTCGTTTAAGCTCTCATAATGCATTTGACGATTGCATTACGTGTGCTGCTGTTTATCAAAAGTGTGCAGCTATTGAAGAAGAAGGACAGAGAAAAGTAAATAAGGTCTCACTTGATGAAATCGTAGTATACGAAGCGGTGAAAGAAATGCTTGCACGTAATAAACGTAATGTAGAATGGCTACGTTGTATGAATGTAGGAAGTTATTTAGATATAAAAGCTTTTTATCCAGTTATGAGAGTAAAGGTAAAAGGGCGAAAGAAATATATATTAACAGAGATATTAGAAGATGATGTGAAAGAAATATGTACAAGCTTAAAATGTGAACCAGCGTTAAAAAGTGAAGTTGGTAATACGAGAATTATGCTTAATAGCTTAGAGGATGTTATGAAATTAGAAAGTTATATTTTAGAACAGTATGATTTTGTGTTACAGGCGCTTCATGATTATAAAGAAAATGAAATGAATGCAGATGAAAAGTTGAAAGAGTATTTAAATATTATGGTATAAAAAACTCCGTGTACAATATATTGTACACGGAGTTTTTTTAGGAGTACTAAAACATAAAATTTTCTTACAAATCTGATTAAAGAGTTTTTCGTTTGCTCATACTATGTAATAAGAAAGCGAAGGAGAGAGGGTGAACAACATGAGAAGAAGTCGCCGTAAATCGTTTGAAGAACTTGTAAATGAAAATAAACAACAATTATTAAGCGATCGTGATGCAATTGATCGCATTGAAGAGCGCATCGAAAAACGTTATGAAATGAAACTTTTTAAGCAAGCTGAATAATTCTTAACGCTAGTACGATACTAGTGTTAAGGAGGCGATAGTAATGGGTAATCCGAAAAAAAATTCAAAAGACTTTGCACCAAATCATATTGGAACACAATCGAAAAAAGCTGGTGGAAATAAAGGAAAGCAAATGCAAGATCAAACAGGTAAACAACCGATTGTTGATAACGGTTAAAAAGGAGAATGTTATCATTCTTCTTTTTTGTGAGGAAATGAAAGATGAGTTTTTAGCAGTAATATGAAAAAAAGGGCTGACTTTTGTCAGCCCTTTTTCGTAATCGTGAAATTTTCAACGAGTAAACGCCAATTTTGCGGGAATGGTAAACCGATTTTCCAGTAACTAATACCACCTATACCTTGTTCTTTCATTAAATTGAATTTACTTTGAACAGACCGTGAATCTTCAAACCAAACTTCGTGTTGCACGCCGTTTTCATCAAAATAATTAAAATGAGGAGCTTGGGCTGTGAAATCATAACGAATAGGAACATTATATTTACGAGCTAGTGCAACAGCTGCGACAGAGCTAATTGCTTTTGCGGGTGGATTTCCTTGTTTAAATGGAAGCTTCCAATCAAACCCGTATAAATTTTGCCCCATCATAATTTTTTGTGGAGGCATTTGAGATTTTGCATATTGAAGTACTTCTTTCACTGGACCGATAGGAGAAATCGCCATCGGTGGACCGCCTTGCCATCCCCAGTCATATGTCATAATGACGACGAAATCAACAATTTGCCCTTGCGCTTTATAATCGTGAGCTTCGAAAAATTTTCCCTTTTGATTTGAACTTGTTTTCGGTACGAGAGTTGTGCTCAATGTGTACCCGCTAGGTAAGCGTGTTTTTACATTTCGTAAAAAGCGATTATACGCCTCGCGGTCTTCAGGTGCTACACTCTCGAAATCGAAATGAATGTCTCGCATGCCATATTTTTGAGCTGTTTGCAAAATGTTAGTAATAAATTTGTTTTGAATCGTTGCGTCGCGTAAAATAACTGATGTTAGATCGGCACTGAAATTACCATTTTCAATATTTGTAATAACGAGCATAGGGATTGTTTTACCTTGCGTTGCAATATTAGCAATTTTAGCTGTTTCAGTAGGTTCTTTTAATGTGCCATCTCTTTTTGCCTCAAAACTAAAATAGGCTAAGTATGTTAAAAATGGATTGATGGCGCGTGTCGCATTAACTAAACTCTCTTTAATCGGTATAGTTGAAGGTTGTAAATAAGCGATGGATTCTACAGCTCGTTTTGTGCCTTTTGGTACATATAATTGTTGTCCGACATGGAGAATAGATTTTAAAGATAAATTATTAACTTTAGCTAAACTAGCGAGGGGGACATTATATGTTTGAGAAATTCGATATAGGCTGTCACCAGGCTGTACATAATAATTATTTCCTTTCGTATTAACGATAAGTGCCTGACCAACAACGAGCGTTTCAGCTGGATTTAGTCCATTGTCTTTTACTATTTCGTCAGGTGTTGATCCATATTTTGATGCCAAGCTATATACGCAATCACCACTACGAACAGTTACAATTTGAATCATATGCTGGCTCCTTTCAGTAAAAGATTCACTGTTTTTATTTTATTTTTGATGTTACTGTATTATGATTAAATGTATGCAAGGTAGCAGAAGTGAAAGAAGGCGAATACATATGTTTGTAGCAGAACATGAAGTTGAAATCCGTTATGCGGAAACAGATCAAATGGGTGTTGTTTACCATTCAAACTACTTAGTGTGGCTTGAGTTAGGTCGCACGAAACTTATACAAGATTTAGGTTTTTCATATGTTGAAATGGAGAAAGAAGGAATTATTTCTCCTGTGTTAGATTTACAAATTTCATATCGTAAAGCGATGCGTTATGGAGAAAAGGCAATCGTAAAAACATGGGTAGATACTGTGAGCCCGCTTCGCGTTGTATATGGATATGAAATATATAATGGTGATGGTGATCTTTGTATTACTGCAAGTACGACGAATATTTGTGCGAAAAAAGAAGGATTCCGCCCTGTATCATTTAAAAAGTTATATCCTGAGTGGTATGCGAAATATGAGGAAATTAAGAAAAAATAAAAAAGCGTGGCAGAAGCCGCGCTTTTTTATTTTTCATAATTAAATTGTGGGAAGTCGTCACCTTCATTAAGTGTAACAGATAAATTATGTCCATCGAAGAACCATTCATCATCGCCTTCAATAAAGAAGTTAATACCTTCTTCTTGAATTTGAACAGCAGGGTGTGCAGGATCATCTTTACGAATACCTAAAGAAAGTCCTTTTTGCACAGTACTGCAACCACCGTATTGTACGAAAAAGCGTAGTGTTTCATTTGATTGTAAGTTTAATTCAGTTTTATACCATTGTGCTGCTTCTTTTGTTACGGAAAGATTCATGTATAGTTCCTCCAAGTTATGTTGCTTTTTCTTTAGTATAAAAAATAACGCAAAAAGACGCTATTAATATGCTTCACGTTTTCTTTTTGCGTTATGTGGGTTACGATCTTATTTTTGCTTTTTTGAAAAGTTTGCTTTTGGTTCAGTTTTATTTATAATTCGTCCGATATTTGCACGGTGTTTATAAATAACCATACCTGCTAATAAACACATCGCAATAATGAAGATTTTATCCCCGCTAACAATGGATGCAATAACAGCAACAACTGCTGTTACCATAGAAGAAAGTGATACGTATCTTGTTGTAAATAAAAGGGTGAAAAATACAACAGCCAATATTGCAAAAACAACTGGTGAATAGCATAATAGCACCCCAGCAGAAGTTGCAACTGCTTTACCACCACGGAATTTCGCGAAGATCGGGTAGACATGTCCAAGAACAGCCGCTAATCCGAACCATAGTGGGTGAATATCTAATCCGAAAATCATTGGTAGACTTGTTGCTAATGTCCCTTTTAAAATGTCAGCAATTGTAACGGTAAAACCTGCTTTTTTCCCTAATGTACGGAATGTGTTTGTTCCGCCTAGATTACCGCTCCCGTGCTCACGAATATCGATTCCGTAGCCAATTTTTCCAACAACTAGTGCAAATGGAATCGAGCCAAGTAAGTAGGCAACGATAAATAAAAGATATGTAGTAACCATAAGTTCAGTCTCCTTTATTCAAATGTGTTGATAAAGGGTAAAAAGAGTTTTTCCCGTATATTGTACCATACATTTGTAAAGAGCACATTTCTTTTTTGTAAATGAAAAATTCATTATTTCGTGAAAAAAATTTCACAGTAATGTTACATTTCTCGCAGAAACAGCAAGACTATATGTAGTAACATTTTAATCAAAAGACAACAACATATTGGTGGAGGGTTATAAATGTTACAAAATAATACACGTGGAGAAGAATTAATGAAAGTGTTCGAGACGATAGTCCACGGCAATGAACAAGATTTAATGCAAGAAAATGCAAATGTAGACGGCCGCTCTCCAATGGGTGTAATGGGAACGTTCGCATCTGAGAGTGCAAAATATTATGCTGTTGAGAATTTATTGTCAGATCAAGTGAAAAAAGCGATAAATGAAAATATATTATATCCACATGATTTAGATTTTTATGCGACAGGAACGACGACTTGTTCGCAAATTCCGTTAGCGCAAATGCTTGCTAACGGTTTTCATACTGGACATGGACATATGAGACAACCACAAGACATTAAAAGTGCATTGGCTCTTTCGTCTATTATTTTTCAAGCGAATCAAAATATGCAGCATGGCGGTCAATCGTTTGCACTCTTTGATATTGATTTAGCACCTTATGTACGAAAAACAATTGAGAGACATAAAAAACGATTACAATCATATCCGCTTACGAAAGAACAAATAGAAGAATTTGCATGGAAAGAAACGGAAAATGATACGTATCAAGCGTGTGAGGCTTTCGTTCATAATTCGAATAGTATGCATAGTAGGGGCGGAGGACAAGTACCGTTTATTTCTATTAATTACGGAACAGATACGTCAAAAGAAGGAAGAATGTTAATTAAACAACTATTAAAAGCGACACAAGCTGGACTTGGTAAAGGAGAGACACCAATTTTTCCGATTCAAATTTTCAAGATGAAAAAAGGTGTGAATTTTGAAGAAAGTGATCCGAATTACGATTTATTTGAATTAGCATTAGAGACAACTGCAGAGCGATTATTCCCTAACTTTTCATTTTTAGATGCTCCGTTTAATGCAGTGCATTATGATGGAAGACCAGAAAGTGAAGTATGTTACATGGGATGTCGTACCCGTGTTATGTCTAATATACATGGAGAAGAAACAGCGATTGGTAGAGGGAATTTATCATTTACGTCTATCAATTTAGTGAAATTAGCGTTAATTAGTGGTTCAAAAGAAGCATTTTTTGAAGCGCTAAACTACTATTTAGATTTAGGAATTAAGCAGTTATTAGAAAGATTTGCGTATCAATGTACGAAGCGAGCAAGAGATTTTCAGTTTTTATATTCACAAGGTGTATGGCGTGGTGGAGAAGCATTGCAGCCTGAAGACTCCGTAGCTTCGATTTTAAAACAAGGGACGTTAAGTGTTGGTTTTATCGGTCTTGCGGAATGTTTAGTAGCTTTAACAGGAAAGCATCATGGGGAAGATGAAGAATCATGGAAACTTGGGTATGAAATTATTTCCTTTATGAGAGATAGAATGGATAAAGCGACAGAAGAACATCAACTGAATTTCTCGATAATTGCAACTCCAGCAGAAGGATTATCAGGAAAGTTTGTGAAAAAAGATAGAGAAGAATTTGGCGTAATTAGCGGTATAACGAACCATAATTACTATACGAATTCATTCCATATTCCAGTTTATTATAACATTCAAGCGATAAATAAAATCCGTTTAGAAGGCCCGTTTCATGCTCTCTGTAATGGAGGACACATTACGTATATTGAACTAGACGGAGCAGCGATGCATAACAAAAAGGCATTAAAACAAATTGTACAAGCCATGGCAGAACATGGCGTTGGATACGGTTCAATTAATCATCCTGTTGACCGTTGTAAGTGCTGTAGTTATCACGGGGTTATTGGAAATGAATGTCCAAGTTGCGGGAATGAAGATGAGGCTAATATAGAAAGAATTCGCCGTATAACAGGCTATCTTGTAGGAGATATGTCGAAGTGGAATAGCGCGAAACGTAGTGAAGAGATAGATCGGGTGAAACATAAATGAAAGTGATGAATATTATTCATGATAGTGTAGTAGATGGAGAAGGATTGCGGACAGTCGTGTTTTTTGCGGGCTGTCCGCATCGTTGTGTCGGTTGCCATAATCCAAAATCGTGGAATATTTGCAACGGAACGGAAATGACAGTAGAAGAAATTGTGAAAGAGATTGCAAGTAATCCATTAACTGATGTAACATTTTCAGGTGGAGATCCATTTTTTCAAGCTGCTGAAGTGAAAAAGGTAGCAAAAATCGTGAAAGATTTGAAAAAAAACCTATGGATGTATACAGGTTATACGTTAGAAGAGATACAGAGTTCTCAAAATAATGATATGATAGAGTTGTTACATTATGGGGATGTTTTAGTCGATGGAAGGTTTGAAATTGAGAAAAAAGATTTAACACTTCCATTTCGCGGAAGCTCCAATCAACGTATTATTCGATTGAAAGAGTAAAAAGGCGGGATAGATTATATGAATAAAACAGTATTGCTTGTTGAAGATGAAAGAAGATTACGTGAAATTGTTAGTGATTATTTTCGTAATGAAGGCTTTGAAGTAATCGAAGCAGAAGATGGAAAAAAAGCGTTAGAGTTATTTGCAGAGCATGAAATTGATTTAATTATGTTAGATATTATGTTACCGGAAATAGATGGATGGTCTGTTTGTAGACGAATTAGAAAAGAATCAGCAGTACCAATTATTATGTTGACAGCGCGTTCTGATGAGGATGATACATTGCTAGGTTTCGAATTAGGTGCAGACGAGTATGTAACGAAACCATTTAGCCCGAAAGTGTTAGTAGCTCGTGCAAAGACGTTATTGAAACGTGCGGATGGTGCGGTAGGTATAGCGGAAGAAAATGCTATGTCTTTAGCTGGAATTGAAGTGAATCGTCTATCTAGAACTGTTTTAGTAGATGGAGAAGAAATTATATTGACACATAAAGAATTTGAACTTCTCGTTTATTTAATGGAGAACAAAGGAATCGTTTTATCACGTCAACATTTATTAGACCAGTTATGGGGATATGACTATTACGGTGATGACCGAACAGTTGATACTCATATTAAAAAACTTCGAAATAAGTTGGGAGATAAAGCGAAGCATATCGGTACTGTTATTCGAGTTGGTTATAAATTTGAAGAATAATCTAGAACGATTTGTGTAATTTAGCCTAGGGAAATGGCAATTTTATACTCTCTTTTGAAGGTAGAATGTACAAAAAATACTTTTCTTGTCTACAATGTTAGATAGGAGTATTTTTTTAATTGGATTTCACGATGAGTTCACAAGAAGGACACAAAACGTGACTATACTGAAAATACGAATTCACCAGAGAGGGGAAATAAAACATGGGATATTACGACGGACCAAATTTAAATGAAGAGCATAGTGAAACGAGAGAAGTGAGAAAATCAGGTAGTAAAAAAGGCTATTTCTTCACAGGTTTAGTGGGAGCTGTAGTCGGAGCGGTTTCGATTAGTTTTGCAGCACCATATATGCCATGGGCTCAAAATAATGGAGCACCAGTATCATCATTTAGTTCGGATTCAAAAGTAGAAGGTACTGTAGTTCCTGTTGTAAATAAAGCGAAAAATGAAACTGATTTACCTGGTATGATTGAAGGAGCGAAAGACGTTGTTGTAGGTGTTATTAATATGCAGCAAAGTGTTGATCCATTTGCAATGCAACCGACAGGTCAAGAACAACAAGCTGGTTCAGGATCAGGTGTTATTTATAAAAAAGCAGGAAATAAAGCATATATTGTAACAAACAACCACGTAGTAGATGGTGCAAATAAACTTGCTGTAAAACTAAGTGATGGTAAAAAGGTAGATGCAAAGTTAGTAGGGAAAGATCCTTGGTTAGATTTAGCTGTTGTTGAAATTGACGGCTCTAATGTGAATAAAGTTGCAACTTTAGGTGACTCAAGTAAAATCCGTGCAGGTGAAAAAGCAATTGCAATCGGTAACCCACTAGGATTTGATGGAAGTGTAACGGAAGGCATTATTAGTAGTAAAGAACGTGAAATTCCAGTTGATATTGATGGCGATAAACGACCAGATTGGCAAGCACAAGTTATTCAAACAGATGCAGCGATTAACCCCGGTAATAGTGGTGGTGCATTATTTAACCAAAATGGTGAAATAATTGGGATTAATTCAAGTAAAATTGCACAGCAAGAAGTTGAAGGAATTGGATTTGCTATTCCAATTAATATCGCAAAGCCAGTTATTGAATCACTTGAAAAAGACGGAGTAGTAAAACGTCCAGCTCTTGGAGTAGGTGTCGTTTCGTTAGAAGATGTGCAAGCTTATGCAGTCAATCAATTGAAAGTACCGAAAGAAGTAACGAATGGTGTTGTATTAGGTAAAATTTACCCAATATCACCGGCAGAAAAAGCTGGTTTAGAGCAATATGATATTGTAGTAGCATTAGATGATCAAAAAGTAGAAAACTCACTTCAATTCCGTAAATATTTATATGAAAAGAAAAAAGTAGGCGAGAAAGTAGAAGTTACATTCTACCGTAACGGTCAAAAAATGACGAAATCGGCTACTTTAGCAGATAATTCAGCTACAAAGAATCAATAATCGAAATAAAAGAAAGTCTCTTTCATATTGAAAGAGACTTTCTTTATCGGCTATACTAAAGGAATAGGAGGGATTAATTATGACAATTGAAAACCCAACTCGTACGGAAATTGGTGAAGTGTTAAAGAGAAGCAAAACAATTGCGGTTGTTGGATTATCAGATAAGCCAGAACGTACATCGTATATGGTTTCAAAAGCAATGCAAGATGCTGGATACCGTATTATTCCAGTTAATCCAACAGTAGATGAGGTGCTTGGAGAAAAGGCAGTTTCTTCACTAAAGGATATTAAGGAACACGTTGACATAGTAAATGTATTTCGTCGCTCAGAGTTTTTAATGGATGTTGCAAAAGAATTTGTAGAGATTGATGCAGATGTTTTTTGGGCACAATTAGGAGTACAAGATGAAGATACATATAAACTTTTAAAAGAAAAAGACTATACTGTAATAATGGATCGTTGTATTAAAGTAGAACATGCGATGACAAAATAGTATAGATTTAAAAGTAGAAAGATTGATTCAGCTCTCATTATAGATAAGTAGGGCCGATGAACGAGGTGTTCATCATGAGATTTTTTAAAGGCTGTTTTTGGGGATTGTTATTTGTAATCCCATTTTGGATCTTGATCATTTGGATCATAATAAAGGTTTGGAATGTGTAATCTTGGAATACATATCCATTTCTCGTTGACAAACGATTATTTTTCTGAAATAGTAGCCTAGAGGAATCCTTGTGAGAAAACAAGGATTTTTCTATTGAAGATGGTATATAAAAGAGATAAGATAACTTGCCAAAACTATAGTCGAGGCGTTATTCTATAATAGAAACATATGTTCTGATTTTGGATTAGGAAAGGGGCAAGGAGTTTGGCGAAGCATCAGTTCCAATATAATGAAGATGCGATTCAAGTGTTAGAAGGACTTGAAGCCGTTCGAAAACGCCCGGGTATGTATATCGGGAGTACGGATAGCCGTGGATTGCATCATTTAGTATATGAAATAGTAGATAACTCCGTTGACGAAGCGTTAGCGGGATTTGGCGACGAAATTTCAGTCGTAATACATAAAGATAATAGTATTAGCGTTATAGATAAAGGGCGAGGAATGCCTACGGGAATGCATAAACTTGGGAAACCTACACCTGAAGTTATTTTAACTGTACTTCATGCAGGTGGTAAGTTTGGTCAAGGTGGCTATAAAACGAGTGGTGGTTTACACGGTGTTGGGGCATCAGTTGTAAACGCTTTGTCAGAATGGTTAGTAGTAACAATTAAACGTGATGGTAACATTTATGAACAACGCTTTGAAAATGGTGGCGTTCCTGCAACGACGTTAGAGAAAATCGGGAAAACAAAAGAGTCTGGTACGACAATGCACTTCAAACCAGATACAACGATTTTCAGCACGACAAATTACAATTATGAAACATTATGTGAGAGATTACGTGAATCTGCATTCTTATTAAAAGGAATGAAAATCTCGATAAAAGACGAACGTAATGATTTAGAAGATATATTTCATTATGAAACAGGAATCGAAGCTTTCGTTTCATATTTAAACGAAGAAAAAGATTCAATTCACCCGGTTGTATATTTCACTGGTGAACAAAACGGGATTGAAGCAGAACTAGCATTCCAGTTTAATGATGGTTACTCAGAAAATATTCTTTCGTTTGTAAATAACGTACGTACAAAAGATGGTGGAACACACGAAGCTGGATTTAAAACAGCAATGACGCGTGTGTTCAATGAGTATGCTCGTAAAGTTTCATTATTAAAAGAAAAAGATAAAAATTTAGAAGGTACAGATATTCGTGAAGGTGTAGCGGCTATCGTTTCTGTACGTGTACCAGAAGAAGTACTTCAGTTTGAAGGACAAACGAAAGGGAAACTTGGTACAAGTGAAGCTCGTTCTTCTATTGATGCCATTGTATCAGAGCATTTAGCTTACTTTTTAGAGGAAAACCCGGATGTAGCTACACTTCTTGTGAGAAAGGCAGTTAAAGCAGCGCAAGCACGTGAGGCTGCTCGTAAAGCGAGAGAAGAAGCACGTAGTGGTAAGAAGAAGAAAAAATCAGAAGGTACGTTAAGCGGGAAGTTAACACCTGCACAATCACGTAATCCTCAGAAAAACGAATTGTATTTAGTAGAGGGTGACTCTGCTGGTGGTTCAGCGAAACAAGGACGAGACCGTCGTTTCCAGGCCGTATTACCATTACGTGGTAAAGTAATTAATACAGAGAAAGCAAAGCTTGCTGATATCTTTAAAAATGAAGAGATTAATACAATCATTTATGCGATTGGCGGCGGTGTAGGAAATGAATTTGATGTTGAAGATATTAACTACGATAAAGTTGTAATTATGACCGATGCCGATACGGATGGAGCTCATATTCAAGTATTGTTATTAACGTTCTTCTACAGATATATGAAGCCACTTATCGAAGCGGGTAAAGTGTTTATCGCACTCCCTCCTTTATACAAAGTAAGTAAAGGAAAAGGTAAGAGTGAAGTAATTGAATACGCTTGGTCAGATGAGGAATTAGACGGTGTAACGAAAAAAGTTGGAAAAGGCTATATGTTACAACGTTATAAAGGGCTTGGTGAAATGAATGCGGATCAATTATGGGAAACAACAATGAATCCTGAAACGCGTACATTAATTCGCGTGAAAATTGATGATGCAGCAAGAGCAGAGCGTCGCGTTACAACATTAATGGGCGATAAAGTAGAACCGCGCCGTAAATGGATTGAACGTAATGTACAGTTTGGTATGCAAGAAGAAGGAAATATTTTAGAAAATGAAATGATTATGGAGACGGAGGTGGAATAACATGCAAGCAGAGAAGTTTCATGACCTCCCGCTTGAAGACGTGTTAGGTGATCGCTTTGCACGTTATAGTAAATATATTATTCAAGATCGTGCACTTCCAGATGCACGTGATGGCTTAAAGCCAGTACAAAGACGTATTTTATATTCTATGTATGTAGAAGGTAATGTACATGATAAAGCGTTTCGTAAATCAGCTAAAACAGTAGGTAATGTTATCGGTAATTATCATCCACATGGAGATTCCTCTGTATATGAAGCAATGGTACGCTTAAGCCAAACTTGGAAAGTACGTAATGTTTTAGTTGAAATGCATGGTAATAACGGTAGTGTTGATGGGGACCCAGCGGCAGCAATGCGTTATACGGAAGCTCGTTTATCACCAATCGCATCTGAATTATTACGTGATCTTGATAAAGAAACAGTTGAATTCGTGTCAAACTTTGATGATACGAGTGAAGAACCAGTTGTATTACCAGCAGCGTTCCCGAATTTATTAGTGAACGGATCTACAGGGATTTCCGCTGGTTATGCAACAGAAATTCCTCCGCATCATCTTGGAGAAGTTATTGATGCTACAATGATGCGTATTGATAAGCCAAATAGTACTGTTGATGATTTATTAACAGTTATGAAAGGACCAGATTTCCCAACAGGCGGTATTATTCAAGGGATTGATGGTATTAAAAAGGCGTATGAAACAGGTAAAGGTAAAATTATTATTCGCGGAAAAGCAGAAGTTGAAACAGTGCGCGGTGGGAAACAACAAATTGTAATCACTGAAATTCCTTACGAAGTGAATAAGGCAAACCTTGTAAAGAAAATGGATGAATTACGTCTAGATAAAAAGTTAGATGGTATTGCTGAAGTGCGTGATGAGACAGATCGTACTGGTTTACGAATTGTTGTTGAATTAAAGAAAGAAGCAAACGCCGAAGGTATTTTAAATTATTTATATAAAAATACAGATTTACAAATTCCATATAACTTTAATATGGTAGCGATTAATAATCGTCGTCCAACACTTATGACATTACCAAAAATTTTGGATGCTTATATTGGACATCAAAAAGAGGTTATTACGAGACGTTCGCAATATGAATTAAGAAAAGCAGAAAATCGTCAACATATTGTAGAAGGTTTAAAGAAAGCATTATCGATTTTAGATCAAGTAATCGAGACAATTCGAGCTTCAAAAGATAAACGTAATGCGAAAGATAATTTAAGTGCAAAATTTGGCTTTACAGAAGCACAGGCGGAAGCAATTGTTTCCTTGCAATTATATCGCTTAACGAATACAGACATTACGGCGTTACAAGAAGAAGCAGATGAGCTTAATAAGAAAATTCTAGAGCTACAGTCAATTTTACAAAGTGAAAAAAGATTACTTCAAGTCATTAAAACTGATTTGAAGAGAGTTAAGAAAACATATAGTGATGATCGCCGTGCTATTATTGAAGAACAAATTGAAGAAATTAAAATAGACGTAGAAGTGATGATTCCACAAGAAGATGTCATCGTTACTGTAACGAAAGAAGGATATGTGAAACGTACTGGATGGCGCTCACATAATGCATCAAACGGCAAAGACTTCGGTATGAAAGAGGGTGACATCTTACTTGAACGATTCGATACGAATACGACTGAAACAGTTCTTTTATTCACAAGTAAAGGGAACTATATATATCTTCCAGTATACGAAATGCCAGATATTCGTTGGAAAGATTTAGGTCAGCACGTTGCAAATATCGTTTCACTCGACCGAGATGAAACGATCATTTGGGCAACGGTTGTACCGAACTTTGAGGAAGAAAAACGATTTATCGTATTTGTAACACGAAATGGTATGATAAAGAAAACAGAATTAAATCAATATAAAGTTCAGCGTTATTCAAGGGCATTCGTTGCTGTAAACTTGAAAAAAGATGATGAAGTTGTCGATATATTTGCGACAGATGGAACGAGTGATATCGTTCTTGCTACACATGGTGCATATGCACTTATTTTCCATGAAGATGAAGTAAGTCCAGTCGGTGTAAGAGCTGCTGGTGTGAAAGCAATTAATTTAAAAGAAGATGACTATGTCGCTTCTGGTAAACCGTTAAATGGTGATAAAGATCAACTTATTCTCGTAACGCAGCGTGGTGCTGTAAAACGTCTAAAAGCATCAGAAATTGAAAAATCAACGAGGGCGAAGCGAGGTCTTGTTATTTTCAAAGAGTTAAAACGTAATCCGTACCGCATTGTCGGTATTGAAATTGTTCGGGACGATGAATTAGTTTACATGAAGACAGAGAAAAACATTGTAGAAGAGATTGATCCGAAAGCGTATCGAAATAAAGACCGGTATAGTAATGGTAGCCTAGTGCTAGATGTAAATGATACTGGTGAAGTAGTAGAAACGTGGACGAAAAAACGACCGGAGTAAAAAAGCATCTTGCTATGAATAATAGCAAGATGCTTTTTTCTAGGCAATTTATTATGTAAATAATAATAATCTTGTTATAATAACTGAATGAAATCGTTCTCATAAAGTGAAACTTTAATCAATGGGGATTTTCTTCATCCTCACTGATTATTAGTTGAACTAATCGGGCTTTAACAAGCAGTTGATTCCTCACCTAATTCCTTAGCTTTCACTGAATTTTGGGTTAGGAATCTTACTGCCCGTTAAAGCGGCACAAATGGAGGGGCAACATGAAAAAAATAGGTGTAGGGATTGTAGGATTTGGTTTTTCTAGTACGACATTTCATATCCCACTATTACAAACAATAGAAGAATATGATATTCGAGCTGTATTATCCTCAAAAGAAGAGGTAGTAAAAGAAACATTACCAAACGCTAATGTTGTTAGTACAATTGATGAATTGGTGAAGCGAGCTGATGTTGACTTAGTTGTTATTACATCACCTAATACAACTCATTTTCCATATGTAAAAGAAGCAATTTTAAACGGTAAGCATGTTGTTGTAGAAAAACCATTTGTTGTTTCAATTGAAGAAGGGGAAGAGCTTATTACATTAGCAGAGCAGCATAATGTAATGTTAAGCGTATATCATAATCGTCGTTTTGATAATGATTTCTTAACAATTAAGAAATTGTTAGGAGAAAACAGAGTAGGGAATGTATACGCATATGAATCAAATTTTGATCGTTTCCGTCCACATGTACGTGATCGATGGAGAGAAAAAAATCTACCAGGTTCCGGTATATTATACGATTTAGGATCGCATTTAATTGACCAAGCGTTATCAATATTCGGGAAACCAGATGCGATAAGTGCAGATGTAATAAAACAACGACCAGGTGCAGAGGTGGATGATTATTTCCACATAGTACTGCATTACGGAGTTAAACGTGTCATTTTACGTAGCAGCAGTTATGTGAAAAAAGCTGGACCGCATTTTATAGTGCATGGAGAGAAAGGTTCTATCGTGAAGTACGGTATGGATTCGCAGGAAGAGCAATTAAAAAGTGGAATGAAGCCAGGCAATAACGGTTATGGGGTAGACGATGAAGAGAATTTTGCTACTTTAGAAACAGAAGAAAGCTTAGAGCGTATTCCAACAGAAGTCGGTTGTTATGACAATTATTATAAAGGTGTACGAGATAGTATATTAAATGGTGAGGAACTACCTGTAACAGCAAAAGAAGGTTTAGATGTTATTAAACTGATTCAATTAGCGATTGAAAGCAGTGAAAAGGGTAGAGTCATTTCTATAAAATAAAAAGACACGAATTTCGTGTCTTTTTTATTAGGAATATGTGAATATGATTAATTAATTAGTTTAGTCGTTTATCGTACATTAATTGGATTTGTATGCCATAAGGATCTTCAATAATACCATATGCTTCACTAAATATATTTTTTTCTAGCTGAGAGATTATTTTCACATGCTTATCGGAAATTAAATTATTATAAAACCTTTGTATTTCTTCTAAATTAGCGCTTTGAATGCAAAGTGACATGTTATTTCCAACGTTATAACGTTCATTAGTATTCATTGTATCTTCTGCTATCATTAGCTTTGTATTCCCAATTTGTAAAACAGAGTGAGCAATATGATCTTTATTTTCACTTGTAATTTTAAAAGAACTATCTCTTTTCGCCAGTTCTTCATACGTAACAATCATTAACTTTTTGGCTTCTAAATTACGTATATAAAAATTAATCGCCTCCTTTGCTTGCCCATTCATTGAAAGAAAAATAGCTATTTCTAATGTCATAAATATATAACTCCTTTATTAGTTGATAATTATAATATAGATTAAAAGGGTTTCAATACATGACACCTTTTTGGGAGGGAAATATGAAAAAAACGGAACGAATAAATGATATGCTTATTTTCTTAAAGAATAAAAGATATTTTAATTTAAAAGATTTAATGACTAGATATAATATTTCTAAAAGTACCGCGTTGCGAGATATTCAATCATTGGAAGAAATAGGTGTACCCATATATTCTGAACTGGGTAGAAATGGAAGTTATAAAATTATAGAAAATAATGTGTTATCACCAATTTATTTTAGTGTGGATGAAATGTATGCGTTATACTTTTCAATTCTTACGCTAAATGGATACAAGACAAAACCATTTAATGTAGAAAGTATTGCGCTTGAAAATAAATTTAAACATGTATTACCTGATAATGTGAGTAAAAATATTTCAATCATGGAACGAACGCTTTCCTTTGAAGTAACAAATCATAGTAAATTTAGTCCGTTCTTAAAAGAAATTTTACAGGGGATTTTTGCTGAGCGAGTTTATCATTTAACATATTTAAAAAAAGGTGAGGAGAAAGCATTGGTTGCCCAATTTATTCGAATAGAATCTAAATTTGGCCAGTGGTATGCTAAAATCTTTAATTTTGAGACAAATCATGTTCAAATAATTAGATGTGATAAAATTCTTTCTATTGTGGAAACAAGCAATGTTCATCCAAAAAATCTTGAAGAATTATTAAGTTATCTTACTACTTTTCACAGGAAGCCTGATGCAATTGATTTTAGCGTCATTGTTAATCAAAAAGGAAAAGACATTTTTGATAAAGAGAATTACCCTTCCATGAGGTTGCAAAAGGAAAATGAAAATTACATTATAACAGGCTATTTTAACAAGCAAGAATCTGATTTTATTTCAAATTATTTTCTGAATTTCGGTGAAACGATTATTTCGATTCAGCCTGTTATGCTAAAAGAGTTAATCTATAATAAGGTGTTATCTATAAAGCAGCATTTAACTTCTTTAAGATAAAGTTAGTTTTAGCTATTTATTTGATATGAGAAAGCCCTTGAGATTTAAATATCCAAAGGGCTTTTTGGTGATTGTATTTGTTTTTTAGAAACAATTATTTTTCTGGGACGGACAGTCCATAAAAGAACATCGTGACGATATCTTGTATATGTTTTTCGCGATTTCCTTCAAGAAGTTGTGCCCCAAAATCATCACCTAATTTAGTAAACATTTGAATGTAAAGTAACATCATTTCTTTAGTAAGGTGTGGATTAATTTCGTTTTTGCGCTGAGCTTGTTCTAATATTTCTAAATACCAGGGCAGGATTTTTTCATTTTGATAACTATAAATAAACTTACGGAGTTCTTCGTCCCTTTGCATCATTTGCAGTAACATATCAGGTTGAAATAACCCGCCAGTATTCATTTTTCTTACAATCATTTTTTGCATCATATCATGAAAAGGTAATTTTTCTTCTGCAAGCTCTTTATAATATTGAAATTCAGATATGATAAATTCTTGTATAAGCTCCCTAAATAACGCATCTTTACTTCCGAAATGATTATAAATTGTAACTTGAGAAACGTTTGCTTCTTTTGCGATATGTTCTATTTTCACTTCATTAAATCCACGTTCTGAAAATAATACGAATGCTGCTTCTTTAATGGCACGCTTTTTCTTTTCTTTTACTCTTTCAAAGCCGTTCAATGCAATCACCTCACTTAAAATATACAAGAAAAAATAATGGAAAACAATAATTTTGAAATATGGACTAATAAATATTTCAAAAAGTTGTTGCGAATATGGAAGATGAGGAGTACAATAATTTTGAAATATCACATATTCAATATTTCAAAAAATGAGGTGGAATTATGATTTCAGTTCAAGATGTCACAAAACAGTTTTCGAATGGAAAAGGTTTGTTTCATATTACATTTGATGTAAAAGAGGGAGAAGTATTTGGTTATTTAGGACCGAATGGTGCCGGAAAATCAACGACGATTCGTAATTTAATGGGATTTATAAAACCGACAGCTGGTAAAGCGACAATTTTTGGATTAGATTGTTGGAATGAAGCAGCGAAAATTCAAAGGGAAGTTGGTTATCTACCGGGTGAAATTTCTTTTATTGAAGGAATGAACGGATTAGAGTTTTTAAAATTAATGCAGGGAATGCGTGGATTAAAGGATACGAAAAGACGAGATGAACTGATAGAGCGTCTGCAATTTGATGTGAAAACACCGATTCGCAAAATGTCTAAAGGAATGAAGCAAAAAGTAGGGATAGTCGCTGCATTTATGCACGATCCAGAGGTGTTAATTTTAGATGAACCAACATCTGGACTTGATCCACTTATGCAACAAGTGTTTATAGATTTAATATTAGAGGAAAAGCAAAGAGGAAAAACAATCCTAATGTCATCACATATTTTTACTGAAATTGAGAGAACTTGTGACAGAGTAGCTATTATTAAAGATGGTCGACTCGTAACGGTTGAAAATATTCACGATTTACAAAGTATGAGAAGACAGGTGATAGATGTAACAGTATCATCACAAGAAGAGATTGAGTCCCTTATAAAGTGTAATTTGCAATTTGAAGCGGTAAAAGGTAGAGAGGCATCTATCATTGTACAAGGAAACTATCAAACTGTTTTACAAACACTTTCAAACTATAATGTAACGGCACTTCAAACGAGAGCGATGGATTTAGAACATTTATTTATGCATTATTACGATAAGAAAGAAGGGGTAACGCATGAATAAGCAATTGTTTTTAGCTAGTTTGAAAGAAACACAAAAAAGTATTTTGAGTTATGCGTGTGGTGCGGCTTTATATTTGTGGTTATTAATTTGGATATTCCCGTCAATGGTATCAGCGAAAGGGCTAAATGAATTAATAGCTGCCATGCCTGATAGTGTGAAAAAAATCGTTGGTATGGAAAGTCCGATTCAAAACGTAATGGATTTTCTAGCGGGCGAATACTATAGTCTATTGTTTATTATCATTTTAACAATTTTTTGCGTAACAGTTGCGACACATTTAATTGCTCGTCATGTAGATAAAGGAGCAATGGCATACTTGCTAGCAACACCTGTATCTAGAGTGCAAATTGCTATTACACAAGCTACTGTTCTCATATTGGGACTTCTGATTATTGTATCTGTTACGTATGTAGCTGGGTTAGTAGGTGCAGAATGGTTTTTACAAGATAATAACTTAAATAAAGAATTATTTTTGAAGATAAATATAGTCGGAGGTCTCATATTTTTAGTCGTTAGTGCGTATTCATTTTTCTTTTCTTGCATATGTAATGACGAAAGAAAAGCACTAAGTTATTCAGCGAGTTTAACTATCCTATTTTTCGTATTGGATATGGTAGGGAAGTTAAGTGATAAGTTAGAATGGATGAAAAACCTATCATTATTCACGCTGTTTCGTCCGAAAGAAATTGCTGAAGGAGCGTATAATATATGGCCGGTAAGTATAGGGTTAATTGCCGGAGCACTTTGTATTTTCATAGTAGCAATTGTAGTGTTTAAGAAGAGGGATTTACCGTTATAAAGTAGAAAGTCCACTAGAAAGTGGGCTTTTTTTATTTGTAAATTAAAACTAGTATGTTTATCGCATAACACTTATAAAGGATATTTATCTTTTTAATTAAGAAAATATTCAAAAAAATGAACCTTTTTCTAGGTTCATACGTCTAATACATGTAAAGTTAAATTGGAAGTGATGAAGTGAGGATGAAACAGGAGGAGCAATTGTGAAAGTAATCCCTTTATATAAAATGATTATAAAAGAAGAAACGGATGTTTCTTTGGCGAAAAAAGGTAATCATGAAGCCTTTATAGCGCTTATGCATACAGAAAAAGTGAAGATGTATCGAATAGCAAAGGCGATGTTACGTGATGAGACAAATATAGAGGATGCGATACAGACAACAATTTTAAAGGCCTATGAAAATATAAAAAAATTAAAAAAAGAAGAATTTTTTCAAACTTGGTTAATTCGAATACTAATAAATGAGTGTAACAATATTATTAGAGCGTATAAAAATGTAATTGTGACAGAAGAGAATGATTACAATATGAGTGCGTGTGATCAGTATGAAGATATAGATTTGTGTAATGCGATTCAATCGTTACATGAAGAATTAAGAGCTGTTACGGTGCTTTATTATTATGAAGATATGAATCAAGAGAGTATAGCAAAGCTGTTAGAAATACCGAAAGGAACAGTGAAATCAAGATTGTCACGCGCGAGGGAACAACTACAAAAACGATTAAAGATGGAATAGGGGGTGTAAAGGATGGATAATGAAAAATTATTTGATGAGAAATTAAAAAAGAGAATAAAAGATGAAAATGTTATAGTACCTCCAGAGTTAAATGAAAAAATTAATGGCACGCTACATAATCTTAAGGTAAAAAAGAAGAGTTACAAAATTCATATGATGATAATTAGTGCAGCGGTTTGTATACTTTCAGTGGTATCTATGTCTGAGTTTTCTATACAAAGTTTTGCGCAAAATGGTGGAGTATTTGAATATGTAAAGAAAAAAGCGTTTTCTGATTTTGAAAATGAAGAAGAAATAAAATCGAATGTACATTATCCAGATAAAGAAAAGATTCATCAAAAAATGCTAGATTCTATTGATTATTTTAAAAATATTTCAGGACAATTTGAGGAATATTCTAGCTCATCAAGAATTGCTACAACATATAAGTATGCGATTGATACGGAGAAACAAAGAGGTATCTCTTCGAAAGAAGATAAACTAGCGAAAAAACGAACAATTATATATAACGAGGGCAAGAAAAAAGAGTTTGATAATGAGAAGTATACCTATAAAGAGACAAAATGGAACCCGAAAGAAAGAAACAATGAACTATTAAAATTAAATCCTACGGAAAGGTTATTGAAAAAAGCAGGTGAAAAAAAGCGATATGATGATGAATATATAGGGCTAGCTAAATATAGTATTCAATCAGAATTCGCAGATTTGTTAATTCGATATAAAGATTGGAATTATAAAGAAACGAAATATCTTGGATTAGATTGTTACAAAATTGAAGGAGTCATCAACATAGAGATGCCTGTTAGCACCTCTGAAGATTTAAGAGGGAAATTCGAAATGGTTGTGGAGAAAAATACAGGGATTATGTTGAAATTTCTTAGTTTTCAAGAAGGCTTGATTCAATATTCAGTTACGACTGAATGGATACAAATAGATAAGGGATTGAAAGAAAGTATGTTTCAAAAGGATAGCGCTAAATATGAAAGAATGAAAAACATATTGGATGAATAGAAACAGGAGGAGAGTAAATGGAGAATCATTCATCTTTAAGAGAAGAGAAAAATAAGCAAAAATATAAAAAGAAAACGATAATAAGTTTACTACTGGCGGTATTACTATTTGGTGGAATTGGCTATGGAGCCTATGTATATATGAAAACTTCTAGTCTCGTACAAAAATCTAATTTGAATTTAGCACGAGGTGAAAAATCCAATTTACGTGAGAAATCTGTAAAGCCAATTGCAAATCATGTTTCACTTTTAATTATGGGAATTGATGAAAATCAAGAACGACAAAAGGAATATAATGGTGCATTTCATACAGATGCATTATTGTTAGCGACTTTTAATAAAGACGATAAAACAGTGAAATTAACGAGCATACCGCGTGATACATATACATATGTTCCAGTTGAAAAGAAAAAAGATAAAATAACCCATGCATATGGAAGTGGTTTCGTTAAAAATGGTACAGATGGAGGACCGCAAGCTTCTGTGGAAGCGGTAGAAAAATTGTTACAGGTGCCCGTTGATTATTTTGTGAAATTTAATTTTGGTTCCTTTACTAAAATTGTTGATGGGTTAGATGGTATTGAAGTGGATGTCCCGGTTGAATTTACGGAGCAAAATAGTAAAGATGAACCTGATGCGATTCATTTGAAAAAAGGATTACAAAAATTAAATGGCGAAGAAGCACTTGCACTAGCAAGAACGCGCCATATTGATAGTGATGCAATGAGAGGACAGCGCCAACAACTTGTTATTGAAGCGATTTTAAGTAAATTAAAAAGTGTAGGATCGATTACGAAGCTAGAAAAAATAGTTGAGGCGGTTGATAGTGATTTTAAAACAAATTTAGTAATGGATGATATTTTATCTTTTTATAAATACGGTTTAAACGGTTCAGTTGAAAAAATACAATTAGCTGGTGATGATTTATACTTACCTAATGGCCCAAACGGGCAACGTGTATATTATTATAATCCTAATAAAAAAGATCTACAGAGTTTGAGTAATACTCTTAGAACACATCTAGGGTTAAGTGAAAAGCAAATTGAGGAGAATTAAAGCAGACGAAATGTCTGCTTTTTTATTTTTGTAGAAAAGAGGTTTGTTACGATATACATTATTTATTAACAATAATTTACAAGTTATTTTATAGTGAAGGGATATAAAGACTATTAAATCAATACATAGAATTCCATGAGGTATAGTGTTTCGAAAGGTTAAGTAATTTTTATGAATATTACTGTAAAAAAATAATTTTTTAAAAATTTTCAATAATAACACTTTACAAAACTCAAAAAATTAGTAGAATAATAGTTAATAAGAATCTTCTGATAAATATATAAAGAAAAACAGAATTATCAGAAAATTCTTAAATGAGAGCGTTAAGAATTAGGGAGGGTACAGAAAGTGAAAAAGAAAAAAATGAAAAAACTAACAGCGGTTGTAGTACCAGTTTTAGCAATGAGTATGGCATTAACAGCATGTTCTACATCAGGTGGAGATAAGAAGACAAGCACAAATTCTAGCTCTGGTGGAGATAGTAAATCAGAAGGAAAATTAGCAGCAAAACAAGTACTAAATCGTACTGAAACAAATGAGATTCCAACAATGGATACTTCTAAAAATACAGATACATTAGGTTCTCAAATTTTAGGGAACACAATGGAAGGTTTATATCGATTAGATAAAGATAACAAACCAATCCCAGCTGCTGCAGAATCAAGCACGAAGAGTGAGGATGGTAAAAAATATACATTTAAACTACGTAAAGATGCAAAATGGTCAAATGGTGATCCTGTAACAGCGAAAGATTTTGCATATGCATGGCAACGCTTATTAGATCCAAAAACAGCTGCTGAGTATGCATTTATTGCATTTCCAATTAAAAATGCGGAAGCGGTGAATAAAGGTGAAAAACCTGTAGCAGAGCTAGGAGTAAAAGCGGTAGATGACTATACGCTTGAAGTTGAGTTAGAACAAGCAGTACCATACTTCTTAAACTTAGTAGCGTTCCCATCGTACTATCCATTAAATGAGAAGTTCGTGAAGGAAAAAGGAGATAAATATGGTTTAGAGTCTGATACAACAGTATATAACGGACCGTTCGTTCTTACTGATTGGAAGCATGAGCAAGGTTGGAAATTAAAGAAAAACGACCAATATTGGGATAAAAAGACTGTAAAACTAGATGAAATTAACTATAGTGTAGTAAAAGAAGTAGCTACAAGAGTAAATTTATATGATACAAATGCAATTGATTTTGCACTTCTATCAGGTGAATTCGTTGATAAGTATAGAAATAATAAAGAAGAGTTTGGCACATATTCACAAGTAAGCACATACTTCTTACGTCTGAACCAAAAACGTGGCGGACAAGATACACCGTTAAAGAGCCAAAAATTACGTGAAGCAATCGCGCTTTCTATTGATAAGAAAAATCTATCAAATGTAATTTTAAATGATGGATCTAAACCTGCGGACTTCTTAGTACCAAAAGGATTAGCAACCGGACCGGATGGTAAAGATTTCCAAGAAACATTTAAAAATGGTATTAAGCCAGATGCGAAAAAAGCAGCAGCTGCATGGAATGAAGCGAAAAAAGAACTTGGAAAAGACCAAGTTACAATTGAGCTATTAAACTATGATACTGGTAATGCGAAAAAAGTTGGAGAATATGTAAAAGACCAGATCGAGAAAAACTTAAAAGGTGTAACGGTTAATATTAAACTTCAGCCATTCAAACAAAAGTTAAAATTAGAAACAGAGCAAGATTATGATTTATCATTTGCTGGTTGGGGACCTGACTACGCTGACCCAATGACATTCTTAGATATGTTCCAGTCTAATCATTCTCATAACCAAATGAGCTTCGCTGATTCTAAGTATGATGATATGATTAAAAAAGCTGGTGGAGAATTAATGGGTGACGCGAAGAAACGTTGGGAAGAGCTAGGAAAAGCTGAGAAATTACTTCTTGAGAAAGATGTAGCACTTGTACCTTTATACCAACGTGGTGATGCATATGTTCAAAAACCAAATGCAAAAGGCATCGTTCACCATAACATTAGCCCAGAGTATAGCTTCAAGTGGGCATATATGACTGAAAAAGATGGAAAATAATTTTTGAACAGTAATGTTATCTTTAAGTGGATGTATACAAGTTTCTTAGCTTATTTTGTAGTGAGAATCTCGTACAATAGAAGATAAATGATAGAGCATTCCAAAAGTAGACTATTTACTTTTGGAATGCTCTTTTTATTATGAGATTACATGTAAATAAATCGATAGATGTAAGGAAGAATTTGTATCATGACAATTGTAAAAAATACGTTTTACTATAATAAAAAAATAATTTTTAGAATATTTTAAAAATAACTTTACAAAAGCGGAAAAATTAGTAGAATATTAATTAATAAGAATTTTCTGATAACTAATTATTAGAAAGTCTATCAAAAATGGTTTCGTACATATAATTGGGGAGGGTACAAAAGTGAAGAAAAAGATGAAAAAGTTCACGGCGGTTGTAGCGCCAGTTTTAGCAATGAGTATGGCGTTGACAGCGTGTTCTGGATCTGGTGGGGAGAAGAAATCAACTACGACGTCTAGTGGTGGTGGGGAAGAGAAAAAAGCTGAAATTAAATATGCAGCGAAACAAGTATTAAATCGTACAGAAAATCAAGAAATTCCGACGATGGATGTTTCAAAATCTACTGATACATTAGGTTCTCAAATTTTAGGGAACACAATGGAAGGTTTATATCGATTAGATAAAGATAATAAGCCAATCCCAGCTGTGGCAGAATCTAGTACGAAAAGCGAGGATGGCAAAAAATATACATTTAAACTACGTAAAGATGCAAAATGGTCAAACGGTGATCCTGTAACAGCGAAAGATTTCGTATACGGATGGCAGCGCTTACTCGATAAAAATACAGCTGCAGAATATGCGTTTATCGCTTTCTATATTAAAAATGCAGAAGCAATTAATAAAGGTGAAAAACCTCTAACAGATTTAGGAGCAAAAGCGGTAGATGATTATACACTAGAAGTAGAATTAGAAAAGCCAGTACCGTATTTCTTGAATTTAATGGCATTCCCATCGTACTATCCTTTAAATGAAAAGTTCGTAAAAGAAAAAGGAGATAAGTTCGGTTTAGAAGCAGATACAACGTTGTATAACGGACCGTTCGTTATGGCGTCATGGAAACATGAACAAGGATGGCAATTAAAGAAAAATGATCAGTATTGGGATAAAAAGACTGTGAAATTAGAAGAAATTAACTATAGTGTAGTAAAAGAAGTTGCGACGAAAGTAAACTTATATGATACAGGATCAATTGATTTTACACTATTATCAGGAGAATTCGTTGATAAATATAAATCGAACAAAGAGGAGTACGGTGAGTATTCAGAAGCAAGTACATTCTTCTTACGTTTAAATCAAAAGCGTAACGGACAAGATACACCGTTAAAGAGCAAAAAACTACGTGAAGCAATCGCATTATCAATTGATAAAAAAGGTTTAGCGAACGTTATTTTAAATAACGGTTCAAAAGCAACAGATCAATTAGTACCAAAAGGGCTTGCGACAGGGCCTGACGGTAAAGATTACCAAGATACATTTAAAAATGGTCTAAAATATGATCCGAAAAAAGGTGCAGCAGCTTGGGAAGCAGCGAAAAAAGAACTTGGAAAAGATCAAGTGACAATTGAACTACTAAGCTATGATGATGGAACTGCGAAAAAAATTGCTGACTATTTTAAAGATCAAATTGAGAAAAACTTAAAAGGTGTAACGGTTAACACGAAAATTCAGCCGTTCAAACAAAAACTGAAATTAGAGTCAGCGCAAGATTATGAAGTTTCATTTGCAGGTTGGAGCCCAGATTATTCGGATCCAATGACGTTTATTGATATGTTTGAATCGAAGAGCCCATATAACCAAATGAGTTATTCGAATCCAAAATATGATGAAATGGTAGCGAAAGCAGGTAATGAATTATTGTCTGATCCCAAGAAGCGTTGGGAAACGTTAGGAAAAGCAGAGAAATTGTTCCTTGAAGAAGATGCAGGATTAATTCCTTTATATCAAACAGGTAGAGCGTATGTAATGAAACCGAATGTTAAAGGAATTGTGAAACATAACATCAGTCCAGAATATAGCTTTAAGTGGGCTTATGTAACAGAAGGGAAATAATAAAAAAGAGCGTTTTAAAGGTAGATAATGAAGTGACCCCTAAAAGTTAGACACGGTTATTTCATTAGGCAGCTTGATAAAAGTGAGTCCGGTATTGTACTGGGCTCATTTTTAATTTTGCCTTAATCCGTTTCGTATTATAATAATCTATATATTTTTCTAATTCTATTTTAAAGTGCTCTACATTTTCAAATTCTTTTATGTAGAGGAACTCCGACTTCATAATCCCAAAGAAATTTTCTATTACTGCGTTGTCGTAACAGTTGCCTTTTCGAGACATACTCTGGACGATAGCTCTTGATTCAAGTGTCCGGACGTACTGTCTCATTTGATAATGCCATCCTTGATCCGAATGCATCAGTAGCTGGTGGGTTTCAGGTAAACGTTCCAATGCTTTCTCTAACATGCCTGAAACAAGCGAATACGTCGGTCTAGAACCAATTGTATAGGTAATAATTTCACCATTATACAAATCTAATACAGGTGATACATACAGTTTTTCTCCAAACAATTTAAACTCTGTGATGTCTGTTACCCACTTTTGATTCGGTGCATCTGTATGAAAATTACGCTCTAAAATATTAGGTGCAATTCTACCGACTTTTCCTTTATAGGATTTATATTTCTTCATACGCACAACACACTTTAACCCAAGCTCTTTCATAATGCGCTGAACCTTCTTGTGGTTCACTTTCTGGCCACGATTCGTTAATTCATCACGAATGCGACGGTAACCATAACGA
>NZ_JBMOWC010000027.1:0-64786 GCF_049310765.1 Bacillus sp. PSXD-155 | reverse complement strand
AGAAATTTAGTTTTCTAAAAATATTATACTATTGATAAATAGAGTGATTTTTGTCATGATGAAAGTATACTTCATGTAAGGAGCTTTATAAGGAAATACATAATGTGGTTTGTATTAGGTTAATAGAATTTTTTATAGAAGATAGAAAAGCGATGTTTTATATTGAGATATTAAATGAAATGTCGAATTTTCATGCGATATATAAGAAATTTGAAAAAATCATTGCAAAAACACTATAATTAATGATAAAGTTCACATGAAGTTCACACGGATTTCACTTTGTTCATTTAAAATGAACTCTGTGTGAAAAATAAAACTCTTGCTAAAAAATGGAACTGGATGAATATTTTACTTTGATAATATTGTAAAGTATTAAAGTTTTAAGTTTTTTTTTAAGAGGATAGTAGGGAAAGGAAGTAAAGACAACTTATGAAAAAAGTAATTGCAGGTTTAGCAGCAGCTTCTGTAGCTGGCGTTGCAGTTCCAGGAATGGATTCTGCTCATGCACAAGTTTCAAATGAAGCGCTAAAAGAAATTAATGGACAAACTCAAACGACTGTAACTGAAACAAAAACTGTAGAAACAACTTCTGAATTAAAATACACAGTAACTGCTGATGTATTAAATGTTCGTTCAGGTGCTGGTACAGGACATAACGTTATTTCTAAAGTGAAATCAGGTCAAGTGCTACAAGTAGTTGGACAAGAAAACGGTTGGTTCAAAGTAAACGTAAATGGTCAAACAGGTTATGTAAGTGGTGACTTCGTAACGACTGGTGGCAAAACAGGAACGACTGTTCAACAAGGAACAGGTACTTACACAGTAAACGTTTCTTCACTTAACGTACGTACAGGCCCAAGTACATCTCATACAGTTTTAGGTTCTGTAAACAAAGGTAAAACAGTACAAGTTGTAGGTGAAGTACAAGATTGGTTTAAAATCAACTTCAATGGTGGAACTGGATACGTAAGCAAAGACTTCGTAACAAAAGGTGGTTCTGCTGTATCTAACGAAACACAACAACCAACTACAAACAACAATACTACAACAGTTCAAACTGGTGGTTCTTATGTTGTTAACACTGGTGCTTTAAAAGTACGTACAGGCCCAGCTACATACAACGCTGTAATCGGTGGAGTAACAAATGGTAAAGTACTAAACGTTACTGGCGCTGAAAATGGTTGGTACAAAATTAACCATAACGGCCGCACGGGTTACGTAAGTGCAGACTTCGTTAAGTTTGTAAAAGGCGGAGTAAACAACGTTACAAATAACAATAACAATAACGTTACAAATAACGTTCAACAACCAGGTAAAGACGTACAAAAACCAACAACAGGTGGAGATACATCTTCAATCGCTGGATTCGCTAGATCTTTAAATGGTTCACCATACAGAAATGCTGGTACAACACCTGCTGGTTTTGACTGCAGTGGATTCATTCACTACGTATTAAATCAAACTGGTCATAAAGGCGCTCGTCAAACAGTTGCTGGATACTGGAGCTCTAAAACAAAAACTAGCAATCCACAACCAGGTGATTTAGTATACTTCCAAAATACTTATAAATCAGGTCCTTCTCACATGGGTGTTTACTTAGGAAACGGTCAGTTCATTAGTGCAGAAACAGATGCAACTGGTGTACGTATTAGTTCTGTAAGTAACTCTTACTGGAGCAAGCACCTATTAGGTTACACAAAAGCATACTAAGAAAAAGTAGTTTTATATACTTTTCGTATAGAGAAAAGGCTTTCCAAGGAAACTTGGGAAGCCTTTTTATAATTGTATAAATTGGAAGTTTAATAGTTTTTATTTTAAATTTCCATTTAAAAATCGATCATATAAGTCATGGAAATAGTTAGGACGAAATAAGTTCGCTGCATGTCCTGCTAAAGGTATTTCCTTATATAGAACGTTAGGTAAAATAGATTTCAAATCAAATAGACAAGATTTATAGAGATGATCATGCTCTCCCATTACCCATAGTATAGGGTGAGGAAGTGATTCTAATTTAGACTTTAAATCGAATTCTAACCGATGTCGTAATGACTGGGCAATAATGGATGAATGTAATTGTAATCCGAAACGGTAGTAAATATTTCTTGAAATGACTGCAAACGGATTTGCTTTTAGTATACCACTTGGAAAAATAGTATTTGCGTATTGAGAGAGCCATTTAGAGTATTCATCCCCTCGCTTCTCCCAAAAATTTTGGAATACGCTATATAAGCGAGAAGGGTTATTGTAATGTCCTCCAATATGACAAATACTTAATACTTTTTCTGGATGCATTTGTGCAAAAATTGTAGAGATGTAACAGCCGTAACTTAGCGCACAAATATGAGCTTTTTTAATACCTTCTTGTTCATATAAGTTTAATAATTGATCTACGAGACGCTGTAATGAAAAGTCGATTGCTTCTCCTTTATCATCACCGTGACCTAATAAGTCATAAGTTATAATGTTGTAGGAGGCAGAAAATCGTTTTTGCTCCTTTTTGAAGGCGCGACGATTGCCAACTAATCCATGAATAAAAATAATTGTTTCCTTTTCAGAATGTATATTTGTTTGCAAAAAGGATACTCCTTTCACTAGCTGGAGATTTATATCGTGTTGTAAATTATTTATCTATAATTTACATAGAATAATATTAAGTACCAGGTAATAATATCAGATGTTTATATCTGTTGTAAAGATGAGTTTTTATGTATATTTTGTAAAAATAGAAAAAGTGTGTTTACATTCAGTTTACATTTGTATCGTATTCTAATTTTAGAAAGAACAGTTTGGTTTAACACGAGGAGATGAACAGGAATGGAAGTTAGAAATGAAATGAAGAAAAAAGGGAGCTGGAGGCAGTTTTTACGCCTTATTCAAGATACAAATCCTCCGAAAGGAATTTTAGTTTTTGCGTTATTAATGAGTTTGCTTTCTACGGGAGCGAGTTTATTTATTCCTATGCTAACAAAAGGATTAGTAGATAATTTTTCGCTTTCTTCAATTAGTGCAGGACAAATTGTTGGGTTAGTTGCTTTCTTTGTAATGCAAACTATTGCGGCAGGATTGTCTATATATTTACTAAATTATATTGGGCAGAAGATTGTAGCGGGACTAAGAGAACGTTTGTGGAAAAAGGTACTTATCTTGCCGGTATCTTATTACGATCAAAATAGAACAGGTGATACCATTAGCCGTATGACGAATGATACAGGTGTTGTGAAAACGTTAATTTCTGAGCATTTGTCAAACTTATTAACAGGTGGTATTTCAATTGTTGGATCGTTAATTGTATTATTTGTGTTAGATTGGAAAATGACTGCGTTACTTTTAACGGTTATTCCGTTGTCTGTATTAATTTTAGTTCCACTTGGACGAAAAATGTATAAGATTTCAAAAGCGCTTCAAGATGAAACGGCATCTTTTACAAGTGTGTTAACGCAAGTGTTATCAGAAATTCGTTTAGTGAAATCTTCAAATACAGAAAAAAGAGAATATGAAACGGGTAATACAGGTATACAAAAGTTATTACAATTTGGTTTGAAAGAAGGGAAAGTGCAAGCATTAATTTCGCCAGTTATGTCGTTTGTTTTAATGGCACTACTTGTTATTATCGTAGGATATGGCGGGATGAGAGTTTCTAGCGGTGCATTAACAACTGGTGAACTTGTAGCGTTTATTTTGTATTTAGTTCAAATTGTAATGCCGATGAGTCAATTATCTATGTTCTTTACACAATTCCAAAAGGCAATTGGTGCAACGGAAAGAATTAGTACGATTTTAGAATATAAAGTAGAAGATCATGAAACTGGTGTGAAAGTGACAAATGCTAAGCAACCGATCGTTCTTGAAAATGTACATTTTGAGTATAACGAAGAAGAGCAAGTTTTGAGAAATATTGATTTCACAATTGAATCTGGAAAAGTGACAGCGATTGTAGGACCAAGTGGTAGTGGGAAAACAACGTTATTCTCATTACTGGAACGTTTTTATGAGCCAACTAGTGGTGCCATTAAATTAGGAAAAGAATCAATTACGAGTTATTCATTACAGTCATGGCGACGTCAAATCGGTTACGTATCACAAGATAGTCCGTTAATCGATGGAACGATTCGTGATAATATTTGTTACGGCGTTGAAGGCGAAGTAACGGATGAAGAAATTGAAAAAGTAGCAGCAATGGCATATGTTGATGCATTTATTCATGACTTACCAAACGGTTATGCAACAGAAGTTGGAGAACGCGGTGTGAAGCTTTCTGGTGGACAAAGACAGCGAATTGCCATTGCCCGAGCGTTACTTCGAAATCCGCAAATTCTTATGCTCGATGAGGCAACTTCAAGCTTAGATAGTAAATCTGAGTCTGTCGTTCAAAAAGCGTTAAATAACTTAATGAAAGGCAGAACAACGTTAGTGATTGCGCATAGACTTTCTACTGTTGTAGATGCAGATAAAATTATCTTTATTGAGAAAGGGAATCTTACAGGTAGTGGTACGCATGATGAATTATTACAGACGCATGATATGTATCGTGAGTTTGCAACGCAACAATTGAAAATTAAAGAGGGTGCATTTTAAAAAAATATATTAGATGCTAAGTAGAAAGGAAATGGTTCCTTTGATACCTAAAATTTTAATAGTAGACGACGATCCACACATTAGGGAACTCGTTTCTGTATTTTTAGAACGAGAAGGTTTTCAAACATATGAGGCAATTGATGGAGTAGATGCACTTCGGAAAATGGATGACGTAAAAGTCGATATGGTTATTCTTGATATTATGATGCCAAATATGGATGGATTTGATGTATGTTTTGAATTAAGAAAATACTATGATATCCCGGTTCTGATGCTAACTGCCAAAGGGGAAACATCACAAAAAGTAAAAGGATTTCACCTTGGGACAGATGATTATCTTGTAAAGCCATTTGACCCTATAGAACTAGTAGTGAGAGTAAAGGCATTATTGAAACGTTACCAAATTACAGTTTCACAATCGATTCAAGTTGGAAATGTATTATTAAATCGTAAAACATTCGAAGTTACATCTGGAGAACAAACGGTTACGTTACCGTTAAAAGAATTTGAGCTGCTCTTTACTTTAGGGTCTAAATCGGGAAGAACTTGTTCGAGGGAGCAATTAATTGAAGAAATATGGGGATATGATTTTGAAGGGAATGAACGTACACTAGACGTTCATATTAATCGGTTACGTGAGAAGTTTCAAGAAGAGCAGTCGAAATTTAGTATTAAAACGATAAGAGGATTAGGGTATCGCTTAGAGGTAAGTAAATGAGAAAAAGAGAACGAATGAGTAAGTTGAAGATGCTGAAAGTATTTGGAGCGGTATTAGCGCTCTTTTCTTTTCTTACTATCATTTGGTCTATCGCATTTTATGTAGCAACTAGTATATTGAATGCTTTTGACGTAAATGTATCGCCATTTGTTGCCTTTCTAATTAGTGATATGGTCGGTTTTGTATTTATTATTCTTATTTGGACATTAATTGGAATATTAATGAGGCCAAAACGAGAGGCAATGATTTGGACTATTATTGAACCGATACAAAAAATTGCAAAAGGAGACTTCTCCGTAAAAATACGAAATGAAGAAAAGTATGATGGAGAAATTGGCGTGCTCGTAAAAAGTATAAATGATATGACAGATGAACTGAATACGATGGAGAAAATGAGACAAGAATTTGTATCGAATGTTTCTCATGAAATACAGTCACCATTAACTTCTATAAAAGGATTTGCTAGAGCACTACAAGACGATAATCTTTCTGAGGAAAAAAGAAAACATTATCTTACCATTATTGAAACTGAAACAACGAGATTATCTAAACTAAGTCAAAACTTATTGAAGCTAACTCTTTTAGAATCAGAAGAGTATATACCAGAAAGAGTGAGTTATCGATTAGATCAGCAGTTAAAGCAAATTGTGTTAAATAGTGAACCACTCTGGGTTGAAAAAGAAATCGAGTTAGAACTAGATTTAGAAAAAGTACATGTTATTGCTGACCAAGAAAGTATGAGTCAAGTGTGGATTAATTTAATTCATAATAGTATTAAATTTACTCCAAGCGGTGGCACGATTACTATTCAGTTAAAGGAACATGAAACAGTAGTGGAAGTGCGCATCCGTGATTCGGGAATCGGTATATCAGAAGAACAGAAACAACATATTTTTGAGCGTTTTTATAAAGCGGATTCTTCACGAAATCGTGCCTATGGAGGAAGTGGCTTAGGTTTAGCTATTGTAAAGAAAGTACTCGACCTTCATCAAGGAGAGATAAAAGTAGAGAGTGAAGAAGGAAATAGAACAGAATTTATTGTGTGTATTCCTAATTATGAAGAAAAATAGTGTTAGAAGGAGAGCCTTCTAACACTATTTTTCTTTAAAAATGCATTTACCGTTACTGCAATTATATTGATAATCTTTTCCTTCGCTATTCATACGGTATGAGTAATCAGATTCTTTATCTTTCTTAAAGTCAACGTATGCTTCTGCACCGTTTTTATCGTCATCTATATCAATGAATTGAACGTTTCGTATAGAATAATCTTTCTTTTCTCTTAAACCTCTTCCTTGCAAGTTTGTATGAATACCATCTACTAACTGGTCAAACAACGACCAGTTTAAATTAAGATGTTCAAATGACTCAGTATGTCTTCCTAAAATACCGTTGTCTTGTATTATTTTTTTATTATCATCGTATGTATAAGAGTATGTAAAATATGGTTCGTCTTTATATACTACTGTTGCATAATAGCCAATATTATAAATGGGAGTATATTTTCCGGTTATGTCTTGTATTTCTTCTTGCTTATAACCTTTTTTAATATGGAGATAATTGCTAGTATCTTTTTCTATTACTTTATAATTTAGTGGATTACCAAATATAAAGTACAGGGCAAACAATATGATAAATAGTCCGACTGCAGTTAGTAACAAGACCCTTTTTTTTTCTTTTCATACACATACACTCTCCTATGCTGGATTTGTTTTTATTTTACATGAATAATGGTAAAAACATGAAACTTATAAACAAAAACTTTCTATAGTTACCTACAAGTAACCTACGCACATGAAAGTGCATCATTGCCTTTTTACATAAACATAGATACAATTTTAATATAATACATAACTGAGATGATTAAGGAGTGTTATACTTGGCAGAATTATTACAAGGTAAAAATGCTTTAATTACAGGAGCAGGTAGAGGGATTGGTCGCGCTGTAGCAATCGCATTAGCGAAAGAAGGTGTAAATGTAGGCTTATTAGCTCGTTCAGAAGAAAACTTAAAAGCTGTAGCGAAAGAAGTAGAAGCAGAAGGTGTAAAAGCTGTTATTGCAACTGCTGATGTTTCTTCATACGAAGAAGTGACTACTGCGATTGAAACGTTAAAAAATGGTTTAGGATCTATCGATATTTTAATTAATAACGCTGGTATTTCTAAGTTCGGTAAGTTTTTAGAATTAGATGTTGCTGATTGGGAAAAAATCATTCAAGTAAACTTAATGGGTGTATATTATGCAACTCGTGCTGCTTTACCAAGCATGATTGAACAACAATCTGGTGATATCATTAACATTTCATCTACAGCAGGACAAAAAGGTGCACCTGTAACAAGTGCATATAGTGCTTCTAAATTTGGTGTCCTTGGCCTAACAGAATCGTTAGCGATGGAAGTTCGCAAACATAACATTCGTGTAACAGCTTTAACTCCAAGTACAGTAGCGACTGATATGGCTGTAGATTTAGGATTAACTGATGGAAACCCTGATAAAGTAATGCAAGCAGAAGATATTGCAGAATTTATCGTAGCGCAGCTGAAATTAAATAAACGTACATTTATTAAATCTGCTGGGCTTTGGTCTACTAATCCATAGGAAGTAAATTTAACTTTAAAAGAAGGGATATCTATTCTGTAAGGGGTAGATGTCCCTTCTTTATTTTTTGTATTCGAGACAGAATTTTCGGTATAATCAAAAGTGAATGCTAGAAAGCATTGGAAAATTGAAAGGGGTGATATTTGCATGAGTGGAATTGAGAAATGGACGGCTGTTGATCAATATATGAGTGATGTATTAATACCGAAAGATTCTACATTAGAAGGGGTTCTTCAAACTAATGCTGCAGCTAATTTGCCAGCACATGATGTATCACCAACGCAAGGGAAGTTTTTACAACTGTTAGTACAAATTCAAGGGGCTCGTAATGTTTTAGAAATTGGCACGCTAGGCGGGTATAGCACGATATGGCTTGCTAGAGCATTGCCATCTGGAGGCCGAGTTGTTACATTGGAAGCAAGTGAAAAACATGCTGAAATTGCACGTAGCAATATTGAGCGTGCTAATTTGACTGATAAAATTGAAATACGAACAGGATTAGCGTTCGATTCTTTACAACAAATAGAAAACGAGAAGTATGAACCGTTTGATTTTATTTTTATAGATGCTGATAAACAAAATAACCCTGCTTATTTTGAATGGGCACTAAAACTATCACGACCGGGTACTGTAATTATTGGGGATAACGTAGTACGTGAAGGAGAAGTTATTGACAATACTAGTACCGATCCTCGTGTACAAGGGATACGTCGTTTCTATGAATTAATAGCTGCTGAGCCACGTGTTAGTGCTACAGCGCTTCAAACTGTCGGAAGTAAGGGATACGATGGATTTGTAATGGCAATCGTAAAAGAATGAGGTAAGGAGATAGATAGAATGAAAAAGATGTTTGAAAAATTATAACATGTATCTTGTATAACGAGATTAGCTCGTGGGCCTCCGACATACATAACACTATATTATATATCAAAAAATTGGAGGCTATAAGTAGATGAGAACTGAAAAAGAAATGCTAGACTTAATTATTAATACAGCAAAAGAGGATGGAAGAATTCGAGCAGTTATCATGAATGGATCGCGTGTAAATCCAAATGTGAAAAGAGATTGTTTTCAAGACTATGATATTATGTATGTTGTAAATGATATACAATCTTTTACGTCTAATCATAATTGGGTTCATAGATTTGGAGAAATAATGATAGTACAAATGCCAGAAGAAATGTCGTTAGTTCAACCAGATGAAGATGGGAAGTTTCCGTATTTAATGCAGTTCATGGATGGGAATCGGATTGATTTAACGCTAGTTCCAGTTGAGTTAATAAAAAAGTTCGTTGGACAAGATAGTTTAAGTAAATTACTTCTCGATAAAGATAATTGTATGGAAGGATTCCCGCCAGCAAGCGATAAAGATTACTTAATAAAAAAGCCTACAGAAAAAGAGTTTTTGGATTGTTGTAATGAATTTTGGTGGTGTAGTACGAATGTGGCAAAAGGGCTATGGAGAGAAGAGCTTTCTTATGCAAAAGGAATGCTTGAGGGACCAGTGCGAGATATGTTCATCGTAATGCTAGAATGGTATATTGGTATGAAAACAGATTTTACAGTTAATGCAGGGAAGTTTGGAAAGCATTTCGAGCAATATATTGAAAAAGATATGTGGGTGCAATTTAAAAGAACATTTTCTAATGCAGAATATGAAAACATATGGGAGTCATTCTTTGTCATGGGTGATTTATTTAGGGAAGTGGCGAACGAAATCGCTAACAAATATGAATATCAATATCCGCAAGATGATGATGATAAAGTGACGAACTATTTAAAACATGTGAAAGCTTTGCCAAAAGATAGTACATCGATTTATTAATAATAGTGAGCAGTAAGACTGTCCTAATTAAGGACAGTCTTATTTTTGTTTATGAATAACAATTTCTCTAACAAAGTGCAGATGAATCACATATGAAAATTTAGGGAGGTTTTTTATCATGTATTATTTTTATTCGCCAGAAATGTTTGCTCCATATCAATGGGGACTAGAACGAGATGTTTCGTATGCTTATATGCCATATAACTCATTTTATTATGGAGACTATATAAGCGCATTGCCATACGCATATATCCCTCAAAGCTATGAAGTACAAATGAAAGCAGATGATCGTGGATCGTGGACACCATTTACATGGGTTGAAAAATATGCGTACGCATTTTCAGGACCGTATAATAAAGCGGAAGTAGCTCTTACATTTGATGATGGACCAGATTCAGAATTCACGCCAAAAATATTAGATAAGTTAAAACAACATAATGTAAAAGCTACTTTTTTCTTACTTGGTGAAAACGCAGAAAAATTTCCGAATGTAGTAAAGCGTATTGCAAATGAAGGGCATGTAATTGGTAATCATACGTACAGTCATCCGAATTTAGCGAAAGTAAATGACGCTGAGTACCGTAATCAAATTATAAAAACGGAAGAAATATTAAAACGTTTAGCCGGCTATGCTCCTAAATTTATACGTCCACCGTATGGTGAAATACTTGAAAATCAATTGAATTGGGCAACTGAGCAAAATTTTATGATTGTACAGTGGAGTGTTGATACAGTTGATTGGAAAGGTGTAAGTGCCGATACGATTACAAATAATGTGTTAGGGAATTCATTTCCAGGTAGTGTCATACTGCAGCATTCTACTCCAGGTGGGCATTTACAAGGATCTGTTGATGCACTAGACAAAATCATTCCGCAGTTAAAAACGAAAGGGGCACGTTTTGTAACACTTCCAAGTATGTTCCAGACATCGAAAGAAAGAAAGTGAATGTGTTATAAATTGGAAAAATAAGGGTTGTGTCGTATAATGAAAGTGTAAGTTAGGGGGGGGATATAATTGATTGATGCACTAGTAAACATAGGAATAAGCATATTGATTGGTATTATTTTTATACTTGCGGCAATTATTCTTCAAAAAAATCCACCGACCGATATTAATGCGGCATATGGTTATCGCACGAAACGATCTATGAAAAATAAGGAATTATGGGATGCGGGTAACAGGTATAGTGCAGAAGTGATGAAGCAAAACGGATTTATCATGATGTTAATTGGAAGTGTTATTAGTATACTGTTTAGATATCCACATACAATAATAGCGATTATAGTGGTTATGCTGTTATTAATCATTCGTTTATTTATACAAGTAGAGGGTAGATTAAAAATACTTGAACAATAATAAAAAATAGGACTCTACGCAATATTATGCTAGGAGTCCTATTTTATTTATAAACTATTATTTTTTAATAATTCTTTTCCTTGCTCTATAACAAATTCATAGTATGCAAGATCATACGGATAAATATCTTCAAATGTTATCGTAATCGGTGTATTGTTTAAGACTGAAATAGTCGTTAAAGATGAAATCTCTCCTTTTAATAGTTGTAGAAAAGAAGTTGCATGTACTTTCATCACATCGTCTACTTCTTCACCTGGTGCGAATGGAAGTGGATTGATGACGTTGTGAAAATACATATGACAAAACTCGCGATCAGTAAGATTTGAAATTTCATAATCTATTTTAAAGATTCCCTTGTATGTTAAATCATTAGTTTGAAAGGAAAGCCCTAATTCTTCCTCAATTTCACGAAGACCACCAATTTGTACATCTTCATCATGCATAATATGTCCAGCTGAAGTAATATCCCATATACATGGAGCTTCTTTTTTATTTTTAGAGCGTAATTGGAAATATAAAAACATATCTTCATTATCTTTTTCTACAAACCAGCAATGAAATGTTTCGTGCCAATCGCCGTCACGATGCACTTCATCACGTAATTTCTTCCCAAGTGTATTTCTTTCAGAATCAAATATTGTTAACCACTCTGTCATTTTAATTCCCCTTTCCTCAAATTTTATTATACAATATTTGTATTGAATTTTGGGAAAATAAAGAAAAAGGAGTGGTTATAAGTGGGGATCGAGCGTACGGAAATAAAATCGATTATTTCAACAGAGGAAGAGTTACGGAAAATATTGGGGCAACCAAGTGAGCGAGCGTTGAAAAAAGTCATTTCATCATTAGACCACCATTGCGTAGATTTTCTTTCTAAATCTCCTTTTCTAGTATTATCCACTGGAAATAAGTTGGGGGAGTGTGACGCCTCGCCGCGAGGAGATGCACCTGGATTTGTATACGTACTCAATAATAATAAAATTATCATTCCAGAAAGACCAGGAAATCGTCGTATAGACTCCATTTTGAATATTATTTCAAATCCACATGTAGGACTAATCTTTTTTATTCCAGGTCTTGGGGAGACACTCAGAATAAATGGCCGAGCGTATATTACAAACGACGAAGAAATTTTGAAAGAAATGCAGGCGAATGGACGCAATCCGTTGCTTGGAATTGTTGTTGAAATAGAAGAGTGTTATATTCATTGTGCAAAAGCGTTTATTCGTTCTAAGATGTGGGATCCAGAATCTTGGTTAAATAAAAAAGAGTTACCATCAGCAGCAAAAATGTTGCTGGAGCATGCGAAAGTGAATACTTCAGAAGAAGATGTTGCACGTTCTTTAGAAGAAAGTTATACAAAAAGATTGTATTAAAAATTTTATTAATATAGTTTTGTAGAGCGGATATGTACGGGTTTTAGAATGGGGAATTTATATATGAACCGTTGATTTATAAACTGGAGAAATAACAAAATAGGTAAATTGAGTGGCGGTTGCATAATGATATTGTGAAATATAATAAAAAAAATTCTTGAAAATAGTTAGTAAAAATAGGCTTGCTTTTTAAAAAGTTGATAACTATAATAAATTAACAAATAGACATGAACGAAAAAGTAACGATAAGGACAAGAAATCATTTTTACGGTTTACAGAGAGGGAAGCCAAGGGTGTGAGCTTCCTAACACGAGAAATGATTTTACCACCTTTGAACTTCAATAGTGAACGAGTAATCTAGTAATTATTGACGGTATCAGCCGTTATCTGAACTTGAGCAATCTAGGGAGAAATACGTCTAGATTGGAACAAGGGTGGAACCACGAAAACACATTCGTCCCTTTCCTAGGGATGAGTGTGTTTTTTTACGGATTTAGAGATTGAAAATTTAAAATAATTAAAAAATAGTATTGATTTTGTTTTTTATGCGAGTATAATGAGTTAACAAATAAACATGAACGAAAAAGTAACGATAAGGACAAGAAATCATTTTTACGGTTTACAGAGAGGGAAGCCAAGGGTGTGAGCTTCCTAACACGAGAAATGATTTTACCACCTTTGAACTTCAATAGTGAACGAGTAATCTAGTAATTATTGACGGTATCAGCCGTTATCTGAACTTGAGCAATCTAGGGAGAAATACGTCTAGATTGGAACAAGGGTGGAACCACGAAAACACATTCGTCCCTTTCCTAGGGATGGGTGTGTTTTTTTTATTACTTTGAAGGGAGGTGCGGTAGCATGAAACTATTTATAAGTACGGAAATAACCACCACCTGCATGACAAAAAAGCAGAGTAAGGTGATTTATAGGTGTAACAATTAAACTTTTAGGAGGAGATTAGAAGATGAATAACGTTATAAATGTTGGGGTATTAGGTTTAGGTACGGTCGGAAGTGGTGTTGTTCATATTTTGAAAGAACATTATAAAAAAATCGCTCTTGATACAGGATACGCAGTGAAAGTGAAAACAGTCGTTGTACGTGATTTGGAAAAAGAACGCGATGTTTGTATTGACGGAATTGCAGTCACAAGTCATGTAGATGAAGTTCTAAATGATTCAAATATTGATATTGTAGTAGAGGTAATGGGCGGAATTGAAGAAGCAAAACAGCATATTGTTAAGGCTTTAGAAAATAAAAAACATGTCGTAACAGCAAATAAAGATTTAATGGCTGTATATGGTGCAGAGCTTCTTCAACTGGCAAACGATAATGATTGTGATTTATGTTATGAAGCGAGCGTAGCAGGCGGTATTCCAGTGTTAAGAGGACTAACTGACGGGCTAGCATCAGATCAAATTGAAAAAATAATGGGAATTGTAAATGGTACAACAAATTATATGTTAACAAAAATGAGTCAAAATGGGTGGTCTTATGAAGAGGCTTTACAGGAAGCGCAAAAATTAGGTTTTGCAGAATCGGATCCGACAGCAGATGTAGATGGACTAGATGCGGCGAGAAAGGTAGCAATTCTTGCAAACTTAGGTTTTTCGATGAATGTTTCATTAGATGATGTGCAAGTAAGAGGGATTCGAAAGGTCGAAAAAGAAGATTTACAAATGGCTGAAAAGTTAGGATTTACTATGAAGTTAATTGGGAAAGCAGAAAAACAAGGATCAGCCATTCATTTAAGTGTAGAACCGACACTTTTACCAAGTCGTCATCCATTATCGAATGTAAATAATGAATTTAATGCAGTATATGTTCACGGTCAAGCGGTAGGAGAAGTAATGTTTTACGGACCTGGAGCTGGAAAGTTGCCAACTGGTTCTGCTGTAGTAAGTGATATTATTTCCATCGTTAAAAATATGAATCAAGTGCCGAAAAATAAAAGTGCGTTAAAAGAACCAGTTCCTTATGAATTACAAGGTGATGAAGAAGTAGTTTCGAAATATTTCTTGCGTATTTCATTACGAGATGAGCCTGGGATGTTACAAAAAATAACAGAATGTTTCGTTAATTACTCTGTGAGTTTAAAAGAAGTTATTCAATTACCTTTAAACCGTGAACTGGCAGAAGTTGTTGTTGTGACACATCGAACTTCCAAGTATCAATTCGAACGAGTTTTAGGAGCGATAGAAGCTGTCGCAAGTGAAATAAACAGTTACTACATTATTGAGGAGGAAAAACAATATGTATAAAGGACTATTGAAACAATATGCTTCTTATTTACCGGTGAATGAAAACACACCTGATGTCAGTTTAATGGAAGGAAATACACCTCTTATTCCGTTATTAAATATATCAAAGCAATTAGGGATTCAGCTATATGGTAAGTACGAAGGAGCGAATCCGACAGGTTCTTTTAAAGATCGTGGTATGGTGATGGCAGTTGCTAAGGCGAAAGAAGAAGGTTCAGAAGCAATCATTTGTGCATCAACAGGTAATACATCAGCATCAGCTGCAGCATATGCGGCACGTCTTGGGATGAAATGTATAATCGTAATCCCTGAAGGAAAGATTGCGCATGGAAAATTAGCGCAAGCGGTCGCTTATGGAGCTGAAATTATTTCAATAGAAGGGAATTTCGATGATGCACTTAAGGCTGTAAGAAATATTGCTGCAGAAGAGCCGATTACATTAGTAAATTCAGTGAATCCTTATCGAATTGAAGGACAAAAAACAGCAGCATTTGAAATTTGTGACCAATTGCAAAATGCACCAGATGTTCTAGCTATCCCTGTTGGGAACGCAGGGAATATTACAGCATATTGGAAAGGCTTCTGTGAATATGAGAAAGAAAAAGGTTATAAGAAGCCAAGAATTCATGGCTTTGAAGCAGAAGGAGCAGCGGCAATTGTAAAAGGGCATGTAATTGAAGAGCCTGAAACAATTGCAACAGCAATTCGCATTGGTAACCCAGCAAGTTGGTCGTATGCAGTAGAGGCTGCCGAGCAGTCTTGTGGTGAAATAGATATGGTATCAGATGAAGAAATTTTACATGCGTATAGGTTATTGGCAAAAACTGAAGGAGTTTTCGCTGAACCGGGATCAAATGCTTCATTAGCTGGCGTAATTAAACATGTTAAATCTGGAAAAATCAAAAAGGGAGAAACAGTTGTTGCAGTATTAACTGGAAATGGTTTGAAGGATCCTGATATCGCTATTTCTTCAAATCAACTAGACATCGCAAGTTTGTCAAATGATATAGAACAGATTAAAGATCATATTAAAGGGGTGATTATGTCGTGATACCACTAAGTGTTCGTGTCCCTGCTAGTACGGCAAATGTTGGTCCTGGATTTGATTCAGTTGGAATAGCTTTGTCATTGTATTTAGATGTGGTGGTTAAAGAAAAAGCTGATAAATGGCAAGTAATCCATTCCTTTGAAGAATCAATTCCGACAGACGATAAAAATTTAATCGTTAGCACGGCATGTAAAGTATGTCCTTCTATATCACCCCATATAATAGAAGTTACTAGTAATATCCCATTAACAAGAGGGCTAGGAAGTAGTGCATCAGCGATTGTAGCTGGGATAGAGCTTGCGAATCAACTAGGCAATTTGAACTTAACTGCTGATCAAAAAGTTCAAATTGCTACAAATTTTGAAGGACATCCTGATAATGTTGCTGCTTCTATATTAGGTGGAACTGTAATCGGAGCACTTGATGGAAAGGATATTTCCGTCGTAAGAATTGAGAGCAAGGAATTAGGGGTAATTTCTCTTATTCCGAATGAAGAATTAAATACAGATGAAAGTCGATCTGTATTACCAAAGATGTTTCCGTTTCATGAGGCAGTTAAAGCTAGTGCGATAAGTAACGTATTAGTAGCTGCATTATGTCAAAAGCGGTGGGAAGTTGTAGGTGAAATGATGGAGAGAGACCATTTTCACGAGCCATATCGTTTAGAACTCGTACCGTTATTACCATCTATTCGTAAATGCGCAAAAGAATTTGGTGCGTACGGCACAGCACTTAGCGGTGCGGGACCATCTATTTTTATATTAACGCCATATGAGAAACGTCAAGAAATCGCTGAGCAATTAGCGAGAGTATTTACAGATATGAAAGTATGTGAGCTTGAAATCGACCATAAAGGTATTATTGTAAATAAGCAAGAGCATATTGGATCGTAAAGAAAGCTGGCATGGCTAGCTTTCTTTACGTTGCAAACCTATTTTAAATTAGGTTTTTTCGGGAAAAAATATAAAACAAATGTTGATTTTGAATAATGTAAGTAAAGAGTGCATTCATTTTGGAGGTGATTAAATGAATAAAGAGTCACCAGAAGAAAAAAGAGAGCGTATGAGACAAAGTGAATTAAAAAGTAATCCTACGGGTTCTTTACATGACGGACTCAATAGAGCGGAAACAGGTAGTCCAGTTGATATAGCAGGCGGTATGAATTGGAAAGGTACAGGGATAATCATTTTAGTACTACTTTTAGGATACATTGTATACACTTGTTTTTTCAGTTAAAGAATGCTTGTTAAAATTTTGATTTGTTTAGTTTCATAATTGTTGAGAAAAAATGCAGTTACTGTATTACATATCTTCTAAGCGAATTATAGTTGTTTATATCAACTTTTAATACTCCAAATAGAGCTAGCAAAATGCTAGCTCTATTATTTTTTTGCCACATTCCTGTAACAAACCACCTGTATATTCATTGGTGGAGGTGCAGAGGATGAAAAAAATGATAGCGATATGTCTTCTAACAACTATGCCATTTTCGACTTTAGTCGGTTGTGACGTAAAAGGTAGTAATGCTGTACAAGAGTCTAAAATAAAGAAATCGACGTATAAAGATTTTACTTATGATGTAAATCCAGAAACATTCACATTAACTGTAGAATATGAGGGGGTAAAGGAACAGGCATCACAACCCCTACCGAAAATGAAGGTATCGAATGTAAAAAAAGAAAAGGATCGTACATCGTGGGAATATCCAGATCAAAAAGTAAAAATAAAATTAGAAAAGAAAAAAGACCACTTAAACATTGAAGTGGAATCGACTGGTGCAGAAAGCTTTACATGGCCGAAAGTAGAAGCTGAAAATTATACACTTCCGTTATGGGAGGGTAAGCAAATTTCGAGCAATGATGAGAATTGGAAGAAGTTTTTAAAGGATGATGCATATTCATTTGCTGAATCATTTTCTATGAAGTTTTTCGCATTAAATGGTTCGAAATATGCAATTGTATATATTGCAAACAATATGTTTAATAATGAATTGAAATTTCATTCGGATCCGAAAATAGGATTTGATTTTACACATGAATTTCCGAGCATAAATAAAAATAAAACATATGGATTTCAATTATATGTGACAAATAATGATGCGGTAAGCATTGCTAAACTGTATAAGGATGATATTGTTCGAAAAGGTGAATTTAAAACATTACAAGAAAAGGCTAGAAAAAATAAAGAAATCGAAAAGTTATATGGAGCGGCGCATTTTTATTTTTGGAATCAAAATGGTTTATCAGAAAGTAATATAAATTGGCCAAAACTAAGGGAGCAAATAAATAGCCCGCTGTTTAGTCATATAAAAGAACTTATTCAAAAGAATAGTTCAGAGCCTGGGGAACTGAATGTATTAGATCAAGTAAGTAAACAAGATTTCATTGATAAGTATCAAAAAAATGTTATTTTACGTTATATAAACGAAGTATTATCCATGAAGGAATTTTATAAAGAGGATATTTTTCAAAACGTTGATCAGGAAGCTAGTGTGCTATTAAAGAAAGGTGTAGGTCACTTAACGAACACAGAATTGTATAGCTTAAATAAGCATTTATTAAAGTCGCTACTTGGTGATGCGGTTGAAGAGGTAAGTAAATGGGGTAATGCAGATGGAACAGACATACTAAAGGAAATGAAAGAGGCAGGAATAGAAAAAGCGTGGATTGGTCTGCCGAACTGGGAACAAGGATTTATGCAACCAAATTTCGTGACAAAAGCTAAGGAAATGGGGTATTTAGTTGGTCCGTATGATTCATATCATTCCATTCACGAAAAAAGTGATAAAAATTGGAACACAGCATCCTTTAATGACCCATCATTATACGAAGAGGCTACTGTAACGAAGAAAAACGGAGAAAAGGTGCAAGGCTTTTTAGGCAGAGGTCGCAAGTTAAACCCGACTTTATCGCTGCCTAGTGTAAAGGAACGCATGAATGATATATTACAAAATGGTCCTAAATATAATTCATGGTTTATTGATTGTGATGCGACAGGTGAAATTTACGATGATTATTCAGCGAAACATATAACGACACAAGAGCAAGATTTAAAAGCACGTTTAAAACGAATGGACTACATTGCGCAAGAAAAGGGTATGGTCGTTGGTTCTGAAGGTGGAAATGATTTTGCTAGTAATACGATTGCATTTGCACACGGAATTGAAACACCCGTTATTAAATGGGACGATGAAGATATGAGGAAAAATAAAACAAGTCCGTATTATGTTGGCGGATATTGGTCACCAAATCAAAATGTTCCTGAAAAATATGCAAAACAAGTACCATTGAAGGAAGAATATAAACAAGTATATTTAAATCCAGTATATTCGGTACCATTATATAAATTAGTATACAATGATTCCGTTATTACAACGCATCATTGGGAATGGGGAAGTTTAAAGGTAAAAGATGAAGTTGGAAATCGAATGCTGTCTGAATTATTGTATAATGTTCCTCCGTTGTACCATTTAGATGAAGTAGAGTGGAATAAGCATAAAAAAGAAATTACAGAGCATCTAAAAGTTTGGAATGAAGTTCATGAAAAAGCAGTAAAAGAAGAGATGACGAATTTTGCGTATTTGTCAGAAGATAAGCTAGTACAATCTGTTTCTTATGGAAAAAATATTAAAATCATTGTGAACTTCTCAAATGAAGACATGGAAGTAGAAAAAACGAAAATAAAAGCAAAGTCGGCTTTTATTGATAATCAGGGGAAGAAAAGCATGTATACGCCGTTTGAGAAATAATAACGTGAAATATACTGTATTCATAGAGGTTTTATCATTAGCTGGACTCTTTATTCATATCGTTTATCTGGAAAAAGATATCCTAATTTAAAATGAAAGAGTTAATGAATTTATAAATTTGCATGTTGCGAAGTGCTAAATTTTTGAAATTGGTAAATAGTGACTTGCCAAAAATAAGTACGAGAGTATAATGTGAAATGGAATACATATTGGGTTTTAGTAGTAACCTTACAAAATTGTAAGGTTAATGAAAGGAAATTCAATATGAAGATAAATAGACTTACATTATACTTGGTAAAGAGAAAGAGAGGCGAATGGGTATGAGCTCTGAATTAGAACAAAATACGAGAAGTAATAAAAAGCGTTCTAAAAGAAAGTCAATAAAATGGTTCATATTAATTCCATTTTTCCTACTTATTTTTGGAGGAGTAGGATATGGTTCGTTTATATATAATAAAGCAAAAGCTGTTGTAAATGATGCGTATGCGAAAATTGAAAAGTCATCAAAGCGTGATAAAGAAGTTGAACCTTTAAAGGATAATATTTCAATATTAATCATGGGTGTAGATGGAAGTGAAATGAGAAAAAGCCAATATGGCGAAGCAGTTCGAACAGATGCACTTTTATTAGCAACAATTAATAAAGATGATAAGTCTGTTAAGCTAGTAAGTATTCCACGTGATTCACGTGTTTATATTCCAACTAGAAAAAAATTAGATAAAATTACTCATGCTCACGTATTTGGTGGCGTAGAAAGCACACGCGATACGGTGGAAAGATTTTTAAATGTCCCTGTTGATTATTATGTGAAGTTTAACTTTGAATCATTCGTACAAATTGTCGATTCAATTGGTGGTATTGATATTGATGTACCAGTTACTTTCACTGAACAAGATAGTAAAGACCAAGCTGGTATGATCCATTTAGAAAAAGGTTACCAACATTTAAATGGAGAACAAGCACTTGCACTTGCAAGAACGCGTAAAATTGATAGTGACGCAATGCGTGGACAGAGACAGCAACTTGTAATAGAAGCAATTGCCAAAAAAGCGATGTCTGTTCAATCAATTAGCAAAATGGGCTCTTTACTAGATGCGGTTGATAAAAACATGAAAACGAACTTAACATTTGACGATATGCTTGCCATTACAAAAAATATGGCAGGATCTAATTTGGAAATGGAAAAATTGCAAATAGAAGGTACAGATAAACGTATCGGTGGTATTTATTATTACATTCCAAATGAAAAAAATGTAAAAGATATTTCAAAAAAATTAAATGATCATTTAGGTGTAACGCCAAAATCAGTCCGAAACGAATAATAAAAAAAGATTGGCTTTTGCCAATCTTTTTTTTTGGAATGTATTTGTAACTTTTCTGTAACGATTTTTTAGTTTAGAAAAATTATACTCATATGTATGAGTATAATGGATAGGTAAAAAAGTAAAAGGACATATTCAAAATTTGTGGTAAGGAAAGATATCATATGCAGAAATGGTTAAGCATGATGGGAATTATCTTTATATTGACTGGATGTAAAATGTCTGAAGCTCCAACAAGTCTAATGGAAGCTCCTACAAATGAAAAATGGATTAATGAATTAAAGGAACAAATTGATAAAGATTTACCTGTTAATTATCGCTTACTTACTCCAATGTCTAATAGAGATAAACAGACGACATGGTCAATGAATTTCGAACGAGATAATAAAAAAGAAGCTGTCATCGTATATAAAATACCTAATGAAGATTATCATATATATTTAGCCGTATATGAGAAGAAAAATAATGGATGGAATATGAAGTCAACCTATACATTTGATGGGGAAGAAGTAGATATTGTTGAGGTAGGAGATTTCACAGGGAGTGGAAAAAGGGAACTATTGATAGGAATAACTACCAATCGTGATTTATTAGAAAACACAATGTATGTTTTTTCCAATGAGAGTGACGATATAAAGGAATTTTATAGACAGAAGTATACAAAGTTATTTATAGATGATTTAAACAAAAATGGTTTTAAAGACATAAGCCTTGTTTCGTATATGAAAGATGAACAGTTGAAGGTTCAGTTCATTGAAAAGTTTAAGGTATTGTCAGAGGTTACATTTGATCCGTATATAAATAGTATTCAAAGAATACAAATGGGCCGTATTTCTAAATCATTAAAGGCAGTTGTAATCGATGCGGGAACAGGGGCTCATTCAGGTATAACTTATGTAGCAAAATTTGATCAGGATCATTATGAAGTATTACCTATAGGTGGGAAAGAAGATTTATTTAATGAATATGTTGTAGAAAGTAAAGATGTTAATGAAGACGGCATTATTGAATTTGTTCGTACTGTACGTCCAAAAGGTTGGGAGGATAAATCACATGGTGATAGTCCGCTTTTTGAACGTTACATACAGTGGAGTGAATCTGGAATTAAACCAATTGAAGAACGATATATAGATATAGAAAAAGGGTATTATGTGAAAATTCCTAAAGAGTTAATAGGGAAAATTACAATACCAGATCAGCAAAAAGAATCAAATTCTCAAAAGTTTTTGGATACAAGAACAAATAAAATATGGCTTGAAGTTCATATTTTTAAGCGGAAAGAATGGTTCAATATAAAAGGCTACAGCGCAGCAATTAAAACGGCTTCTCACGTATATGCAGTACCGAAGCAATCAGAATTTGAAAAAGTGAAAGCATATATAAAACCGCTAGCGGATTATCAACAAGAGTAGGAGGTGGGAATTATGTCAAAAATTTTAGTTTTAGAAGATGAATTAACGATCCGTAGCTTTATTGTTTTAAATTTAAAACGTGCTGGATTTTATGTAATAGAAGCTACTACTGGAGAAGAAGCGTTACAGATTTTGAGTGAACAAACTGTTGATATAGCACTGCTGGATGTAATGTTACCGGGGATTGATGGTTTAGAAGTTTGTAAGGCTATCAGGAAAGAAAATAAAAAAATGGGTATTATTATGTTAACCGCACGTGTACAAGATGAAGATAAGGTGCAAGGACTAGGAATAGGTGCAGATGATTATATTGCAAAACCGTTTAGTCCAGTAGTATTAACTGCACGTATACAGTCTTTATTAAGAAGAATAGAAGTACATGAAGAAAAAACGAATATTGTTACGTCAGGTCCATTTTCGTTAAATATTATAGAAGAAAGATTGTATAAAGATGGACAATTAGTCGATTTAACACCTACAGAGTATATGATATTACAGTATTTAATGAATCAGGCTTCAAAGCCAGTTTCGCGTGATGAAATTTTAAATATGATTTGGGGAACCAATTACGTAGGTGAGACGAAAGTAGTAGATGTAAATATGAGACGGTTACGTCAAAAGATAGAATGTAATCCATCAGAACCTGAATTTATTCTTACGGTGTGGGGAAAAGGATATGTGTGGAAGGAAAGTATGAGATGAAACGGAAAGTGACTTTATATTTTATGACGGTCATTACACTTATGCTTGTATTATTTGAAGTTGTATTTTCAGTTTCAATTTATCGATACTATTATAATGGTATTGTGCAATATATAGAGTCTCATGCGAAAACGAGTACACGTTTTTTTTCAGAATACAATTCACTATACTTTATTCGATTACAAGAATATAGTGGTGACATAATTAGTAGCTTTCAATTAGAAGGAACAGAATTACAGTTAATTGATCGTCACGGCTCGGTTATACAATCTTCAAGTGGTGAAAAGGTAGAAGGTAAAGTGAATATTCCACAATCATTATTAGAAGGTGAAATGTATAATCAAGTTACTACGAAAGGTAATAAAAAACAACTAGAGGTGCTAAGCCCACTTATACATCAAGGACAAACTATTGGTGTTTTAAAATATACGACTGTTTTAACAAATGTAAATAAAAAGATTATTGAAATTATTACGTTTGCTATTTCTGTAGGTATTGTTATTTCGGGAGTCGCCTTCTTAATTAGTAGACGTTTGGCAAATTCATTTGTTGAGCCAATTGAATCCATTATTCAAGCCTCTTCACAAATTGCAGAAGGCACATTAAAGCAAAAAATTAAAGAAGATTATCCTGGAGAATTAGGGGACTTGGCACATAGTTTAAATTATATGGCCTATAAAATAGATAAGGCTGAGCAGATGAAAAATGAATTCATTGCTTCTATTTCGCACGAAATACGAACGCCTTTAACAGGAATTAAAGGTTGGAGTGAGACGTTAAAAACAGTAGATCATTTAACAGAAGAAGAAATAAAGCAAGGTATGGGCATTATTTCAGGTGAGACAGATAGATTGATTCATTTAGTAGAAGAATTGCTAGATTTTTCAAGATTACAATCAAATCATTTTAATTTATATAAACAAAAGGTGCAGTTGTACGATATACTAGAGGAGACGATTTGGCAATTAACTCCTAAATCGGAAGAGAAGGAAATTCAATTTATTACTACTATAGACCGAATTGAATTGATGGGAGATCGAAATAGGTTAAAGCAAGTTTTCTTGAATATTGTTCAAAATGCAATTAAGTATTCACATAAAAAAAGTACAATACACATTGAAGCGACTAAAATAGAAGGACAAGCAGTGATTAAGGTAAGAGACGAAGGGATTGGAATTGCTAAAGAACATTTACCATATATTGAGCAATCATTTTACCAAATTAATAATCATGCTGCAGGTGCAGGTATTGGTTTAGCTATCGTTAAAAAAATGGTAGAGCTTCATGGCGGTGTGCTTAGTGTTACAAGCAAAGAAGGAATAGGAACAACAATTTTGATAAAACTCCCATTATAATACAAATAAAATCTATTTATATGGTGAAATAAAAATAAATAGATGTATAATTATATTGGGCGATTTATATATAAGATTAATAGGGAGAGGAATTCGATAGAATGGAAAAAGCTTTAAAAATTAAACAAATAGTAGTCGTTTTAATAGCGATTGCCGCAGTAGCTATTGGGTATTACATGTTTCAATCAATTACTTCACCAGCAAAAGCTGTTGCGAAACAAGAAAATGTAGTGCAGCTTGCAAGTGAACAGCCGAAAGTTGAAATGAATAAAACGGCACCAAGTCGTTTTAATGGAAAAGAAAGAAAAGTTGCTTATCTTACATTTGACGATGGGCCAGGGAAATATACGGCTGAATTATTAAATACGCTAAAACAACATGATGCGAAGGCGACGTTCTTTTTAATTGGAGCGAATGTAAAAGAATTTCCTGATTTAGTGAAACGTGAAAATGCTGAGGGTCATTATGTAGGCATGCATAGTATGACACATAATTTCGCAAAGTTATATAAAAATGGCGAGTATGTAAATGAGATGAAAGAAGATCAAGGTTTAATCGCTAATATTATTGGGAAATCACCTAAATTAACACGTCCTCCATATGGTTCGATGCCTGGATTGAATGAAGGTCTTCGAAATAAAGTGGTAGAAGGCGGATTTAAAGTATGGGATTGGACAATTGATTCATTAGATTGGAGATACAATAAAATGCCAGTTGATGCAGCTGCAGCACAAATTGCTCAAAACGTATTAACAAACGCAACAAAACCACAAGAAGTAATTTTAATGCATGATATTCACCCGCAATCAGTTGCTGCTGTGCCAGCAATTTTAAAGGGGCTAAAAGAAAAAGGTTATGAGTTTGAAGCTTATCATGAAGAGAGTCACTTCCCAGTGAACTTCTGGCATGATAACCGTATGTAATGGAGGAATGAACGTTGAAGTATGGAAAAGTAGCAGTAGTTGGAGCATTATCAGTAGGACTTTTAACAGGTTGTTTCGGTGAAAAGCCAGAAGAAAATCTATATACAGCTTTTGAAACAGCAGCAACACAAGAAAAATCTTTAATGGATGAAGCAAAAAAATTAGAGCAGTTAGAGAAACAAGGGCAAGAATTATATGCTCAAATTTTGCAAGAAGGTAAAGATCATAATGAAGCAGTTGTGAAGAAAATAGAGCAAGCTACTGCAAATGTAGATGATCGTGAAAAAGTATTGAAAAGTGAAAAAGAAATGCTAGAAAAAGCACAGAAGGAAACGAAATCTGTTCAAAGTAATATAGAGAAGATTGAAGATAAGAAGTTACAAAAACAAGCAAAAGCAGTAGAAGAGTCGTATAAAAATCGTTATGATGCATTCAAAAAGATGAATGAAAATTACACGAAAGTGTTAGCGACTGAAAAAGAACTGTATGAAAAATTAAAAGTAAAAGAAACGAAATTAAAAGAAATCGGTGAAAAAGTTAAAACTGTTAATGAATTAAATGTGGAAGCACAAAAGTCGAAAGAGCAGTTTAACAAATTTACAAAAGAGTATAATGACAGTAAATTAGCATTCTACAAAGATGCAGAAATTAAGATTAAAGATCAGAAATAAAGAAGAATCTAAAGTGTAATAAAAAGCCGGAGAAACATCGTTATAAATGTTTTTTCGGTTTTTTACGTTAAATGAATAGAAAAGACTGGAATTGATATCATAAAAGAGTTATAGTGAGTTATTCTAAGGGAAACATTGTAAAGTAAGGAGAATGGAAATATGTCATATGAATTTTTACTCAAATTAGGTTTAGCACTCTTTTTAGGATTATTCATCGGGATAGATAGGCAGCTAAAGAATAAACCACTTGGTGTGAAAACAAGTATGGTTATTTCTGTAGCAAGTTGTTTAATTACGATGGTTTCAATTGAATCTGTGCATGTATATTCTGTTCCAGGACATACAAATATGGATCCGATGCGACTGGCCGCTCAAATTGTTAGTGGAATTGGTTTTCTTGGCGCAGGTGTCATTTTACGAAGAAGTAATGATGTTATTTCTGGATTAACAACAGCTTCTATGGTGTGGGCTGCTTCAGCTTTAGGGATCGCAATTGGTGCGGGATTTTATTTACAAGCGACAGTTGCTATGGTTTTAATTATTTTAGCGATTAATGTACTTCCGCAACTTGTGAAAATTGCAGGACCGTATTCATTAAGACAAAAGGATTTATCTATAAAAATTACTGTTAAAGAGCATCATGAGTTAGATGGTATATTTAAGCAAATTAAAAATTTAGGCATGCATGTGAAACGCGTGAAAATTAAAGATATAGATAGTGGAGCATTTCAGCAACTGGAGATGGTTATTTTAGCTCCAGAAGATTTATATACAACAGAGTTATATAGTTCCCTGAAAGAGATTGATCGAGTAGTTTCAGTTGAAGTGGAAAGTAGATAATTGTGATAAAAAAGAGTGAAGTGAATTCACTCTTTTTTATTTGGATTTTTAAGGAATGAAATTGATATAATGATGAGTAACAAGGGGGAGAAATGATGGGAATACATATTAGAAGAGCAATAAAGGATGATATACCAGGTATAGCAAAGGTGCATGTTGATAGTTGGAAAACAACGTATAAAGGGATATTTGCTGACGAAATTCTAGATAATGTAGCATATGAGAAACGAGAAAAACAATGGGAAGATATTTTTCAAAAAGAGGGTAATCATCAATTTAGATTTGTAGCAGAGAATTTAAATGGAGATATAGTTGGATTCATCGATGGGGGAGTAGAAAGAACTGGTACATATAATTGTGATGGAGAATTATATGCAATCTACCTTTTACAAGAGTATCAAGGAATGAAAATAGGACAAAAGTTATTTCAAGCTTTATTATCGGATTGTATAAACAATGATATGCAATCACTTTTAGTTTGGGTTGTTACGAATAATCCTTCTAAAAAGTTTTATGAAAAATTTAACCCTGAAAAAATTGATACGAAATTTTTAGAGAGAGTAAGGGTAGAAGAAACAGCGTATTGTTGGAGAGATTTGAATTTGTTATACAAAAAGTTATATAGATTTGCTTAAATAATATTATTATGTAAACTTTATATTTGAAAGAGGTATACCAATTAAGGTATACCTCTTTTGTTTAACCATTTTGGATAGATTACTAATGAAAAATAGTAAGTATGTAGTTTGAAACTGAGTATTTTTTTCGTGTATTTTTAACTAGATTAAAGAAAAGAGAGAAAACAAGAAAAATTAAATCAGATAAAAAAATTCTGAAATATACTCTTGAATTGAATATCATTATCAATTAGAATCATAATTGATAACGACATTCAATTATCGTTTATTATATGAAATTTCGATAGCTTTAATATAAAGAGGAGGACCAGTATGCAGCATGCGAAACAAATCGCAGAACATGCAACATTACAAAGCTTTTTAAACTGTTATTTAAGAGAAACGGGGAGTGGAGAATGGATTACAGAGGATGAAAGAATGAAGAGTATCTTCAGTAATACGTTGAATAGAGATACAGTCCCCACATATTTATGTTGTCGGCTATCGGCACAGAACGTTACTTTGTATGGAGAAGTTATATATAAATCATCAACAGATCGTCATTTGTTTGGAGAACAATTGTATTATCAAATTGGAGATAGTAATTCTGTTATTAAAGCAGATTACGTTACAGTTATTACATTTTTAATAAAAGAGATGTCTATCAACTACGGAGAAGGAACGAATCCTGCGGAACTTATGCTTCGAGTTATCTGTAGTTGTCAAAATATTGAGGAATTTACAAAAGAGAGAATAGAAGATACATCCGCATTATACGGTTTCCATACAACTTTTATAGAAGCGGAGCAGTCTTTATTATTTGGGCATTTAACTCATCCTACACCAAAGAGTAGACAGGGGATATTAGATTGGAAAAGTGAAATGTATTCTCCAGAATTAAAAGGAGAATGTCAGCTTCATTATTTTCGGGCCCATAAAAGTATAGTAAATGAAAAATCATTATTATCAGATTCTACAACAACGATTATAAAAGAAGAATTAAGTAATGATGAGATGGTTAGTAAGGAATTTATAGCGAAGTACTGTAAGGAAGATCAATATGCATTAATTCCAATTCATCCGCTTCAGGCAGAATGGCTCTTGCATCAAGCTTACGTACAAGATTGGATAGTTCAAGAATTGCTTGAGTATATTGGACCTGTAGGTAAGTATTATATGGCAACATCATCACTAAGGACACTGTATCATCCCGATTCGAAGTATATGCTTAAGTTTTCATTTCCGGTGAAAGTAACAAATTCAATGCGTATTAATAAACTGAAAGAACTTGAGAGTGGTCTTGAAGGGAAGGAAATGTTAAATACGGCTATTGGTGAAGTACGAGAAAGATTTCCAGGCTTTGATTTTATTTGTGATCCAGCCTATATTACATTAAATTATGGAACACAAGAATCTGGATTTGAAGTGATTATTCGCGAGAACCCTTTTTATAGTGAACATGCAAACGACGCAACATTAATTGCTGGGCTAGTTCAAGACGCTATACCTGGGGAGCGTACGCGGTTATCGAATATTATTCATCGCCTAGCAGATTTAGAAAGTAAAAGCTGTGAAGAAGTAAGCTTAGAGTGGTTTAGACGATATATGAATATTTCTTTAAAGCCAATGGTATGGATGTATTTACAGTATGGTGTTGCATTAGAAGCTCATCAGCAAAATAGCGTTGTTCAGCTAAAAGATGGTTATCCGGTCAAATATTATTTCCGTGATAATCAAGGATTTTATTTCTGTAATTCAATGAAAGAGATGCTTAATAATGAATTAGTTGGTATTGGAGAACGTACTGGAAATTTATATGACGACTATATTGTGGATGAGAGATTTCGTTACTACTTAATTTTCAATCATATGTTTGGCCTCATTAATGGTTTTGGCACAGCAGGATTAATTAAGGAGGAAATTCTTCTCTCGGAATTAAGGTCTGTACTTGAATCATTCCTTCCGTATAACCGGGAACCTTCAACATTTTTAAGAGAATTATTGGACGAAGATAAGTTAGCGTGTAAAGCAAATTTACTAACGAGATTTTTCGATGTCGATGAGTTAAGTAATCCATTAGAGCAAGCAATTTATGTGCAAGTACATAATCCGCTCGTTAGAGAAGTGGCTGTTCGTTCATAAATAGCGTTAAAATTTCACGTAATACAAATAATGGTATTTTGTCATAAGGTGGAGGGTTTTATGAGAGTGGACATGTATCATACGAAAGTATTGAAGGCGCTCGAATCAGAAGATTACATTTCAGTACGAAGAAGAGTGCTACGTCAATTAGTAGAATCGTTAATTTATGAGGGGATTATTACACCGGTTCGCATAGAAAAAGAAGAACAAATTCTTTTTATAATACAAGGACTTGATGAAGAAGAAAAAAGTGTCACGTACAAATGCTATGGCAGGGAACGGATGACATTTGGACGTATTTCTTTAGACTCATTAATAGTAAGAGTCCAAGATGAACAGCAAGAAATACAATCTGTCTCGCAATTTCTAGAAGAAGTTTTTCGGGTTGCTAGTGTAGAACAAGCTAAATTAGATTCTTTTATGCACGAATTAGAACAAACAATATTTAAAGACACGATTGCACAATATGAAAGAAATAATAAGAAAGAATATACTCAAAAATCTTACGATGAGTTTGAAAGCCATTTAATAGACGGCCATCCATATCACCCTAGTTATAAAGCACGTGTTGGATTTCAATATCGTGACAATTTTCAATATGGATATGAATTTATGCAGCCAATAAAACTCATTTGGATTGCAGCGCATAAGAATTATGCGACTGTAGGTTATGAGAATGAAGTGATGTATAACGACCTTTTAAAAGAGGAGATTGACGATCGTAAATTAGAAGAGTTTATGGAACGAATTCGTAATAGGGGATGTTATCCAAAACAGTACGTGTTTATACCTGTTCACCCATGGCAGTGGGAGAATTTCATCATTTCAAATTATGGGGATCATATACAGGGTAATTTTATTATTTATTTAGGAACATCAGAGGACGATTATTGCGCGCAACAGTCAATGAGAACGTTAAGAAATATTACGAGTCCAAAGAAACCGTACGTTAAATTATCGATGAATTTACTCAACACTTCAACACTCCGTACACTGAAACCATACTCTGTTGTGAGTGCACCAGCAATATCAAATTGGTTAAATGATGTTGTAAGTAATGACGCCTATTTAATGGATGAAGCACGTTTAATCTTGTTAAGCGAGTTTTCAAGTGTAACTTATGACACGAATAAGAAAGCTATATATGGTTCATTAGGATGTATTTGGCGCGAAAGCATTCATAAGTATTTAGATGCACAAGAGGATGCAATTCCTGTTAATGGTTTATACGCTAAAGAGAAAGATGGTACACCAATTATTGATGCGTGGTTGAACAAATATGGAATGAAGGATTGGCTACAATTACTTATTCAAAAAGCGATAATACCAGTTATACATCTTGTTGTAGAGCATGGGATCGCACTGGAATCACATGGACAAAATATGATTCTAGTCCATAAAGAAGGGGTGCCTGTTCGTATTGCGTTAAAGGATTTTCATGAAGGGCTTGAGTTTTATCGTCCATATTTGAAAGAAGTTGACAAATGTCCCGACTTTACTAAAATGCATAAAACATATGCGAATGGAAAAATGAATGATTTCTTTGAAATGGATCGCATCGAATGTTTGCAAGAGATGGTGTTAGATGCACTTTTCCTGTTTAATTTAGGAGAATTAGCATTCGTACTTGCGGATGAATATGGATTGAAAGAAGAACATTTTTGGATGATGGTTGTTGAAGAAATTGAAGATCATTTAAGAATATATCCACATTTGAAAGGTAGATTTGAAAATATTCAATTATATGCACCTACATTCTATGCTGAACAATTAACGAAACGTCGATTATATATGGATGTGGAATCGCTTGTTCATGAAGTTCCAAATCCATTGTATAGAGTAAGACAACTTATGAAACAAAAATCAGTTGTTACAGGGGGAAATTATGCTAATCGTTAATAAACAAGAGTATAGCAAAAGTGATTTTAATTTGAGATTACAAGTTTATGAGGAAATGGAACAATTTCAAGAAGCAGAAGGAAATAGATTTGCACTTTGTCTGAAAGATCCATTCGATATTATTACGCTTGTGTTTTTCTTAAAAGAAAAGAAATCATCAGTATTACTTATACATGAAGATACGCCAAAAGAAACGGCTATTGAAATGGCAAAGCGTGCAAATTGTGTAGGAGTTTTATATGGAGAATATGGCGATTTTACAAAATTAGAAGTAGGGAACTTTTTACTAGAAGAGCCTTCTTTATTGCAATATAGTTCGGGAACTACGGGAGAACCGAAACTGATTCGTAGAGCATGGATGGAAGTTGATACAGAAATTACTGCCTATAATGAAGCTTTAAACTGTGAAGTAGATGAAGTGCCAATCGTTATGGCTCCTGTTTCACATTCATACGGACTAATATGTGGTACGTTATCAGCAATTACGAGGGGGAGCAAGCCTGTAATCATTACGAACAAAAATCCTAAATTCGCATTAAATGTAGTTCGCAATACAGAAAAACATATTATATATGCAGTACCACTTATGTTACACATTATGGGGAGTTTTCCATTAGGAACGTTTCAGTTTCATAAAATTATGACATCAGGATCGCCTTTGCCAGAAGCACTATTTTATAAACTAAAAGAAATGACAACATATATGATGCAGCAATACGGTTGTTCTGAAGCAGGTTGTATTAGTATATGTCATGATATGAAGAGCCATTTAGATTTAGGAAACCCTCTACCTCATGCGAGTATAAGCATAGGTTCAGATGAAAATGCACCGGAAGAAATCGTCGTGAAAATGAATGATAAGGAAATTTTCACGAAAGATTTAGGGTATAAATCTGAGCGTGGCATTCATTTTATGGGGCGTATGGACGATGTAATTAATGTTTCAGGATTAAAAGTCTTTCCTATAGAGGTAGAAGAAACGATGCTTCGATTGGAAGGTGTGCAAGAGGCAATTGTATATCGAGGGAAACATCCTGTCATGGGCGAAATAGTTAAAGCGAAAGTGATATCTCATGTTGATCCAGTACAAATAAGAGAATGGTGTATTCAGCACTTACCTTCTTATAAAGTTCCGCATGAAATTGAAAGTGTAAATGAAATTCCTAAAAATAAAACTGGAAAAGTAAGTAGAAAGTTACTAGAGATGGGAGAGGTTACAACATGAGACGGGAAGCGTTAAAGAATGCCGTGTTAAAAATTATGATAGAAAAAATGGAACTGAAAAATGTAACGCATTTAGAAGAAACGATGCGCTTAAATCAAGATTTATATATAGATTCGGTAATGATGTTACAGCTTATTGTATACATAGAAATGGATGTAAAGCTATGCGTTCCAGAGGATGAGGTAGATCCAAAGGCATTTCTTACTGTAGGATCTTTGCTTGATTTTATGGAGGAGTTACAGCCGTTACAGGAAGTAAATGTGAATAACTAACCTTTAGGAAAGTGGATGAGAGTATGACTTCAATTAAAGTGCACTGTTTAGTGAGTTGTTTTTGTGAAATTATAAAAAGGCGTAGCGACATTGATTTTCGTCCATTTTATTTTGGACTATGGGATGGAGATTTTGATATAACAGAAGGCGGAATTATTTCATATCACTCTGAAAACATTAACCATGATCATTATTTACTTTGGTTTGAAAAATTGTACGGTATTAAAGTAAACGAATGGTATGATCATGCAAAAGATAAAGATAGCAATGTAGAAACGTTTTTAGAATTAGTAGAAAACAAGCCGGAAAATCGTTATGTCATTGTAATGGTTGATATGTCTCTATTACCAGAGAGGGAAAATAAATTTCATCAAAAACCGTTTCCACATTATTTAATGATATCAAAAACAGAGAAAGAAGAAGAGTGGTTCATGCTAGATCCTGATTTTCGTTGGGAAGGAAATATGGAAAGAGAAAAAGTACTTCACTCTATTCAAGATAACCCATTTGGTGGAGGGTATTTCATTGATATAGAAGGAATTGGGGAGCCAACGCAAGAAACAGTAGCTAGTTATTTCACAGAAACATTCAAAAAGAACGACAATGAACTGACTATGGAACTGAAAAATTTAATTGTAAAAATGGCAAATGAGGAAGAAGGATATGCGCTTTCTGGACTTGTAGCAGCAGTAAAACAAATACCAGTACTTGCAATTCGTAAATATAGTTATGAGCATGCCTTTGCATACTTCCGTGAAACGTTGCAATATTCGGAGCAAGAATTTGATTATTGGTGTGATCGGGTAGAGGATATTGTACAAGGATTTACAAATGTACAGTATCGTGCAATTAAAATGGCAATGACGAATAATAAAGGTATGCTAGTATCGATTATTGAAAAACTGGATGAAATGAATGCAATTGAACTGCAAATTAAGAAGGAATTAGAGAGACAGTTTCTATCATGGAAAGGTATGAAAACAAATCAGTCTGTCGCAACTTTTTAATAAGCTAACTGAATTTAAGATAGGGGAGTTTAATGCTATGAAATATTCGCTATGTACCATTTCATTTCGTCATCAATTAATTTCATTTACTGATATTGTTCAATTTGCATATGAAAACGGTTTTGAAGGAATTGAATTGTGGGGGACTCATGCACAAAATTTGTATATACAAGAACGCGAAACGACAGAACGAGAATTGACTTTTCTAAAGGATAAAAACTTAGAAATTACGATGATAAGTGATTACTTAGATATATCATTATCAGCAGATTTTGAAAAAACGATAGAGAAAAGTGAACAACTTGTAGTACTAGCTAATTGGTTTAATACGAATAAAATTCGCACGTTTGCTGGGCAAAAAGGGAGCAAGGACTTCTCGGAACAAGAGAGAAAAGAGTATGTAAAGCGAATACGTAAGATTTGTGATGTGTTTGCTCAGCACAATATGTATGTGCTGTTAGAAACACATCCCAATACACTAACAGACACATTGCCTTCTACTATAGAACTATTAGAAGAAGTAAATCATCCGAATTTAAAAATAAATCTTGATTTTCTTCATATATGGGAGTCTGGCGCAGATCCAATAGACAGTTTCCATCGATTAAAGCTGTGGACACTACATTACCATTTTAAGAATATATCTTCAGCGGATTATTTGCATGTGTTTGAACCTAATAATGTATATGCTGCAGCAGGAAGTCGTATTGGTATGGTTCCGTTATTTGAAGGTATTGTAAATTATGATGAGATTATTCAGGAAGTGAGAGGTACGGATCTTTTTGCTTCCTTAGAATGGTTTGGACATAATGCAAAAGAGATATTAAAAGAAGAAATGAAAGTATTAATAAATAGAAAATTAGAAGTAGTAACTTCGTAATGTGAAATGATGTGAGAGTCTCGTTTTAGAGGCTCTTTTTTTATGGTAAAAAATAACCAAAAATTTCCATGTATTTTAATTTGAATTTAACACAATTTATATATAAATAAGGAGGTGATTGGTAATGGCTAGAAATCGTAATTCTAATCAATTAGCATCACATGGAGCACAAGCAGCTTTAGATCAAATGAAATATGAAATTGCACAAGAGTTTGGTGTACAACTTGGCGCTGATACTTCTTCACGTGCAAACGGTTCTGTAGGCGGTGAAATTACAAAACGCCTTGTAGCGATGGCAGAACAACAACTTGGTGGCGGATATACTCGCTAATTGTAGAAGGTTATAGGAGAAAGGAAGGATTCTTCCTTTCTTTTTTTTTCAATTAATTGGTATGGATATATTGTGAACTGGATTCAAAGAATAGGAATAATACTATAATTTCCCCAATTTCTTTTGTTGTGAATGGGAAGTAGTAAAGATGTAATAGCCCTGGTGGAATGAAAAGTTACGTTCCAGCGGGGCTATTATATGGTAAGAAATATATGATGAAAGGTTTCGAAGCCAACATGTTAAAAAAAGAAAACTGTTGTTTAATTGCGCTTGCATCAGTTCCACTTGTTATGACATTAGGGAATTCAATGCTCATCCCAATTCTGCCGACTATTGAAAAGAAATTACATATTTCATCGTTTCAAGTATCCATGATTATTACAATTTACTCTATCGTAGCCATTCTACTTATACCGATTGCTGGTTATTTATCAGATAGATGGGGACGAAAGATGGTAATGGTTCCGAGTTTGCTGATTGCAGCTATAGGAGGAGCGATAACTGGTTGGGTATCTTGGAAAGTTGATAATCCCTACAATTGGATATTGATTGGTAGAGCGATTCAAGGTATTGGTGCTGCTGGTGCAATGCCAGTTGTTATACCGTGTGTTGGTGATTTATACAAAGACGAAAAACAAGTTAGTACAGGTTTAGGAATCATAGAAACATCCAATACATTTGGGAAAGTGCTGAGCCCTATTTTAGGGTCTGCTCTTGCTGCTGTTGTATGGTTCTTACCGTTTTGGGCGATTCCAGTTTTATGCGTAGTATCAATTGTTTTATTACTTGTTCTAGTAAAGGCAAAGAAACAAGAAGGAGAAGTACCACCACTTAAAGAGTTTATAAAATCTATTCTTTCTACGTTTCGAGAAAAAGGAAGATGGTTAATTGCCATTTTTGCATTAGGTGCAATTATTATGCTTATTTTATTCGGAATTCTCTTTTATTTGTCGACTATACTGGAATCAAAGTATGACATTCATGGTATATGGAAAGGGTGTGTGCTTGCTATCCCGTTACTTGTACTGTCAATTAGTTCATATATGGCCGGTAAAAAAATTGGAGATAATCAAAATGTTATGAAGAAGTGTATTTATATTGGTTTTTTAATGGCAGCTGCATCAGTCATCATTCCTTTATTTATAAAAGGGATTTATTTACTACTTCTTTGTCTCGTTATTATGGGGATAGGGATTGGTATGGCTCTCCCATGTTTAGATGCCCTCATTACACAAGGAATTGAAAAGGAGCAGAGGGGAACGGTTACGTCCTTTTATAGTTCAATGCGATTTATCGGTGTAGCAGCTGGACCACCTTTATATTCTTTTTTCATGAAAGGGGCGGACCATGAAGTGTTTTATTTGACTAGTATTTTCGCTGCCATTGGTGCTGTCATAGCAATCATTTGGATTAAACCAGCAAAGGATGCAAAGACGGTAAAACAGAAACCGGAACCTACTTCATAATTTGTAAGAGAATTGCATGATGTTTTGAGTAACATGCAATTCTCTTTCGTTCATTAAGAATAAATAACTTGTTTTAGCATATAAAGCGCGACACCCCATATGATGAGACCAGAAAATTTATTTAATAATAAAATTGTCTTTCCGGTTGAGTCTAGTCTTTTTAGAAATTTCCCCGCTAACGCTAAGCTTATAAACCAAATCCAAGAAACGATAATAGTTGCAAGTGTGAAAGCCCATTTTTCACTTCCTATGTATTGAATAGAATTTGTTCCAATTACACCGATTGTGTCTAAAATAGCATGTGGATTTAATAACGAAACGGATGCTGCGAAAAGGATTTGCTTTTTTAAGGGCATACTTTTTTCTTGTTTTACATCGTTGGAAGGGTTACTTCTCCAAATAACAAAGCCCATGTATAGAAGAAAGAAAAATCCAATTATATATAACGAGTTAGTTAGCCAAGAAAAAGTAAGGAGTACAAGGGAGACACCTTGCACTGCAATCAATATGAGTAACGTATCACATATAGAGGCAGTTAATATTACGGGGGCTACCCTCCAAATGTTTGGTTGGCTCGCACCTTGGTTAAAGACAAAAACATTTTGTACACCTAATGGAATGATAAGTCCAAATGCAAGAATGATACCATGAATAATTGCTTCACTCATCATATTACCTCCTATTTTAATTCATTATGATAGTGTATATTGTATAGAAGAAATGAAAATTTGTATCCATCCATATGGTTGGGGAGGTTACCAACCAAAAAGAATATAAGGTGATATAATGGAAAGATTCGTTTGGAAACCGAATATGTCTCTAGCGACTCCTCTGTATAAACAAATAGAAACGTATATAAAAGAAAGGATCGTTAATGGAGAATGGACCGTTGGAACGAAATTACCTTCACAAAGAGATTTGGCACATACATTTGGTGTGAATCGAAGCACAATTGTAATGGCTTTCGATGAACTAGTTGCGAAGGGATACATTGAAGGGAATGGCAGGAAAGGAACAATTGTTGTAAATAATAATGAGAATGCTTCAACTTACGCACCCCCGCCTAATTGGCAGTCTTATGTAGAAACAGGACTTCATTATCCGAATCTCCCAGCTATTCAGGAGATTAATCAAGCTGAATTTTATCCACATGTAATTCGATTAGGAACAGGTGAGCTCGCGCCGAGTCTCTTACCTGAGAAAAAGATGAAAGAAATTATGAATAAGCTTTTAAAGTCAAATGTGACGCTTGGGTATGAAGAGCCGAAAGGAAATTTTTATTTAAGGGAAAAGATTTCCGAATACTTAAAGGGGCATGGTGTATATGTATCTCCTGACTCTATATTAATTGTTTCAGGAGCAATTCAAGCGCTGCAACTTATCTCTATGGGGCTGCTTCCAAAAGGGGCATCCATCTTATTAGAAAAACCATCCTATTTATATTCGCTTAATGTTTTTCAATCCGCAGGAATGCGTTTCATTGGAATACCAATGGATGAGAACGGTTTAAATACATCATATATTACAAAATATAAGAAGCAATTTAATGCATCTATTTTATATACAATCCCGTCTTTTCATAATCCAACGAACTTTAGTATGAATGCGAAGAAACGAATAGAAGTGATGGAAATATGTAATGAAATTGGATTACCTATTATAGAGGACGCAGTGTATCAAGACTTATGGGTTGATGCACCTTGTTCGAAACCTTTAAAAGCCTATGATAAAAATGGAATTGTACTACATATTGGAAGCATGTCCAAAGTAATTAGTCCAGGGTTAAGAATTGGATGGATTGTTGGACCTGAGCCAGTAATTCAAAGATTGTCAGACATAAAAATGCAAACAGATTATGGTTCAAGCACTATATCCCAGCAAATTGCAGCGGAGTGGTTTACAAATGGTCTATATGATGAGCATTTGCGCTTTGTAAGAAGTGAATTGAAAAAACGAAGAGATTTTATGTTACTAATGTTAGATAAATATCTTCGTGAAATAGCAACTTGGCATGAACCAACAGGGGGATTTTATATATGGGTACATATAAAAGTACCCATTTCATATCGCAGTTTATTTGATAAAGCTCTGCAAGAAAAGGTTTTATTAAACCCAGGTACTTTATATGATAGAAGTGCAAATCAATTTTTGCGCCTATCGTATTCATACGCAACGTTAGAAGAAATTGAAATAGGTATAAAAAAACTTGCACAACTAATGAAAAAGTAAGAGGAGAAAGTAATGAAACAATATGTAATTTGCCAAATGATCAATGGAGAAAAATATTTAGCTGCTTATGCGGAGACGAAGCAAGAAGCGATTGAAAAAGCAGAACTGTTAGGATTAAGAACGGGAAATCGTTACATAGTTATTACTGCAGAGGAAGCCGAAGGGTTAACGTATCCTTAAACAATGTACGAGATTATATAATAATAAATAAGCCTAGTAATATAAGAAATTACTAGGCTTATTTATTATTAAGTTGTTAAACGTTCTCGTATTTATATGCAAAGTAATAATATTATGAGTCAAGTTGACGAAAAAATCGATTTGTCTTTCGGTCTTGATTTCCTTTTCTATATTCATCAATATATTGCCTAAAGTTCCAAGCTTGTAAAAATTTATTAGCAGAGTTATAACCAGAATTGTAAAGCCATTCTTTTTCTTCCTTCGTCAGTTCAAAATTAGTACTTGTAATCGTTCCTGTTGGAATTGTAATCGTTCTTGCTTTTGATTCCTTATCTAAATGACGTAAATCATGAGCTTGCATCATTGTTTTAAATAGTCCTTTGAACATAGAAATAGGCTCGTTATAGTGAGCAGGGTCAGCTTGAATCTCATCTTTTACAAAATGAAATCCGAAAGTCGGCCAGCGAGGAGTGGTAGGTGAATCGAAGATCCAAATTGGATAATTACTTAGAATTCCTCCATCAACCATATAACAAGGCTGCTTCCATTTTGGAGTTCTCCATTTTACGGGTTCAAAGAAGAAGGGGATTGTACTACTCATTCTTACCGCTTTAGCGATAGAGAAGCGATAATTTAAAAATCCGTAGTTTGGTAAGTCGTCAGGAAAGACAACCATTTTACCATTACTAATATCAGAAGCGATGATTTTGAGTTTGTTTAGATCCGGTAAATCAGTAAATAAATGAACACCTTTTTTTCGAAGTAATTCTTCAATCCATTCTTCTATAAATACATTAGAGTATATACCTAGAGTAGTCCATGCACTTAGTCCTTTTCCGATAAAGGGGATTTTGTCAATAAAGGTTTTCTTCGTAAATTTGTTATAATCGATATCAGTTATAATGGTTTTTAGCTCTGAACAAGAATATCCTGCAGCTAAAAGTGCCGCGATAATTGCACCAGCTGATGTTCCAGCTACACGTTCCCATTCATAACCTTTTTCGGCTAATGCGCAAATCGCTCCAACATGTGCAATACCGCGTACACCGCCTCCTTCAAAAACACCATCGATCTTCATTAAACATACTTCCTTTCAAATAAAAGATTTGGAAATGGCAAAAAAGCACGTAGTGTACGTGCTTTTTTACAATGGTTTTTAAGTTTACTAGCAGCCTACAAAGCCGCCCCAACAGCTAGCTCCGATGATGATTAGAAGGATAAATAAAACGATTAATAAAGCGAAACCTCCGTAACCACAACCACCACAGCTACCGCCGTAACCGTAACCGCCGCAACTATATCCGTAACCCATGTGGAATTCCTCCTTATATTAAAAATAAAAATGAACGAGGGGAAAATGTACTGGAAGAACTAAAGAACTATCGTGTTTGTAGGAACAATGTATAGTATGCTTTTTTAAACTTGTTCGCGTACGAAGGATAAGCCCGTTTTTTGGAGGCTTGTTGATTTTGTAAAGAATGAAGTATAATCTTTGTACTATGATATAAATAAGTATGTAAATGTAAGGAGAATTTATGAATAAAAAAATTGAAGTATTAATTGATAAATATGAACTAACACACTTGAAAGATGAACTTATTAATACTGTATTTCCTTGTATAAAAGTTGTGCCAAAGCAGCAGGAAACTGTTGCGATAGGTAGTTCGAAAATGGGAGGAGTTCCTGATTTACCAGCTTTATTTGAATATCCAAAGCATAAAGGAAATCCACTACAATTTATCGCGCAATTTAACTTAAGTGATTTACAAAACGTTGGTATGGATCACAATCTTCCTAAGACGGGGATGCTGTATTTCTTTTGCATTGAAAATTATTTTGAAGAAAATGTGAAGCTAACAGAGGCTGGGCGTGTACTTTATTATGATGTTCCTGTAGAGCAATTACGAAGAGGAAATGAAGTACAAGCGAAATATAACCAGTGTACAATTACTTTTGAACTGACATACAAATTACCAGAACTTTTCATTGAAGATGAGGCTGATTCAGATCGTTTCTTGCAATTACTTGAAGAGCTAATTCCGGATAACTACGATAACCATCAAATTTTTGGTGAGCCATTCTCTGTACAAGAGGAAGTGTTATATGAGACAGGAGAATATATGGGAGTAGACCCGCAACAAATGACTCTTTTATTCCAAATTGATTCAGATCATAAAAATTGTAATATGGTTTGGGGAGAACTAGGGATGCTATATTTCTGTATTAGTAATGAAGATTTGAAAAATCAACGTTTTGAAAATACATGCTGTGTATTACAAACATGCTAATGAAAAAAGGTTGTTCTTTTAAAAAGAACAACCTTTTTATGTGAATTAGTTAATATGCATAATCTCATATGACCTATACGAAAAAGTATTGTATACTCTGAAACTATACGATACTTTTTCGTATAGTTATAGAATATAAGGAGTGACAAGATGGGAAAGACAAGTAAGTATGTGACAGCTGCCGCACTTTGTTCAACTATAGTAATGGGAGGTTTGCAAGCGTCATCTGTATCTTATGCAGCTACAAATCCGACTACAGTGACAGCACAATCAGATGTAAAGTTATTAGATGATTTCAGAAAAGAATTAAAAAAACAGATTGATAATCGAGAAGAAAATATTACAATCACATATAAAACAAAAGATAGAAATGCTAGAAATATTATGGATCAATTGTATGGTGAGTTTAATAAAATTGTAGATGCTGATGAGTATGTAAAATATAATGTAGCGTCTACTAGATATTCTATTAAAGGAATGCCAGGGGACTATACGTTTACACTGCAAGTAAAATACCGTGAATCAAAAGAACAAACTCAATATGTAAAAGCTCAGGCGAAATCAATTGTTGGATCAATTGTAAAACCAGGGATGGATGAGCATGAGAAAGTAAAAGCTATTCACGATTACGTTGTTAAGCATGTGTCTTATGATACGTCTTATCAAGCGTATACAGCATATGAAGCATTAGCGAATCGTTCTGCCGTTTGCCAAGGATATACATTATTAACGTATGAGTTGTTAAAAGAGGCAGGTATTCAAAACCATATTGTAACAGGCACAGGAAACGGACAAGCTCACGCGTGGAATTTAGTGAACATTGAAAACAAATGGTATCACCTAGATACTACATTTGATGATCCAGTACCAGATAAAGCAGGGCGTGTAACTTACTCATATTTTAACATGTCTGACGAACAGTTAAGTAAAGATCACGACTGGGATCGTAGTAAATATCCAGCAGCAACTACAAGTTATTTTGGTGAATTAACAAACAAAATAAAAGCTGGTAGCTCAAAAACGGTCGTATATGAGCAGATGTTAAAAGAAACAAATTTACAATACTTATCTGCAGAATACGGAGCAGAAAATTATAATGAATTTAAGCAAAAGTTGCAGCAACAGTTTGCAGCCAAACCAGAAAAAGTAGAAGTGCGATATAAGCAGTCCATGGATGGGACGATGCAAGATATAAAGAAAGTATTAAATGAAATAAATTGGCCAAAAGGTGCAAAGCGTGTGTCTTATCAAGTAGCGCCTTATAGTGCATTGGCTGGTTATTCATTGGCGACAATTACATTTACGTATTAAGCAATGAGAAAGAGCATCTGTAAAAGATGCTCTTTTTATATTTGTTGATCACTTTAAAATATTGGGAATTATGTGATAAAATAAAAAGGAGAGGATGTGAATGCTGAATGAACTTGTTCGAAAGTAATATTTTCACATTGATATATACTTGTTTAGTAATCGGACTTATCGTTTTGTTTTTCATATCATTTACTTTGTTTATTAGAAGAGTATTACAAAGCAGCGTTGCAAAGAAACACCACGTGATTAATATGAACCAGAAGCTAGATCGAATTATTGAATTGCTTGAAAAAGATAAGAAATAGCGATAGAAGAAGTATGAAAAGGGGAAGAGAATGGCGAATTATATAAAAGAATTACGTGAAAAAGTAGGGCATGATTATGTTTTCTTAAACTTTGCCGGTGGTTGTGTATTTAATAAAGAAGGGGAAGTATTACTGCAAAAAAGAGGAGACTTTAACGCTTGGGGCTTTCCAGGTGGCGCAATGGAGATAGGAGAATCGGCTGCGGAAACTGCAATCCGAGAAATAAAAGAAGAAACCGGGTATGATGTAGAAATAAATGAGCTTATTGGAGTGTATACAAAATATTTTCAATCATATCCAAATGGAGACAAGGCACAGTCAATTACGATGTTCTTTTCATTCTCAATAGTTGGAGGCGAAAAAAAAGTAGATGGTGATGAAACGTTGGATTTGAAGTTTTTCCCGTTAGACGACATGCCACCGTTATTTTGTAAACAGCATGAAGATTGCCTGCAAGATTTATTGGAGAAAAGAGTAGGGGTATATCGTTAACATATAAAAAAGAAGCTAAATGAGATTAGCTTCTTTTTTATGTTTTATTTATTTCCACCAATCATCAAACATTGACGCTGGTACTTGTCTTTTATGCTCACTCACTGTGTAACGTTTTTCAATTTTCTCTGCAACGTCAGCTGGAACTGCTTTACCTTCTAAATAATCATCTAATTGATCATAAGTAATACCTAACTCTGTTTCGTCAGCTTGACCTGGTTTTTCATCTAATAAATCAGCTGTTGGCATTTTTAAGTAAAGTCGCTCGTCTGCACCTAACTCTTGTAATAATGCACGTCCTTGGCGCTTCGTTAATCCCGTTAATGGTAATAAATCTGCACCACCATCTCCGAATTTTGTAAAGAACCCTGTTACAGCTTCTGCAGCGTGATCTGTTCCGATAACAAGTAGCCCTTTTTGTCCACCAATTGCATATTGAGTAACCATACGGATACGTGCTTTCACGTTACCTTTATTGAAATCTGTTAATGATTCACCCAATAAGTTTTCATATTGATTTGAAAAAGCATCAACAGTCGAAGCAATATCAAATGCAACAGATTGATCTGCTTGAATGAATTGTAATGCTAATTGTGCATCATCTTCATCTTTTTGTACTTTATAAGGAAGACGCACGGCGATAAACGTTGCATTACCACCTTCATTACGAATTTCTTCAACTGCAAGTTGTGCTAAGCGTCCTGCTAATGTAGAGTCTTGTCCGCCGCTAATACCAAGTACAAATCCTTTTGCACCTGTTTTTTTTACATAATCCTTTAAGAAATCAACTCGTTTACGAATTTCAATTTTTGGATCAATTACAGGCTGAACATGTAATGCTTTCATAATCTGTTCTTGTAATGTCATTATGTTTCCTCCTATTCATATTAAAGCGGTAAATAAGTTTATATGTATAATGGTACATACTTCTATCCTTTATTATTTCGCAAAATTAACGAATATACAATAGGATGTGTGTATGAATATGAATGTAGTCATTATAAATAAAGTACTACGTATAAGCAATTTTTTTAAACCTTTCAAAACTGTAAGGTTTTTGTCATTTGAATCGATGGAAGGTATTTCCGTACTTTACTAATATAAAAACATAGTTAGTAGAAAGAAGGGCGGAGAAGTAATATGAACATTAGAGAACTCGCATATCGGAATGTAACGCGAAATAGACGGACATACTCAGCCTATTTTTTGAGTAGTGCATTTGCTATTATGGCCTTTTTTGTGTATTCATTTTTTGCGTTTCATCCGGCATTAAGTGCAGGAGAATTGGGTCAGTACGTATTCGTAAGTATGTCTTTTGCACAGTCTATTATTTACTTATTTACATTCTTCTTTATTTTATATTCGATGGGAATGTTTTTAAAAACGAGAAAGCGTGAGCTAGGAATTTTAATGATGCTAGGTATGACGAAATATCAATTAAAGCGTCTTATCTTTTTTGAAAATATTATGATTGGAATAGGGGCAATTATTTTTGGTATTCTTTCAGGTATGTTATTTTCAGGGGTATTACTATTTGTCGCCCCGATGATATTAAAACTAGATATCTCCTTATCCTATTACATACCGATGAAAGCAATTGTTGTAACAAGTATTATGTTTTTCATATTATTTATGATCATATCATTGTTTAGTGCAGGAATGATTCGTAAAAATAAAATTATGAAGTTGTTTAGAGGGTCAGCAGAGGCAAAACCGGAACCGAAAGCATCAATCATTTCTTCAATATTAGCAGTAGTATTGCTTAGCGCTGGCTATGTAGGAGCTCTTCTATCGCATGGCGCAATGGTATTTATTATGATGATTCCTGTTACAACGGTAGTTATTATTGGGACGTATTTGTTGTACAAGCAGCTGAGTGTCTTTATTATTCGATTATGTAAAAAAAGTAAACGTTTCTATTGGACACAGACTAATATTATTACGTTATCAGATTTAGCGTATCGCATGAGAGATAACGCAAGAATGTTCTTTATTGTAACCATTATTTCTACTGTAGCATTTTCCGCAATAGGGACATTAGTCGGCTTCGCATCCATGACGAAAGGGATAATGGAGAGACCAATTGCGTTTCATTACCATTCTAAGCAAGGGAATAGTAACGAATCACAACATATACAAATGATTGACAAAGGATTAAAGAAACATAATATAGCAGCTTCAAAAACTAATATTTCGACAAAGAAAACGGAGGAACAGTCGTTAAGAAGCGCCACTTTTATAAAAGAATCAGATTATAAGGAATATGCAAAGTTAACAGGAGAACCATTTAATACTGTAGCCAATAAAGAGATTGTATTTTTGTCAGCTGATATACCAGGGCCAGCGATGAAAGAAAGAAAAGAAATTACTTTACCCAATATGAATGAAAGTTTAAAGGTGAAAAAAGTTACTTCATCTTCATTGGGGAAAATATTAAGAGGAAATGTTTATGTAATCTCTAATAATCAATATGATTCATTACAAGATGGATTTATAGAGACAAAAGATTATATGTATAAAACTGAAAGAACGAAAGATGAGATTGAAATTGGTAAAGAGCTTACTCATCAAATTAAACCGTATCAAGAACAGTCAACGTTTAGTGCGGAAGAGTACGAACAAAACCAAAGTTTACAAATTGCAGGACCGATTTTATTTGTAGGTTTCTTTATTGGTATAGTATTTTTCGTTTGCGCAGGAAGTTTCCTTTACTTCCGTTTATTCTCCGATTTGGAGGATGATATTCGCTTGTTCGAAATGATTCGAAAAGTTGGATTGACGAGTGGGGAATTATCGAAGGTAGTTACAATTCGATTGGCGCTTTTATTCTTCGTTCCAATTGGTGTTGCAACATTACATGGGGCAGTAGCCTTAACTGCGTTAGGGCAAATGTTTGAGTACTCATTGTTTAAAGAAAATACAGTTGTATTAAGTATTTTCATAGGTATTCAAATTGTATACTTCTTACTTATAAGATCCCGTTATGTAAAACAATTGAAAGAGAGATTACGTATGCATTAAATGTGTTTTTTTAACTCGAGTACAAAATTTTCTAAAAAGAGGCAAGTATTGCCAAAAAGTGATAAAATGGAAAAAGCGAGGTGGAAAAATTAATATAGAGTAAGGGGGGGGAGAAATATGAAAGCAACAGGAGTTATTCGAAAAGTAGACGAATTAGGACGAATTGTTATCCCTAAAGAATTACGCGATGTATTGGGAATACAAATCAAATCACCGCTTGAAATTTTTGTAGAAGCAGATAAAATCATTTTACAAAAATATCAACCTTACAATGCTTGCCAAATCACAGGTGATGTTTCAGAACAGAACATATCATTAGCAAATGGAAATATTACTGTTGGGATAGAGGGAGCGGAATATTTAGTAAAAGAAATAGAAAAGTTTTTAAACAAGAGTGAGGTTTAGTCTTAATTTATATTATTTTTCAAATTACATATCATTCTTTTAAAAGACTGTAAGAGGACCATTAATTGGTTCTCTTATTTTGGTTAGTAGTTGAACGACATGGGGTGTTACTTCCTACAAATCATAGGGAAAATAAAAAAGTAGTATAGAGTTAGTAAATGATGTTGAGAAATATTTGAAAAGAAGGAAAACCAAAAGAATAAAACGAATGTTACATTTACACGTATTCAAAAGTGGTCTGAAATGAAAATAATACATTTTCAGGAGGGATTACGATGAGTAGTACAGTGAATAAACAAAAAGGTATACAATTGATTCCGTTTACCGTAAATAAGGTGGTAGAACAAGTAAATGAAATTCCACCAGGTGTACAAATGATTCACGCTCCGCAAGTATGGGAAAAGAGTGTGAAGGGGCAAGATGTAGTCGTTGCCGTATTAGATACAGGGTGTGATACTAATCATATAGATTTAAAAGATCGTATTATCGACGGAAGAAATTTCACAAAAGATTATGAAGCTGATCCAAATGTGTATCTTGATAATAACGGACATGGTACTCATGTAGCGGGGACGATTGCCGCGACTGAAAATGGTGTCGGTGTATTAGGAGTTGCACCACTTGCTAAAATGTTAGTATTAAAAGTTTTAGCGGGAGATGGTTCTGGAAGTTATGAGCAAATTATTGAGGCAATTCATTATGCTGTAAATTGGAGAGGGCCGAATCAAGAGAAAGTGAGAATTATTTCAATGTCACTTGGTGGTCCGCAAGATGTTCCAGAATTACATGAAGCAATTCAAAATGCGGTAAAGCAGGATGTTCTCGTTGTATGTGCTGCTGGAAATAATGGAGATTGCGATGATGAAACAGAAGAATTAGATTTCCCAGGTGCTTATTCTGAGGTAATTGAAGTTGGTGCTGTGAATTTAGAGCGGAAGATTGCATGTTTTAGTAATTCAAATCAAGAAATTGATCTAGTAGCGCCAGGTGATGAAATATTATCTACGTATCCAGATGGGAAATATGCTGTGTTAAGTGGAACTTCCATGGCGACGCCGCATGTTGCTGGGGCGCTCGCCTTGCTCATTAAACAGTGTGAGAAAGAATACGGTCGAAAGTTATCAGAGCCGGAAATATATGCACAACTCATTAAAAGAACTGTACCTTTAGGGTACGAACGTACATCTGAAGGGAATGGATTAATAGATTTATTAAAAGAATAGCCATATTAAAAAACATCTCATATGAATATGAGATGTTTTTTAATATGGCTCTGTCGCATGTAATACAACTTGTAACAAACCTGGGAATCTAGCATTTAAATCTTCTTGACGAATTGAAATGAAACGTTGTGTTCCTTCAAGGCGTGTGTACATAACACCTGACTCACGTAAAACTTTGAAATGGTGAGATAAAGTTGATTTCGCAATAGGAATGTTTAAAGCACCACAAGATTGTTCATTTTTCTTTAGTAACATATTTACAATTTGTAAACGGATTTGATCGCTAAGTGCATATAAGACAGAAGAAAATTGAATTTCTTCTCGATTTGGATGATAGAGTGTACGCATATTTCACCTACTTGTATAAGTTAAGATATTTGCACTATAACATATAAAGTGATATATTTCTATTGTTCGAATATATTCGAACAATAGAAATATAGGGGGAGAAAAAATGAAGTATACAAAATTGCAAAAGGCAGGACTAAATATTTCAAAGTTGGGTTTAGGTACAAATGCAGTAGGGGGACATAATTTATATGCTGATGTGAATGAAGAAGAGGGAAAGCAATTAGTAGAAGAAGCTATTCAGCAAGGGATTACATTTTTTGATACAGCAGATTCATATGGTTTCGGTAGATCAGAGGAATTAGTAGGAGAAGTATTAAAGGGAACACGTCATGAGTTTATACTTGCTACAAAAGGTGGAATTCAACCGTTGTTAAATGGAGAAACTTATATTAACAATGAACCAAGTTATTTAAGAAATGCTGTGGAGAATAGCTTAAGAAGATTACAGACTGATTATATTGATTTATATTATTTACATTTTACAAATCCTGAAACAAGTTACATAGATTCAATCGGAGAGCTTACTCGTTTAAAAGAAGAAGGGAAAATTCGTTCAATTGGAATATCGAACGTAAACATAGAACAATTAAACGAAGCGAACCAACATGGTCATATAGATGTTGTACAATCTCCGTACAATATGTTAGAACGTACGGCTGAGGAAGAACTGTTGCCGTATTGTATAGAAGCGGGTATTTCATTTATTCCATATGGGCCTCTTGCTTTTGGAATATTAGGTGGAAAATATACAGAAGATTTTAAATTGAATGAAGTCGATTGGCGCCAAAATGTAAATCTATTTGAAGAAAATACATATAAGAGTAATTTTAAGAAAGTGGAAAAGTTAAAAGGGCTAGCTAAAGAAAATGATATTGAAGTGTCTCATTTAGCGTTAGCATGGTTATTAAATAAAGAAGGAATTGATACAGTTTTACCTGGTGGAAAGCGGGCAGAGCAAATAAGAGAAAGTGTGAAAGCGGTAGACGTTTCATTGAATGAAAGAGTCATGAAAGAAATCCAATCTATTTTAGAAGATTAGTGAAACAGAGGGATAGTACCCTCTGTTTATATAAGGAGAAGGTCTAAATGAATAGAGTACTAGCTGTATTTTTCACGATAATGTTTATGATCGGTACAGACACTTTCTTAATTTCACCACTGTTGCCGACATTACAACAGGTATATCATGTTTCAACTGAGTTGTCAGGATGGATGGTGAGTTCGTATGCTTTAGGATATGCTGGATTTGCGCTTATCGCTGGTCCTATATCAGATGGATTAAACAGAAAAAAAGTGATGGTACTAGGTATGAGTTTTTTTGCAATAAGTACGTTTTTGTGTGGAATTGCACCGAGTTTTTTATGGATGCTAACATTTAGATTTTTAGCAGGTGTAAGTGCAGCTTTTGTATCTCCACAAGTGTGGGCATCTATTCCGCTCCTTATAGAGAAGAAGCAAATTGTGAAAGCAATTGGGGTTGCAACAGCAGGGTTATCAGTCTCTCAAATTTTAGGGCTGCCACTGGGAGCTTATTTAGCAACGATACATTATACAATCCCATTCTATTTCATTGGTATATTATCAGCACTACTTGTCATTCTTATTTATGTTGTATTACCAGAAATACAGTCGGTTCATATAGGTGGAAATAAAAAAGTTATTTTACAGCGTTATAACCAATTACTTACAGATTCAAAGGTTTCACTTTCTTATTTTGCATACTTTGTTTTTCAAACCGGAAATTTTGCTGCATTTTCATTCTTTGGTGTATGGCTTTCCATGCAATTTGGCTTACAAGTTCATGAAGTAGGTACGGCTATGCTTGTACTAGGATTAGGAAATTTAGCTGGTAATATTTTTGGCCCTAGACTCGTAAATAAAATTGGTTACAATCTTTCTTTCTATGGTGGAATTATATTTATAGCAGTGTTATATGTAATACTGCCCTATTTAAAGAGTATTATATTTGTTGAATTACTTTTCTTTGTTTTATTTTTTGTGACAGGAATGTTGTTTGTATTAATGATGAGACACTTACAAAACATGTCTACTATAGCAAGAGGAACAGGTGCTGCTCTTGCTAACGCCTCGATGTACATTGGCCAAATGATTGGTGCGGCAATAGCAGGAATGTTATTTGCAACATCTCACAATTTTATACTAGTAGGTAGCTTTACTGCGTTATTATATGTTGTAGCTTTATTTCTGTTTAGAAAAGGTGAAAACATTAGTAAAGATAATGAAAAAGGAATTGCATCATAAAGTTTTAGTAAATCAAAAAACAATTTTTTAGGATAAGTTAAAAAGGTGCTTTTTGATTGCATAGTTGCTGTATTTTTAATAATTCGTCGTTGAGCTGTATGATTGAAAAGGATTTGTAATAAAATTATGGGAAAATAAAAACCCCCTATATAGATAGGGGGTTATATATCGGCATATAGCTCCTCGGAAAAGGATATACCTAGTTTAACATATAGGAGTACTTATAATTGTGAAATAGATGTGAAAGTAATGTGAAAAATGTTGTAATAAAAAGCACTGTTTTAGCTAATGTAGCTAAAACAGTGCTTTTCTCTTTGATTGAACAGTTGCAGCATTTTCATCATGTATACCTGCATCTTTAATAATTCGTTGTTTTGCTTTATTTAATAGATGGTTTACTGCTTCGCCAAAATAGTTAGCTTCGCTTTTTGTGCGGGCTTCTCGTAAACATTTATAGTTTTCTAGCAGTTCCTCTTTTTCGGAGTTTGTTAAGAAATCTTCTATTTTCTTTTTTGTCATACGAAACACCCTTTCTCCTGACAAACGACGCAATAGAAAATATTTATTTCTCATTATAACAATAATTTTAAAAGAAAGTATACACTAACGTCGCAATAATTTGTCAATTTCTTGAATCTTCTCATCAGCTTTCCCAATTTGCGTATTTTTAGCCTGTTCGCCACCAAGAGCTTGATGTAGTAAAAAAGTTTGACCGGAAATAGCAGTTACAATGGATACTTTTATAATTTCTTTTATTGCGGTGACATCGAATAAAACGAGCCCAAGAAGTGCGGCTAGGCTACCAGTAAAAATATCAGTTAAAAATCCAAAATGAAAAAATGTTTTCAAACGGCGTGGAAGCAATAACTTACCTTGGTTATTGATTAGATGGGAAACGAAGCCGGTAATGCCACCAACAAGAACAGCGGTTAGCCATTGATACATTTCCATCGAATCCACTCCTTTTAGTGAATAAGATTCGATTATTTTATATTGATTCCTTTTAATATTTCATATAAGCATATTGAGAAAGTTTGTTTGGGTATATTTTGTATTCAAATTAATTATAACAGAAAATTTAGATAGATTTCAGTCTATTATATGAATCATTTTTACAATAATATGAATGCAGAAAGGGGTGCGTCATATGAATATAGATTATCGAATAAGAAGTGTAGATGGTTATACAAAAAAAATAGGGGAATTAGTAAGCCTGCTTGAGCATACGAGAGCTGTAACATTAGGCGAAGTAAAAAATTTATCAGTTGAGCAATTAGATTTAATTATGCAAAGCAGCGGAAATTCAATTGGCGCCTTATTAAAGCATATAGCAGCTATTGAAAAAGTTCATCAGCTTATTTCATTTCAAGATCGTGACTTTACAAAAGAAGAATTAGAAATATGGGAAGATGCACTGTATTTAGGGGAAGCGGGTAGAGCAATCTGTGGTCATGAAATACAGTATTATGTACAACTTCTACAAAGTGTTCGAGAAGAATCTCTGAAGTATTTAAGTGAACAAGGTAATGAGTGGCTCATGTCAGAAAGAAAGTGGCCTAACGGTGTAGTATATAACCAGCACTATCTTTGGTTTCATGTGCTAGAAGATGAAATTAGTCACCGAGGACAAATTAGAATGCTCAAAAACAAGTTATTTGAAAATTACGTTAAATGATGTAGCTTTTTATAGGAGAATTCCATATAATGAGAGTAATTAAAATAAGAACGGGGTGATGTATTATGGCGAAAATAACTTATATGAATAATAAACCAAATACAAAGGTGGATGGAAAGGGCGAAACGATATAAGTGAGCGCACTATCCTTCCACTTAGCTTAAACTAGGGAGGATATCAATTTGAATCAAAATATTTTAGAATCGTATGGCTGGGATTCTTTTTTTGAGGAACAAGCTGTAGAGAACTTTGAAGTAGGGCGTATTTTACTTGAGCATAAGCATATATATCGAATTATTTGTAATGATGGTGAATATATGGCAGAACTGTCTGGAAAGTTTCGGCATGAAGCAGTAACGAAGGGAGATTATCCAGCTGTTGGTGATTGGGTGTATATAAAGAAAATAGAGAATGAAAAGAAAGCTATTATTCATCGTGTTTTTCCGAGAAGAAGCTCTTTTTCTAGACAAGAAGCTGGTACTCGAACGGAAGAACAAGTAATAGCAGCAAATGTAGATTATTTATTTTTAGTGAATGCACTTAATCATGATTTTAATGTTAGAAGGATGGAACGTTATTTATTATTAGCGTATGAAAGCGGTGCTATGCCAGTTATTGTTTTAACAAAGAGTAGTATATGTAATGATGTGGAACAGAAAATTGTAGAAACGGAAGCTATAGCAATTGGTGTTCCTATTTTCGTTGTTGATAGTTTAGAGCATACAGGTATTGATTCGTTGAAACAATTCGTTTCTTCAGGGAAAACAATTGCTTTAGTTGGGTCATCAGGGGTAGGAAAGTCAACTTTGTTAAATGCACTAATAGGAATTGAGGTAGCAAAAACGGGAGATATACGTGAAGAGGATAGTAGGGGGAGGCATACGACAACGCATCGAGAGTTATTTCAATTGCCAAGTGGCGCTCTCGTAATTGATACTCCCGGTATGAGAGAATTGCAACTTTGGGAAGGAAGCGAAGCGATTCAAACAACATTCTCTGATATTGAAAAACTTGCGACAACATGCCGTTTTCGTGATTGTAAGCATGAGAATGAACCAGGATGCGCGGTGCATAGTGCAATTGATAACGGACTTATTACGATAGATCGTTTGAAAAGCTATAAAAAATTACAAAGAGAACTGGCGTATTTTATGAGAAAACAAGATGTAATCCTTGCCAGAGCAGAGCGTGATAAGTGGAAAAAGCTTTCTAAACAACATAAAAAAATGTAAAAACCAAAGGGGCCCCTTTGGTTTTTTCTATTTGTAAATTTTATAATAATATTATTCGTATATATAGACAAAGAGAAATTAATTGTTTAAACTTTACAAAGTATTCACCATAATAGGTTATGAAAATAATAATTAAGGAATGGGAAATATTCATAATTAACTCAATTTAACTTTTAAATTTGAAAATTAGGAGGTTCATAATGGGTAAACTATTAAATTTGTTTCGTGATATGAAAGTAGCAAAAAAGCTATTAATTTCATTCTTTGTAATTTTAATTGCAGCCGTTTCTATAATCGGAGGCATGTCTTATCAAACAGCCAAAAAGAATTTTGAATCGCAAATTAAGAGTAGTGCCAACGACAATATAAAAATACTGGATAATTTAATCAATCAAATGATTGATGCAAAATTTAATGATGTGAATAATTTTGCACGGGTGATTCAGGGGAATATGTATCAAGGAGATAATCAGGATGAATTAAGGAAAATGTTATCTCAATATATAAATTTAAATAAAGATGTTGAACAAGTATATGTTGCCGGAAATGATAAAAAATTTGTACAAGAACCAAATATACAAATGGCAGCAGACTATGATCCAACAGAGCGTTCTTGGTATAAAGATGCGGTTGCAAAACAAGGTGGTATTGTTGTTACTGAGCCATATAAGGCAAAAGGAAATGGACATATTGTCGTAACAATCGCAAAACAAACAGAAGATAAAAATGGGGTTGTTGCGCTAGATTTAAGTTTAGATAATTTATTAAAAACATCAAAGTTAATTAATATTGGTAAAAAAGGATATGCCTTCATTTTAGATGGAAAGCAAAAAATAATTGCTCATCCACAAGAAAAATCAGGGGAAAAAGCGGCTGATTCTTGGGCAAAGAAAATTTATGAAGATAATCACGGTGCTTTTTCATATTCTTATGGCGGTAGTGAAAAGAATATGGTATTTGCTACAAATGTAAAAACAGGTTGGAAAATTGGTGGGACTATGTACTCAAGTGAAGTAATTGAAGCTGCTCAACCTGTATTTTATAATATGTTAATTGTTATGCTTATCTCATTAGTAATAGGTGGAGCACTTATTTATTTTGTAACACTTTCAATTACGAAGCCTTTAAAGAGATTAGTTGTTACCTCTAAAGAAATAAGTGAAGGGGATTTAACGCAAACAATTGAAATTCATTCTAATGATGAAATCGGCCAACTTGCTAAAGGATTTAATGAGATGACGAATTCGTTACGGACGTTAATCGGAAGAATTAACGATTCAGCTGGGCATGTTGCAGCGGCATCAGAAGAGCTAACTGCAAGTGTAAGGCAAGCAAGTGAAGCGACTGAGCAAATCACAATCGCCATGGATGAAATATCAAGTGGGGCAACGACGCAAACAACAAGCGTAGAAAATGGCGCTATGTTACTGTTTGATGTAACGGAAGGAATTCAGCATGTAGCAAATAGTTCATCATCTATTAATACGGCTTCTGCACATACTCGTGAAAAAGCAGAAGATGGTGGGAAACTAGTAGGAAGAACAGTAAACCAGATGCAGTCTATTGCAGAATCTGTGTCACAATCAGATGCAGTTATACAATTACTAAATAATAAATCAAAACAAATTGGTGATATTTTAGAAGTAATTCAAAATATTGCAGATCAAACAAACCTTCTAGCTTTAAATGCGGCGATTGAAGCCGCAAGAGCCGGTGAGCATGGAAGAGGTTTCGCAATTGTTGCAGATGAAGTGCGTAAATTGGCAGAGCAGTCTAGCGTATCTTCTAGTGAAATTAGTAAATTAATATGTGAAATACAAGATGATATGGGTAAGACAGTCAAATCTATGAATCATGTAAATGAGGAAGTTCAATCTGGACTTGTTATCGCAAATGAAACGAAGCAAAACTTTGCTGAAATTTTACAATCTACAAATGAAATAGCTAATCAAATTAAGACGATGGTTGAAACGGCTAATGGAATGTCAAAAGGGGCAAATGAAGTATCTATTTCGGTAGGACAAATTGCAATGACAGCGCAAAATAATGCGACAAGCACACAAAACGTTGCGGCTTCAGCTGAAGAACAGCTAGCTTCGATGGAGGAAATTGGATCCGCAGCGGGCACGTTATCTCAAATGGCTGAAGAGTTACAAGGACTAATTGACAGATTTAAAGTTTAATAGAGAACAGACTATCCCCTAGTAGCATTATGCCACTAGAGGGTAGTCTGTTTTATTGTGTAAAATCAAATAGGGATGTAAACTTCCTTTATGACGTTTAAAATGGCATTTTGCATAATGTTTGTCGAAAAATAGAGGTATTTGTTAGCTTTGTGTATAATTATTAACGTATAGAATACAAATAAAAGGAGAGTATTATGGGAGTGTATTGGGGGACAAAAAGACATTCTTGGCTTAGTTACGTCTCATTTTGGCTAAGTATTTCATTTTTTATTGTTTTTCTAATTGAAGTGTTTATATTAAAAACACTTTCGAATAGCTCGGTACAAATTGTTAAATATTTTTATTTTATACTTGTACCAGTAAATATTTTTCTTAGTTTAAAGTTACTATTTAAGAAGAATGAAAAGAAAGCGTTACCTATTTTTAGTTTCATTGTCTCATTATTATTTGCAATTTTAATAATCGTATTAGTTTTAGCAGCTATAGGGAAGTTCTTTTAAGGGGAGTGGTATAAGTCACTCTCCTTTTTTATTTGTGGTAGTCTTACTATATGTAAAAATGTGAATGTTGTGAGCTAATAAAAGCGGAGAGTAGACAATATTTGTATGGATTAAAGTCTTACGTTATTTGAACTTGTAAGAGTGTATGGAGTAATGAGGTAATATACATAATAATGGAGATAGAATTAGTTATTTTATAAGTATGTATAAAGCAAATGAATACGGTAAGAACGGTGATATATGGTACAATAGCTATGGATAGTGATAGAGATAAAGGGTATATAAAATACTCATCGTTTTTTAGTAAGAGAGGGGTTATCTTATGCTATACGAGGATTTGGAGACATTATTTCAAACAGCTCCGAAAGAAGATAGAGGCGGATGGAAATATATAATCCAAGAACAAAATAATACATTTAAAATTGTTGATGAAATACTGAAAAATCAAATGAGTGTCGAATTGTATTTTAATGAATACGATGAGGTGAAAATCACTTTATATAAAGATGGAATTCCCATTACGACTATGCAAAGAATTGCGATTTCAAAAGTTGAATTAGACGAAGATGAAGAAGGTATCCAATTTGTTTTAGAGCGCATGCCTAGTCGAATGATTCGGTTGCAGTTAAAGCCATATTTAGCATTAGAAATGGGGCCGTACTGGGAAGTATGTGATGATTGTGAATGAACATAAAAAAGCATCCAATAACATGGATGCTTTTTTATGTTTTTTGAAGTTGTTTAAACGCAATGATTGGAAGTATAACAATACTTACCCATCCGATGATAGGATATAGAATGTGAAGTAAGTCACTGTAACCGATGTAACTAAAGCAATAACTAATTAGTAAAATGAAGAAAATAATATTGTTATTTTTCCACCCGGTAATAGATTGCATCTGTTTTGTCATCCCGAACACATTACCAACTAAAGTTGTGAAAACTTCACCGAAAATAATGAGAACGAAGAAGAAGTGAAAAGTTGCATTAAATCTTCTTATGACTTCAGCCATTGGGATGTTATATTGATAAAATTGATCGACTGATAAGATTGCTAAATGGCTGCATAATAAAATTAAAGAAAGTCCAGCACCACCTAAAATCCCACCCCAAAAAATGGCTTTTCGATCCTTTACTTCACTGGCTAATGGGACGAGAACACTTTGGGCAAGAGAAAGATTTAAGGCGACATATGTAATAGGGCTAGTAATCCATTTCATATTCCAACTCTCTGCAGGAATAGTGTTATTAATGGAAGGTGTACCGTGAAAAAAGGTTGTAATAGCAAGTCCGATAATAAAAATCATCATAATAGGTACGACAAGTGTATTTACTTCAAAAACACCTTGTAGTCCGCGGCTACTTATAATGAGACAAGCGATAACTGTAATGAGAATACCAAGTTGTCTTGGTAAGCGAAGTTGCTCTTCAAATACTGCACCAGCCCCTGATAACATAACGCTCGTTACGCCGAATAAAACGAGTAATAATAATGTGTTTACAACATTCCCAAATACATCCCCAAATAAATACTTGTTAAATTCTTGCGCTGAAAATGCCCCGATTTGTGATGAAAGTAACATCATCTTTGTGCCGAGCCAAATAAAAAAAAATCCACTTACACATATGCCAATTGTCCCGTATAATCCATTCACTGTGAAAAATTCAACAATTTCTCGTCCAGTAGCAAATCCAGCTCCAACGACAGTTCCGATATAAGTAGCGGCTACTTTCTTTGCTACTTGCCATTGTTGATTGTCCATGTTATCCCTCTTTCTACTATGATGAGCTTGATGTACTATTATGCATATGTATGAGCTTGGACAATTAGACGTATGAAGTGTTTGAAAAAATACATGAATTAAATGATATTAGGGAAGTATTAAAGGTGTTAAAACTTTGTTACATATAAGCCGATTGTTCGAAAGGAAAGGGAATGTATGGTAAAATGTAATTAGGTTATTAAAAGATAAACATTACAAAATGATAAGAGGAGTGGATTGTATGAGTACGAAAACAAATGTTGTTGAAGTATTAAACAAGCAGGTAGCAAACTGGAATGTGTTATATGTGAAACTACATAATTATCACTGGTATGTGACAGGGCCACACTTCTTTACATTACATGAGAAATTTGAAGAGTTTTATAATGAAGCTGGAACGTATATTGATGAGTTAGCAGAACGTATTTTAGCTTTAGAAGGTAAACCATTAGCGACAATGAAAGAATATCTTGCAACATCTAGTGTCAGCGAAGGGACAAGCAAAGAATCTGCAGAAGAAATGGTGCAAACATTAGTGAATGACTATTCTGCACTTATTCAAGAATTAAAAGAAGGTATGGAAGTTGCGGGCGAAGCTGGCGATGAAACATCAGCTGACATGCTGTTAGCAATTCATACAACATTAGAACAACATGTATGGATGCTAAGTGCATTCTTAAAATAACGATAAAAAATATAAAAAAACCCATTGAAAAATTATTTCAATGGGTTTTTTTATGATTTTTCAGTTTTCTTTTATGCTATAATATAGTAAAAAGGAGGCGATGCGATGTTTCGCTTTTTCAGAACTGGAAAAGAAGAGCGGGAAATTACGAAAGATGAATTAGAACAAGCGATGGCTCAGTTTTTAGAAACGAATGCTAATATCGTTTATACAGTATTAGTAAATGAAGATTATACAGTAAATTATGATTTGTTAAAACCGTATTTACCTGCATTTCCAACAAATGATTTTCTCATAACGAAGGAAACGCTTGAGGTATTTGAACATACAGCAGAAAATTTAAACCTAGTGAAAGAAATTGATGTCGTACAAAAGGCAGTAGATCAATACGTAACAGAAAAAGAAATGTTTCCAATTGTTGAAGGTAGCGAAGATCGCCTCATATGCGGAATGAAACTAGGACCTTACTTAAATCGTAGCTTAAAAAGAGACTTATATATTTCAGAAAAACATTATTTAGTTTCAAGTAAACCAGATAGAAAAAAACAAAAGAGCGGGTAGACGTAATGAAAACAACAATACATATATTGTTGTCTTTTTTTGTTTTTAAAAATATTGACTTTTCAGTTTATTGATATTTATATTAAATGTATTGGACAGGGAAGGATAACTATTAAGTATCATTCGGACAATAAGATATTGCTAGGGCGAGTTATATAAAATCTTCACAAAGTGGTATAAAGATTCGCAAAATAAATATTATAAAAAGTTTCGGGGGAATTGGTACATGAAAAATAGTATGACTTACATTCAATTATTAAATGAAACGTTACGTTGTTATGCAAATAAAGGAAGTTTTGAAGCGTACAATTATATAATGGAAAACGCTACAGGTGTAATAGGGAATGAGGCGCAAATATATAATTTTAAGTATGCGCTCGCAAGTGCATCAGGACTTGAAAAAGAAGCATTACATTTAATGAGGGAGGCCATTATAGAAAAGGGATTCTGGTATGGAAATGAATATTTAATTTCTGACGAAGATTTAAAATCACTACATAAATTTAAAGAATTTCATACAATGGTGCAATTATGTAAAGAAAGAGAAGAATTAGCACATAAAAAGGAAAGACCAGATGTGAAATATATATACAGCAAGAAAGAGGGGAATCTACTACTTACATTACATGGTGATCAAGAAAATATTCAAATAGTAGAGCCATATTGGAAATCAGTTTTGACACAAGATTACACGTTAGCTTTACCACAGTCTTCACAAATTCAGTTTTCAGATGGATTTGTTTGGGATGATATAGAGAGAGGGAAAGAAGAATTAAAAGAGCATTACAATAAGTTTATAGAAAATCATACAGTAGAAAATGTGATAATTGGTGGTTTTTCTGCAGGGGCAAGAGTAGCTTTATATACGATTTTACAAAAAGATATAGATGTAGATGGTTTTATTTTTATGGCACCATGGCTTCCTGAGATTGAAGAATGGGATGAGTTGCTAAGAGTGCTGCAGGATAAACATATAAAAGGATATATAGTATGCGGGGATCAAGATGGAGATTGTTTCGAATCCACGCAGCAATTTGTACGATTATTAAGAGATAACAATATAGAACATAAGTATAAAGTTGTGCCTAACTTAAATCATGATTATCCTATTAACTTTGATGAGCTATTAAAAGAAGCTATTGAATATATAGGAAATAAAAACAATAAGTAGTAAGAAAAAGAGATGCATCATATGTGATGCATCTCTTTTTAGAGTTATAAATTAAAAGCATTTGCTAGTAAGCGATAAGACTTTAATTTATGTTCAAATTGATGGGTAATCGTGACAATCATAAATTCGTCAGTATTGTATGCTTTGCTTAAGTTTATTATTTTTTCTTTTACAGAAGACGGATCACCAACAATCATACGTTGACGATTTTCTTTTATACGGAATAAATCATAAGCACTGTATGAATAATTTTGAGCAGTTTCAATAGAAGGTGTACCAGTAGTTCGTTTTCCTTGCTCTAATAATAAGATTGATAAATCTAAACTAGAAGCAATTTTTTCCGCTTCTTCATTTGTTTCTCCGCATATAACAAAGATGGCAACGATTGAATTAGGCTTATCTCCTAAAAATGAAGGCTGATATTGTTCTTGGTAAGCCCTCATAACTTCAGGGCCTCCGAAGCCATTAATAAATTGTGCAAATGCGAAAGAAGCTCCATTGTTTGCAGCAATTTTAGCGCTCTCTCCGCTAGAACCGAGCATCCACATTTCAGGAGATGTTGGGATAACTGGAGTGGCTTTTAAGTTTGCATAGTGATGGTTTTCTGGTATTTGATCATGTAAGTACATTGCAACGTCTGCAATTTGTTCTGGATATTGATCAAGTGAGACCATTTTCCCTTCTTGAAGTGCGCGAGTTGCTATTGGCATACCACCAGGAGCTCTACCAACACCGAGATCGATGCGGTTCGGATACAGTGCTTCTAGAACACGGAAATTCTCAGCAACTTTATATGGGCTATAATGTGGTAACATAACACCACCTGAACCGACTCTAATACGATCCGTTTTTGCGGCAATATGAGAAATAAGTATTTCTGGACTTGAACCAGCTAAGCTTACGGAATTATGATGTTCGGATACCCAAAAACGTGTGAATCCGAGTTTTTCAACTTCTTGTGCAAGCGTAACTGTATGTGAAAAAGCTTGGGCTGCTGTGCTACCATCTGAAATAGGTGATTGGTCTAATACACTTAACTTGATCATAGAATATACCTCTCAATCTTAATGTACATCCTATTATATATTTACTTATGAAAAATGCGTAGTGAAATGCTCAAAATGAAAAGTGGATAATCCTATTTCCGCTTTTAATGAGAAAATCCGCGTTCATAATGATTCATTTCAACCAGATTTAAAATATATTCATAGTTGTCAACTTCACATTTTAGCTGTTCACGTTCTTTTTCAGATAGTGTCATATTGCTAAGTTTTTTACATAAGTTTTGTTTCTTTAATTCTAAATGCTTTTTTGTAGCGTGGTAATCATAAGTATGTTTCATTTTTTAGTCACTCCTTCGTTGCGATTGCTATATTATACGAAGCATAAAGAAATATGAAATCTGTCTCTTATGTACTTTTAGTGAATATTCAAATTGCAATGGTGTTATGTTTATGGAGATTTATGAATAAAATGCACTAAACCACTAACGTCTATTTGATGAAGTAAGGGGTGGAATTGTGCAGAAAGATATAATGTATAACACTGAAATGGATGAAGCGTTAAAAGTTATAGATAAAGGATTGAAGAAGACGATAAATCCAAAACAAATTATTGTAGTGGGAGCTGGTATGGCTGGATTAGTTTCAGCATCTTTATTAAAGGCTGCAGGACATGATGTGAAAATTTTTGAAGCAAACAACCGGGTAGGTGGCCGTATAGAAACGGTTAGAATGGAAGATACCGGATTATATTTAGATGTCGGAGCAATGAGAATTCCGTATTCGCATACATTAACGATGGCGTATATAAGAAAATTTGGGCTACAGGTGGGTCCTTTTATTAATAGAAATGAGACGGATATTATATACGTAAATGGACGGAAAACGACGTTGAAACAATATGAAAAGGATCCAAATATTTTAAGGTATCCTGTGGAAATGAATGAAGTGGGAAAAACGTCTGAAGAACTATTGTTATTAGCAGTACAGCCGATAATAAATTTTATTAAAAGAAATCCAGAGAAAAATTGGGATGTTGTAGTGAAGGATTTTGGGAGATATTCCACAGGACAATTTTTGAAGTATCACCCTTATCAGTATAATACTTACTTTTCGCCAGTAACAATTGAGATGATTGGTGTTCTATTAGATTTAGAAGGTTTTTTGGAACGATCGTTTGTAGAGACTTTACGCTTTCTATACATTATGCAAGAGGAGAGCGGATTTTGTGAAATTGTGGGCGGGAACGATAGATTGCCAAAGTCATTTTTACCGCAATTAGAAGAGAATATTATATATAATCAAAAATTAATGAAGCTACATCAACACGATAATGGTGTGACAGCTTTCTATCGGAACGAGGAAACTTTTGAATATAGCAGTATTACAGGAGATTTAGTTATTGTTACCATTCCGTTTTCGACAATGCGTTTTGTAGAAGTAGATCCGTTTGATTCTATATCTCATGAAAAATGGAAAGCAATTCGTGAATTACATTATATGCCTGCGACGAAAATAGGAATTCAATTTAAAAGCCGATTTTGGGAAGAACAAGGACAATTAGGTGGCAGAATTATAACAGATTTGCCAATTCGTTATGCCTATTATCCAAGTTATGGAATTGGTGAGAAAGGACCGGCTATGATGTTAGGTAGCTATACATGGTCTTATGACGCATTGTTATGGGATGGTTTATCAAAAGGTGATCGTATTTATTACGCATTACACAACTTAGCAACAATATTAGGTGGTCAAGTGTATGATGAGTTCATATCTGGAATATCAAAAAGCTGGACATTGGATCCGTATGCGCTTGGAGGATTTGCACTTTTTCAAGCAGGTCAAGAATCTGAGCTGCAACCAGCGATTGTCAAACCAGAGGGGAGAATATTCTTCGCTGGAGATCATACAACGCTATATCACGGATGGATTCAAGGTGCGATTGAATCTGGAATTCGTGTAGCGGCGGAAGTGAATGAGTAAAAGGTTTTCAATTCAGAAAATTCTTTACTATATAACTTGAGATGGATATTATTATATATAAAAGAATTATGGGGAGTGTTTACAGTGAATCCGTTATTATTCGATTTTCCTTCTGAATTTTATACTGACAGGCTTTTTATTCGAATGCCGAAACCAGGAGATGGTAAAGTGGTATATGATGCAATTCAGGCTTCAATACAAGAACTAAAACCTTGGATGGTGTTTGCACAAAAAGAGCAAACAGAGCAAGAAATAGAAGAAAGTATTAGAAAATCACATATTCAATTTTTGCAACGTGAGGATTTAAGATTACTAGTATTTTCGAAAGAAACAGGTGAATTTATTGCTTCAGCCGGATTACATCGTATTAATTGGGATATACCTCAATTTGAAATCGGATATTGGATTGATACAAGGTTTAGCGGAAAAGGCTATATGGTAGAGGCTGCGAAAGGTATAACGGATTACGCTTTTTCTGAATTGAAAGCAAACCGTGTAGAAATTCGTTGTGATTCTTTAAATAAGAAGAGTAGAGCGATACCTGAGAAATTAGGCTTTAAGTTAGAAGGTACGTTAGAAAGTGCGAGTGTTGCGGTAGATGGAAACGGATTAAGGGATATGTGTGTATTTGCCATGACTAGAAATACATATGAAAAAGAAGAGCTGTAAGAAAATGAAGTGACCCCTAAAAGTTAGACACGGTTATTTCATTAGGCAGCTTGATAAAAGTGAGTCCGGTATTGTACCGGGCTCATTTTTAATTTTGCCTTAATCCGTTTCGTATTATAATAATCTATATATTTTTCTAATTCTATTTTAAAGTGCTCTACATTTTCAAATTCTTTTATGTAGAGGAATTCCGACTTCATAATCCCAAAGAAATTTTCTATTACTGCGTTGTCGTAACAGTTGCCTTTTCGAGACATACTCTGGACGATAGCTCTTGATTCAAGTGTCCGGACGTACTGTCTCATTTGATAATGCCATCCTTGATCCGAATGCATCAGTAGCTGGTGGGTTTCAGGTAAACGTTCCAATGCTTTCTCTAACATGCCTGAAACAAGCGAATACGTCGGTCTAGAACCAATTGTATAGGTAATAATTTCACCATTATACAAATCTAATACAGGTGATACATACAGTTTTTCTCCAAACAATTTAAACTCTGTGATGTCTGTTACCCACTTTTGATTCGGTGCATCTGTATGAAAATTACGCTCTAAAATATTAGGTGCAATTCTACCGACTTTTCCTTTATAGGATTTATATTTCTTCATACGCACAACACACTTTAACCCAAGCTCTTTCATAATGCGCTGAACCTTCTTGTGGTTCACTTTCTGGCCACGATTCGTTAATTCATCACGAATGCGACGGTAACCATAACGA
>NZ_JBMOWC010000026.1:0-66392 GCF_049310765.1 Bacillus sp. PSXD-155 | reverse complement strand
AAAGTAAAAAAATAGAAAAATATCAATTGAATCCCAAAAAATAACGTGTGAATATTATAGATATAAATTACACCTTGATATTTCGCATGAATTTCTACAAATTTAGATGTTTATTAAATTAGGAGGATTGATAGTGCCAAAAATGTAGTTTGTTTGCTAATTCAGTATTTTATATGCATCCATGGAATTTTAGAACGCACAGTTATTATTTGCTAGTAAGCATTTTCATATCAAATCTTTTGGGGAAGTGATAAGTAATGGTCACAGTATTAAATAATGAAACTAAAAGTTTATTAGTTGAAAAAATTGCAAATAAAAATGCGTGTATTGGATATGTAGGCCTAGGTTATGTTGGACTACCATCGGCTCTTAAATGTTTAGAAGTAGGTTATGCGGTAAGAGGTTTTGATAAAAACTCAGTAAAAATAAGAGAACTAGAACGTGGAATAAGTTATATCAGTGATATTCAAGATACTGAAATCCAAGATGCTTTACATACAAATAGATTTTTTGTTAGTACAGAAATGAATTATATAAACGAATGTGATGTTGTAGTTATATGTGTTCCTACACCATTAGAAAAAACTAGTAAACAACCAGATTTAACATATATTCATTCAGCAGTTGATGAAATAGTTAAATACATTAAAAAAGGTACATTAATTATCCTAGAAAGTACTACTTATCCAGGTACTACAAGAGAAGAAGTTTTATACAAATTAGAACAGAAAACTAATTTTAAAATTGGTGTAGATATATTTGTAGCATACTCTCCAGAGCGAATCGATCCTGCAAATCAATCGTTTTCAATTCAAGATATTATAAAAATCGTAGGTGGAGTTACATCTAATTGTACCGATTGTGCAGCAGCTTTCTATAGTAACTTAATTAAGGATATTCATAAGGTGAGCAGTCCAGAAGTAGCAGAGACAGCGAAGTTATTAGAAAATACGTATCGTTTTATAAATATCGCTTTTATTAATGAAATGACACAAATTTGTAATGAGTTAAACATAAATATTTGGGAGGTAATTGATGCCTCAGGAACTAAGCCATTTGGATTTCAAAAATTCTATCCTGGTCCTGGCGTAGGAGGACACTGTATTCCGATTGATCCTATTTATTTTAAGTGGATTGCAAATAATAAGGATTTAGCAACAAAAATGATTGATGTGGCAAGAGAAATTAATGAAAATATGCCTAAATATGTTCTTAATAGAGCACTACAGTTACTAGATGATCAAGATGGTAAGAATATTCTTATGGTTGGCGTTGCATATAAAAAGAATGTGAATGATGCTAGGGAATCGCCAGCTTTGGATATTATGAATGATTTAATGATAGAAGACTATAACGTGGATTATTATGATCCGTTTATAGAGGAACTCATTGTGGGCGATAACACATTGAAAAAATCTATAGATTTAAACCTAAGTCAATTAGACAAATATGCTTTAATTATTGTTCATACGGACCATGATTGCATTAATTTTAAATTGCTTAATGAGGTAAATTGCTTAATTTTAGACACAAGAAACATATTTAAAGATGAATCAGTATATAAAAAAAATATTATAAGTTTGTAGGTGATTATATGGTAGAGTTTATTCCTTTTTATCGACCAGAAATCAATGATGAAGATATAGAGAGGGTAGTTTCTGCCCTTAAATCTGGATGGCTTTCAAAGGGGCCAAAAGTGATAGAGTTTGAAGAGAATTTAAAAGAATATCTGAATACTGAACATGTAGTAAGTTGTAATTCAGGGACTGCCGCATTACATTTAGCATTACTGTCTCTGGGAGTTGGATTTGAAGATGAAGTAATAGTTCCAAGTTTTACTTTTTGTTCTAGTGTAAACGTTATTATGCATGTAGGTGCAAAACCTGTATTTGTAGACATAGATGAAGAGAATTTATGTCTCGATCTTCAGGATGTTAAAAGAAAAATCACTAAAAAAACGAAAGCAATTATTGCAGTTCACTTTGCTGGATATCCGGCTAAATTAAAAGAACTTCAAAAATTATGTAAAGAATACGGACTGTTTTTGATAGAGGATGCGGCGCATGCATTGGGGACAAAATATGATAATACTTTAATTGGTACACATGGAGATGTTATTTGTTTTAGTTTTTATGCCACAAAAAACATAACAACAGGTGAAGGCGGAGCGTTAGTCACTAAAAATGAATCGATTGCTGAAAAAGCTAGATTATATGGTTGGCATGGTATCACCAAAAATGCATGGAATCGTTATGGTGAGGAAGGAAGCTGGCGTTATGATGTTCTATTACCTGGGTTTAAATATAACATGATGGATCTACAAGCTAGTTTGGGTATTAGTCAGTTAAAAAGAGCTGATGAAATGATTGAAAAACGCAAGAGAATAGCTGAAAGGTACCAAGAGGAATTAAAAGATGTTCAAGAGTATATAACGTTACCTAATTATACTAACGATCCAAGTGTAAAACACGCATGGCATTTATTTGTTATAAAAATTAATTCTAATTCTCCTGTTAGTAGGGATCAGGTAATTCAGGAAATGAAAAAGAGAAATATTGGGCTTAGTGTTCACTTTATTCCTGTTCATATGCATCCGTATTATGAAGAGAGATTTAACGTATATTTACCTAAAACGGAAGAAATATTTAATCAAATTATTTCATTACCACTGTATAGTGCTCTTACAGACAATGAAGTTGAACATATTATAACGTCTTTAAAAAGTCTATATCAATTAAAAATAGGGAGGTAAATATTTATGAAAATTGGGGTTATTGGTGGCAGCGGATTTATTGGTAAGCATGTTACAAAGGAGTTATTAGCAAGGGGTTATGAAGTAGTTATATTTGATAAATTTAAACCAAGTATTGATGTTCCTTTTAAGGAAATTGATATTTTAGATATTGCAACTTTAAGAGAAAATCTTATTAATGTCGATGGGGTAATTCATTTAGCTGCATTAGTGGGTGTTGATAATTGCCGTTTAAATGAAGAAGATGTAGTGAGGGTGAACTTTGAAGGTACGAAAAATATTGTACAGGTTTGTAGCGAAAATAGTATAGAAAAATTATTATTTTCTTCCAGTTCAGAGGTATATGGGGATGGCGTGAGTGTTCCGTTTAAAGAAAATGATATTAAAATGCCAAAATCAGCTTATGGAAAAGCTAAACTAATGTCCGAAGATTATTTGAAAGAATATGCTAGTGATAGTTTGAAAGTCAGAGTGGTACGTTATTTTAATGTATACGGTTCACAACAAAATGATAACTTTGTAATTTCTAAGTTTTTAAAACAAGCTCATAGTGGTGAAGATATTACTATTTATGGAGATGGACAGCAAATTAGATGTTTTAGTTATATAAGTGATATTGTTAACGGAACTATACTAGCCTTTGAATATGAAGGAGAGAAATTTGCAGATTTTAATGTTGGCAATAACAAACCTATATCTATGGAAGAACTAGCAATAAAAATTAATGAATTAATGGGAAATAAAAGTAAAATTAAATTTCTTGATTTAGGTGAAGAGGGAGTCAGAAATTCTAGCATTGAAATCTTTAGAAGAATCCCTTCAATAGAGAAAGCTAAATTATTTTTAAACTATCAACCAATTATTTCATTAGATAAAGGACTAGAGATAATAATAGGGGAGAAGTATGGAAACACAGTATCTATATCCTAAGAATCCAAAGAAAATTAAGTATCCCATATATTCTTCTCTTTGGAGTATATCTGATCATGTATTTTTTTTGAAAAGTGTATATAGACCTAATGATTCTAAACTTAAAAAAAGTCTTCAAGCTCTTTATCCGGATGCAGAAATTGTATTAACTAATAGCGGTACATCTGCATTAGTGGTTGGTTTAAAGTACTTAAAAGTAGCAAAGGGAGATGAAGTGATTCTATCAAACTTTAATTGTCCTAATGTGATAGAAGCAATATTAACGGTGGGAGCAAAACCTGTATTAATTGATTTAAACACTAATCATTCAATTTCTCTTAATAAAATAAAAAAACATTTGAATGCTAATACAAAGGCAATTATTCTTACGCACTTGTATGGATGTCATGATGAATTAGAAATTATTGACTGGGCTAGAGAAAATAATATTTATATCATCGATGATGCTGCACAAGCAATGTTTTCTTATCAAAATGGAAAGCGAGTTGGTAGTTTAGGCGACATTGGTATTTTAAGTTTTGGGGGAACGAAACCAATCCCAAGTATTGGGGGAGGAGCGTTACTTCTTAATCGTACAATAAGTGAATTGTGTGACATGGATGAAGAAAAGAAGGAAGAAGTGATTTTAGATTATAAGAATCATTTAAAAACACAATTAGGTATAAGAATAAAAAAGAGTAGAGTACTGAGCTTATTTACTAATTATTGGAGGAAATTAGAGATTCTGCCCTCCTATAATAATAGTAAATTAGATTCTTTACCGGAGAAAACGGAAGTTATAAACCCAAAAAGAATGTCTATAGTACGTTCATTGTTAATTGATAAACACCTACAGAAAACAAAGAAGATTTTAGAAATGAATATATGTAACGCTAGTCTGTGTTATACAATGCTGCAGGAAATTGAAGAAAAGTATGGCGTTAAGATTATATTTTCAACTCAGAACGTTTATTTGAACTATTTTACCATTATATTCAAAGAACCATCTGATAGGTATGAGTGTTCTGTACATTTAGCGGAAAAAGGTATACAAACTTGTTGGAACTATTTACCTCTGAGTGAAATTCCTATTTTTTCGAAGTACGCAACCAAGTCAGAAAATATAGATTTTTTATGGCCAAGGGTATTATCAATACCTTTTAAATATCCTTTAGTAGACAAGGACCTTAAGTATATATGTAGTCAAATTCTAAAATATTTAGAGAATAAGAATTAAAAGGTGATTATATGGAAATCGAAATATGTACTGACGCCCAATACTGGGATGCTTGTATGGAAGAATACAATGGTTCTGTATTTCATAGTTTCGAATGGGGAAAGTTAATGGAATTATTACCTGGTGTTCAATTTTTCCCAGTACTAATAGAAACACGAGATACAGTAGTTTTATCTCCTATGTATGTACAAGATGGTAGGCTATTGGGAAGTTTAATTGGTTATGGTGGCCCAATAATAATTGGCCAAGATAAATTAGATTTTTCAGTTTATGAATCCGTAATAAATAAGAAGTTTGAAAATAAAATTCAAAAGCTTTTATTACCTATAACGATAAATCCTTTTCAAAGTTATAGTAAGGAAAAGTGGGATTATAAAGAAACTTATATGTTAGATCTACCAAATAAGTTTGAGGATTTATGGACATCGTGTTCTGGGAAAGCTAGGACAAGTGTTAGGTATGCACGTAAACAGAATGTTGAAATTCGTCCTATAACTGTAGCGGAATTAGATGAGTTTTACCAATTATATCAAGAACATAATAACAGTATAGGAGCTAGTTATTCATTTAGTAGAGAGTTTTTTTATCATTTAGTTCTTAATTTACAAGAAAAAATTCTTTTTTTAGGGGCATTCTTAGAAGAAGAACTAATTAGTTCCAGCCTTTTTATAATGGATAAACAGGTTTTATATTACTGGATTAATATTAATAATACCAAAGGAAAAAATTCGCAATCTTCATATTTACTACTAAATGATGCGTTTGAATTAGCAATTCATAATAAATTAAAGTATGCGGATTTAGGATATTCACATAATAAAGGGATTGCTAGACCTAAGATATACTGGGGGGCAGCTTTGAAAAAATGTTTTTGTTTAAAAGAAAGGATTTAAACTATGATTATTAGTGGCCACCAACCAAGTTATTTACCTTGGTATGGTTTTTTTGAAAAAATTCATAAATCAGATGTGTTTGTATTTCATGATATAGCACAATTTGAAAAAAAAGGTTTTTTAAATAGGAATCGTATTAAGACTTCACAAGGAGCGTCTTGGCTAACGGTTCCAATACAAACGAAGAATTATAAAGAAATTCCATTTAATGAGTTAAAGATAGACAATACTCAAGATTGGGAACGGAGGCATTGGAAAACGATAAGAATTAATTATTCTAATGCACCTTATTTTAATGTATATAAGGATTATTTAGAAGGTTTTTATTCAGAAGATTGGATTAATTTAAATGATATGAACATGAATTTTATTCATTTTATTATCCGTGAATTAAACATTGATACGGAGCTATATTATGTATCAGATCTAGAAGGGATTACAGGTAAGAAAAGTGATTTTGTATTAGAATTGTGTCAGAAATTTAATGCCAGTACTTATTATTCTGGAAGTTTAGGGCAAGATTATTTAAACGAAAATGACTTTGAGAATGAGAATATAGAAATTATCTACCAAAGAATAAGAGATTATTCCTACAAGCAATTATTTGGGGAATTTATACCACATTTGTCTATTCTAGATATTTTACTAAATTGTGGGCCAAAGGAAACAGAAAAATTAATTAAAGGAGTTTAAAATTCTATGAATGTACTTGTATTTGCCGCTCATCCGGATGATGAAATAATTGGTGTTGGTGGAACAATAGCGAAACACGTGAAACAAGGTGATGATGTACATGTTGTAATACTTGCAGAGGGAAAATCTTCTAGAGCTAAAGAATATAAAGAGCTAGATTTAGAGGTTAAGAACTTATCTTATAAAGAAACAGAGGGGGCATGTACTACACTTGGTGTAAAGAGTTTTGCAAGACTAGATTTCCCTGATAATCGTCTTGATACATTACCCTTACTTGATGTAGTGAAAGAGATTGAAAATCACATTGAAAAAATAAATCCTACAATTATTTATACTCAATATGGTGGAGATATAAATATTGATCATACTGTTGTTTACAGAGCAGTAATGACAGCGACACGCCCTCTGCCAGATACTAATATCAAATGGGTATTTGCATATGAAACTTTATCTTCTACAGAGTGGAATTATAATGAAAAAGATAAGTTTCTTCCTAATTATTTTGTGAATATTGAAGATCATTTGGAGGAGAAATTAAGTGCGATGAGACATTATGAATCTGAGTTAAGGGAATTTCCTCATCCACGCTCTATAGAAGCAATGAGACATAACGCAATGGTATGGGGTGCCAAATCTGGATACCAGGCGGCTGAGGCATTTATGTTAGTAAGGGGGACATGGTAGGTGAAGAGAATATGTTAATACCACAGGTCCCGTTCTTTGGTTTAGATAGTAAACAGATTGACTTAAAATGGGTTGAAAAAGGCTATGGATTAGAAGCAAATATTTTTGATGGAAAATCTTTATTTGATAACTCATATACAAAAAGGTTTTCAGAGGTCCTTTCTTTTGTTCAAACCCTTAATCCATCCTTGTTAACGCTGCATTTTCCTACTGATAATGCAGACTATCTCAATGATGAATTTATTAAAAAGCAACTATATGAATTTATTGACCTTGCTATAAAGTATAATGCATCAGGTATAACAGTGCATGCTAATCAATTTATGAATGTCGCGGAATTTCAAAACTATAATCTTCTTGATAATAGAAAAAGGATTATAGAGTTCTTTAACATGCTAGATGAAGAAATAAAAGGAACGGATATATGGATTGGCGTTGAAAACCTACCCATTATTGGAAACTTGGGCGATGATTTTGATCCTATATTTATATATCCCGAAGATTTTACTGATTTGGTTAATTTGGAGTTATCTAACGTTGGAATAACATGGGATATATGTCATTGGTCTATAACCTATCTTACACGTTTAGGTATTTCTAAATTATTAAGGCAAGAGGAAATTGAATATAAGGATTTTCATAAGTATTTAAGCTTAATGGAACATATTAAACATTTTCATTTTAGTTCTTTTAAACATTTAACGATTCCTTATAGTGAGGTACGTTGCTTTGAGGGAGAGAATCCGGTTAATGGATCTATTGATGAGAGTATCTTACATGAAACTTTATTAAAATTGAAGAACAATACTTTGGATAAAAACATAGGTATTGTATTTGAGGTTCAGGAAACGGATTATACGAATAGAAAGAGGTCATGGGAGACTCTTAATTGGTTTCAAAAGAATATTACTGATATGCAAACAAAAATGAATTATTTGGAGATATAAAAGGCACTATCGGCTTATTTATTTTTTACATGAAACTTGAGTTAGAGATTATTTTAATGAACCTTTTCTTCTAAGTAAGTGTGTTAGGAGGGAAGGTTTTACTATTAATCTTTTTTAATCATAGGGAGGACAAATGAAAAAACTAACTCTTATAAAGAAACTTATTGTAACTTTTGGGATTTTTTTGCTTTTTCTTTTTAGTGATTTATCTGGGGATGTAATACCAGTACATGCTATGAATAAGAACGATCAAAGTTCTCTCATGGCAGATAAAGTTCGTGCTAGTCGAGCTATTGAACATACACGTTTTCTGTCTGAGAAAATTGGTCCACGTCCAAGTGGGACTAAGGAAGAACATAAAGCAGCTACATACATTGGAGATACATTGAAAAAATTAGGGTATGAAGTGGAGTATCAGGCATTTCCTGTACCAGATCAATATATTGGAAGTATCTCTTTTAGTATGTATGGGGAAAAAGAATGGCAAGTTGGAGCAGCATCTAATGCATCTATACCTAAAGATCCTGTCGTGGGGCAGGTAGTTTCTATAGGAAAAGAGAATGATATTAAAAATTCACCTGAACCAATTCATGGGAAAATAGTATTATTGGAACAAGCTGATACGTATGAGAAATATAATGAACAAGTTGAGTATGCAGCAGAAAAGGGAGCAAAAGCTGTATTGTTATATAGTACGATTGGGGATAGAGGCAACTATGGAGAAGCCTTTAACCCAGTTCTAGAAAAGAAACAATCAATACCTGTATTTGGGCTTGCTTATAATCAGGGAATTAGAATGAAAGATAAGATAGTGCATAATAAAAATATAGTTAGTTTAAAGGCAAAACACGAAATGAATTTGAGTTCATTAAATGTAATTGCGAAAAAAAAGCCCAAATACAAGACAGATAATGAGGATGTAGCAATAATGAGTGCTCATTATGATAGTGTTATCGGAGCACCTGGAGCAAATGACAATGCTTCCGGCGTAGGACTTTTATTAGAGTTAGCATACAATTTTAAAGATATAGAGATTAATAAAGAAATTCAATTTATAGCCTTTGGAGCAGAAGAAAATGAATCTTTAGGTGCTTACCATTATATTAATCAGTTATCTACAACAGATAAGAAACATATTCTAGGGGTTTTTAATGCAGATATGATAGCGACTAGTTATCACCAGGCTAAGGATTTATATGCAATGACACTAGATGGTTCTCAAAATGAAGTAACAAATACTGCGGTAGCTACTAGTAAAGCATTAGGGAAATCGGTTGTATTAACTGGAAAGTTTGATTCTAGTGATCATGTACCATTTAACGAAGCTGGAATTTCCTCGGCACTATTTATTTGGATGGATGTAGAGAGCTGGAATCCTCTAATTTATCATGTTGAAAAGGTATTCCATACACCTCAAGATACCGTTTTAGAAAATATTTCTCCTCAACGTATGCAGGAGGCATTAGAAATTATAGGGACAAGTTTGTATTACTTTACCAAAAGATAGGTTTTTCGGAGGTTTCAGCATAGCCGGCTAAATTTAGATTTTAATAATAATATAGTAAAACTTTTTTGGGGATAAAAATATACTTTGAGCATAGGCGAGGTAACTATATGAGGAGTACATGGAAAGAATTAAGGGGGATGGACCTTAATGTCTGGATCCGCTTTATTGGGGAAGCTTTAAATGGTATTGCAATGATGATGTTAATGCCATTTTTTGCATTATATTTGAAGGACAAAGTGGATTCTCTACTTGAGGTAGGTATAATTATAGCCTTATCTCCAATTGCAGCAAGTATTGGTTCATTAATTGGAGGGCATATAGCAGATACTTATGGTCGGAAACCAACTATGGTGCTCTCAATGGCGAGTAATGGGCTACTAATGCTTGTTTTTTTGTTTATTGATGGTTTTATAGCATATGCCATTTTATCTATTGGTTTAGGACTATGTAATTCTTTCTTTGAACCAGCGGCATCTGCAATGGTTACCGATGTAACAGAACCCGAAAAAAGAACTGAGGCATATGGATTACTTAGAATGGCTCATAATATAGGAGCTGCGATAGGCCCTATCATTGGTGCAGCAGTTGTGGTTGTATCAAAAGATGTCATATTTTTGATTACTTCTGGAACCATGCTGTTTTATACAATATTAATGTTATTGTTTTTAAAGGAAACAAAACCTAAAAATATCATAATACATGAGGAAACACATAAACAGTCAATAAGGTTTACGTTAAGAGTTGTTATAAGAGATAGAATATTTCTATTCTATATAGTGACGGGAATCATTATATTTATGGGATTCTCACAATCTGAAGGTATGTTACCACTTCATTTTAGTAATGAGGATACAATGATTTTTGGAAATAGTAATCCATTTCCGTATTTAATGACTTTAAATGGCTTATTGGTTGTATGTTTTCAATTTCCTATTTCAAAGTGGTTAACTCACAAATCAATTGGTAAATCAATGCTATATGGTGCCATTCTTTTTGGCATTGGCCTTTTAGCAATAGGGTGGTTACCAAAGTGGTTTCATGTAATAGACGCAAATGATTTAGTTATCCTAAGCTCATTGTTAATAGCTTATACAGTTTATACAGTAGGGGAAATGATTATGTCACCTGTCCAAATGACATTTGTTGCTAATATAGCTCCAGAACATTTGAGGGGGACTTATATGGGAGCAGCTAATCTGCAATGGATTACAGGTAATGTATTTGGGCCTCTTCTAGGTGGTATATTACTGGATCAGCTTTTAGGGCATATGTTATTTACAATCTTAGGTGTAGGTTGTATTATTTCTGGATTTGTTTACTTACTTTTAGATAGACTTATTGAGAATAGAAGTAAAGAATTACCTATAAAACAAACATCTTAATTTTAATATTGTTAATGAGTTGAAAATTAAATTTTATGTTTTAAGAATTAAATAAAGTACACGTTTATTATTAATAAACGTGTACTTTATTAGTATTTAAATTAACTCATATATAAATTTTTTAGGTTACGACCTAAGTATATAAAAGTAATTTACTCCTTCTTTTAATCAATTATAACTAAACTTCTTGACCTATCAATATGATTAAGTAACATACGATACTCTTCTTCGTACATAGTTACACTTTGTAGAAGGGACTGGTTTTCTGCTTCTAAGTTTTTTATTTGGTTTTGTAAGTTTGTAAATTCATTTGTTTTTTTATAATTTTGTAGAAAGAGAATAATATCATCTAATGTCATAGATAAAGAATTTGTTTCTTTTTTTTGTTGAGAGAGAGAAATATTGTTTCCCACTTTTCGATTTTGTTTTGCTTGTTGTATTTCTTCTTGGTATTGTTTTCTCACGTATGAATTCCAACGAAATCCACAAGCCGAAGGTGTCCTATTTAGTAGTTTTGCTACTTCCTTGAATGCAGCTAACTGTGTTCCACCGTTACGAATATTCTGGAGTACTGTTGATGCGAGAAGTAAATCGTTATCGTTAGTCCAGGAATCTTGTCTTGAGAGTACCACGTTTTGCCCCCTTTATATGTTTTATATTACATATATGCAATTACTTAAAATGATAGAAGTTTAACTTATCTTAAAATAATTAGAAGTATGTATTATTTAAAATGCGAAATTGCATAAAAAATTAGATTGACTATTTGTTATAGGTGTAACTATAATGGTTACAGTTATGCAGCTAAATTAATAGGTTTGATGGTATGAAGTAGTTGTATTAATGATGTTTAAGCAAATATTAAAAAATGAACGGAGTTGGAAATATAAGAAGCGTATATAAAAAGAGTTAAGGCCATATAAAGCATTTTATAATCATATATAAATCAAAAGAGGTGCACATTTTGAAAATTTTTAAGGGAATTATAGTTTCTTCAATTGCGTTAACGGCATTTAATGGGGTGGGTGGACTACTTCCAAGTGAAAAATCAGAAGTTGCCTATGCAGCTACTTACAATTATTCAAATAAGCAATTGAATTCTACTGTACATAAGCAAGTTACGAAACAATTAATTTTGAAATTCAAAAATGAAGCGAATTTACCGTATCAGGATGGAATAGAAAAGTTCATTAAAGAAGAAAAACAAGATCCTGAATTAATTGGAATTTTAGCTGAATATCCAAATGTAACTATAAATCGACTTTTTAATTCTTTAAATCCTAAAGAAATTAAAAATCTTGGTAAAGAAATAAAAGATTCCAATCATATTTCTTCTAATTTGCTAAACTATTATATTGTAGAAAACCAAGGTGATATTGATGTACAAGCCTTACTTGCAAAGTTTGAGAAATCATCTCTTATTGAAACGGCGTATTTACAGGAAGAAGAAACGCCACCTGAAGAGCATTTACCAAATTTATCTGTTAATCCATATGATGAGCCTAGACTTACAAGACAAGGTTACCTTGAACCAGCACCATTAGGAATTAATGCACCTTATGCCTGGAGTATAAAAGGTGGGGACGGAAAAGGAACTACTTTCGTAGATATGGAGTATGGTTGGTTATTAAGTCATGAAGATTTAGTGAATCAAAAGATTGAATTGATGTCCGGACAGAATAAGAGTGAACACCATGATCATGGTACCTCAGTATTGGGAATTGTTTCTGCAGAGGATAATAACATAGGTGGAATTGGGATTGCACCAAAGGCTAAGGTAAAGGTTGTATCCCAGATTAGGGATAACGGAAATTATAATACAGCTGATGCTATTTTAAGTGCGGTTAACAATATGCAAGCTGGAGATATTCTTTTACTAGAGGCACAAGCAACTTACGATGGATATGGAGATAAGAACTATTTTCCAGTGGAAGTAAAACCAGACATATTTGATGCAATTCGTATGGGAACAAATAAGGGAATTATTATTATTGAAGCAGGTGCAAACGGCGGAAATGACTTGGATCAATTTAGAGACCGTAATGGTAAACAAGTTTTAAATCGTAATAGTCCTGATTTTAAAGATTCAGGGGCAATTATGGTTGGGGCAGCTTCTGCAAGGGTTCCTCATAAGCGTTCATATTTCTCTAATTACGGTAGTAGAGTGGATGTGTATGGATGGGGGAATGCAGTAGATACTACAGATGCTAAACCAAGTGAATTTATAACAAATCTATATACATCTAGTTTTGCTGGAACATCTAGTGCATCGCCTATTATTGCTGGCGCTGCAGCATCAATTCAAGGAATTGCAAAAAATAATCAGGGGAGAGTATATACACCAAGACAGCTTAGGGATATTTTAAGTGATTCTAGTACTGGAACGAAATCTAATGATCCAACTGCCGATAAAATTGGTGTGTTACCTGACTTAAAAGCCATTTTATCTAAACTTGGTTTTTCACCAAACTTAAATAACGATTCTTCCATTGTATTTCCTGAGGAACAAGAAATAAATAATGGAAATAAGGGAAATGAAGGATCTACTATTACATTCCCAAAAGAGGATTCAGCTAATAGTGAAGGGAACTCTAGCTTCATTTTCCCAGAATAATTGTAGGGATATCTTCTATTTAATATAAAAAAATTTTATATAACTAGTTGATTATAATAATGGTGAGATAGGCTCTTATGTGTAATAGCATAAGAGCTTATCTGTTGTACTTTTAACTATATAAGAGGGAAAGTACTTCTTTAGATATTTACCTTGCTTAACAAACCAGGCGTTACAATGAACATAGTGAATTCGTACTTGTGGGTATTTTTATTTGTTAAGTTAATGGCGGATTGATGCGGTAGAATCCCTTATTTTAAAATAAATTAGGCAACAAAGGAATGGAGAAGCAATTTTAAAATATTATATTTTCATGGAATCTATAATTTTGTAAACTTCCGCCATTTATGTTTTTTTATTTTAATATATTTGATCTGCATTATTTTTTATAAGGAAGTTTTTCGTATTACTAATTGCTTGAATTGATTTAATTTTAATAGTGATTTTATTTGGAGATTGTATAATCTTATTAGTTGAATTATCTTTTATCTGTAGATTTGGCCCAGTAACAGCAATTGATTCTTTACCAATACTCATTATAAAACCTTTAATATGAATTTGTTCTAAAAATATTATGATGGGTAAATGAATTAATTGATAATCACGTAAAAGTTTTTGGATTTCATTTGTAATATCTTTAATATTTTTAGACGTGTTGATTTGATACTTAGAAATTGACTGTGAATTATTTTGTTTTATCTTGAATCTTTTTGACTCTGCTTGCGGAGCAAGTGGGGATGGTAATATTAATAAAACTGTGGAAATTTTTTGTGAACATGATGGAGTATTTGTAGGTTTTGATGAAACAGTAGATTTTTGTTGTGAACGTGGTGGAGTATTCGTTGGTTCTGATGAAACTGAAGTATTTTGTTGTAAACGTGGTGAAGTATCTGTTGGTTCTGATGAAACCTTATTACATCCTGTTACGGTTGTTAAGTATGTAATTCTTGTCGAACAATTATTAAATAAAATTTGTTTTGGGATAGAATCATGAGGGAGCACTCTTTTTTCTTTGAATGGAATTTGAATATAAGGATGTTTTTCTAGTTTAATAGATAAATTCTACTAATTATTTGAGCAGATTGTACAAATAAAAAGATTTAACTCAGAAATAAAACAAGCTGCAACTAATATTTGGATATTTAACCGGAAAATTCTCACATATAAATTGTCAGGACAAAATAATTTTTTACTGTTCGTTGACCATACAAGTAGGGGAACTGATTATTTTAGAAAAATGTTTTCTTGTTAAGGATTGCAGCAGAGTCTGCTAAATTTATTGTTCATCTTCTTGCTCCATCGGAAAAAAAGCTTGTAGACACGGACAGGTTAACGGTCTAATGAGCGATGATACCTCCTCATACATCGAGTTACTAATTGAAGAAGAGAATAAGGATCAGAAGGAATTATTGCATTAATCAGGAAGGAAACTTTTATAATAAAGAAGGCTCCAAAACCTTTATTTTTTGTTATCGGATATTTTATTTGCTTTAACAAATTAATTATTACAATGGATATATTGAAAAAAGACACCTCAAAGTGTCTCTTTGTTTTTATATACAAGCCGCGTTTTAAGAAGGTTTAATTGGCATATGAATTAAGGAGATGTCTTACTTGTTCTATAAAATAATGATGGTGTATATTATTTTTTGATACTCGACTAGCCATAATAGCTCCTTCCATGGAAGAAGAAAGGAAAGAAGTAAGTGACATAACATTTATATCATCTTTAATTTCTTTTTTTTCGGTTCCGTCTTTAAGTACTAAGAAAGTTTAATTTTGTTTATGTATTTGTTGAAGCTTAATGGATTTCGTAATGATTATGATATAATAAAGTTCAAGTATACTAAGGGGGATTAATTAAATGATTTTTCAAAGCATGATAACAGCTATTATAGAAAAATTACAAGAGACGGTAAATCCCTATTGGATAATTGTGTTTGGATCAACGGCTGAGAATAGAGAACGGGAAGATAGTGATATTGATATAGCTTATGTAAGTGATACAACTTTAGGGAATTATGAACGTTTTTTATTAGCACAGGAGTTAGCTAACATTGTTCATAGAGATGTTGATTTAGTTAATTTATCCGAAGCTTCTACAGTTTTTCAAGCTCAGATTATACATACAGGAAAGACAATATTTTGTTCTGATGAAGAACGGAAAATCATTTTTGAAATGAAAACTTTAAAAATGTATTCAAAATTGAATGAGGAACGCAAGATAGTATTCGATGATATAAAGAAAAGAGGCTCAATATATGAAGAATGAGGTTATTTTAAATAAAATCTCCACAATAGAGCGTTGTTTAAAAAGAATCCAAGACGTGTATGGAAATGACCCTGAAAATCTGGAGGATTACACAAAGCAAGATTCAATAATATTAAATATACAAAGAGCTTGTGAAGCGAGTATTGATTTAGCAATGCATATTGTTGCTGGAAAAAAACTAGGACTACCTCAATCTAGTCGAGAAGCTTTTGATTTATTGGTTACAGCAGGACTACTTAGCGCAGAGCTGGCAAATAAGTTAAAGGCGATGGTTGGATTTCGAAATATCGCTGTACATGATTATCAAAGTGTAAATTTAGATATTGTTCGGCAAATTATTGAAAAACATTTAACTGATTTTAAAATATTTACAAAAGAAGTTATGGGGATATTGGAATTATAGGGAGACACTATATAGGTGAGGAGAGATTGATATGCTCTTTTCTAATTTTAACATAACAATTTAGTTGTTTGCCTACTTGATTTAAAGATGAAAGAAGCAAGTAATATATGGCTGCATAGTGGAAAGATACTCTTTAAAGAGTGTCTTTCTTTGATTTACTGCGTTTACATCTAAACACTAATGTTTCTTTAATTAACTCTGAGTTTTATGTGTAAACAAATCCTGAAAAGCAAAGATATTTATTATGCTAAATTGTCAGCATTCAAATATATATAGTTTTAAGTTTTAATTATCTCAAAATAAATCTAAGGCAGAAAATAGCATAGAGAAATTTGAGGAATTACCATAAAATAAAAAGCGGACCAGATTGTCCGTTTTTTATTTTATCAGGAGAGAGTCCTAAATATTACTTTATAATAATAAAATGAATAGGGTGTCTTTTAAATGTATTACTACTTTGTTTTTTATTATGGAAAATTTGAAAGGTGATTTTAATGAAAAAATATTGGCTTAAGCTATCGTTACTTCAAAAAAATATATTACTAACGGTATTAGTAATTCTGACGCTTGTGGGAAGTATGGGGGCGTTAAGTTTTAATATGTTTCAAAATAGTATGATGTCTATATTTGAGAGGCAGTCTTTTGAAACAGGAGATACAGTAATAAATCAATTAGATGTAGAAATAGTGAGAGATGTAGCAAAAGACCCCACGGCACAAAGAGTGAAGAAAGAAAAATTGACAGAGCAATTAGATAAAGCTATAAAAGATATGAAAAGTGTTGGACAAACATATGTTACAGGAGCCAAGCTAAATGATAAAGCTGAATTACAAATAGTAGCTTTGGATACAAAATTAGCAAATACTGTTTCTGTAAAACCAGGTGAATATTATGAGCAGCCTACTTATTGGATGAAAACATATGATAAAGTAATACAAACAAAACAGGCACAAATGACAGAAGTGTATGAAGATGAATTAGGGTTCTGGGTAACAATTTTAGAGCCAGTTACAGATGAAAATAAAAATATAATTGCAATTGTTGCAGCGGATTTGGATGCTTCTATTATTCCTCTTACAAAGAAACAATTTATGATACAAGGTTTACTATTTATTATAATTTCATTAACAATCGCAATTACAATTCAAATATTTATCTCACGAAGCTCTCTATCGCCTTTAAAGGATTTACAAGAAGGGTTACGTAAAGTTGGTGAAGGGGATTTAAGTATTAAATTGAATGAAAGATCTGATGATATAGGAATAACTAATATCTATTTTAATAATACTATTAAAAAGTTTAATAGTATTATAGATAAAGTAAGGCAGACTGCTGAACAGGTGTCTACATCTTCACAGGAATTATCGGTAAGTACAAAAGAGAATAGCATAGCCTTTAAAGAAATTGCAAGTGCTATTACAGGATTAAATTTAGGAGCACATTCTCATGAATATGTAGTGCAAAAATGTTTAGGGATTGTTCAAGAAATGGAAAGTAAGATGAAAGAAATTAAAGGATCTGCAAAACAAGTTGGCAATGCTTTGGAAGACATGGACCAGCATTCTGCAAAGGGAAAAGATTTGATTAAGCAAATCGTGAATCAAATGAAAAGAATCAAAGATACAGTTCAGGATGTATCTTCTAGTATTTATGCATTAGAAGCACGATCTAAGGAAATTCATGAAATTCTTACTGTAATTACAACCATTTCAAATCAAACACATTCATTAGCTTTAAATGCTTCTACTGAATCCTCATGTGCTGGAGAGATGGGGGAAGAATTTTCAGGTGTTGCGGACGAGGTACGTATATTAGCGAAAAGAACCGAGGCATCTGCAAGGGATATAGCTAAATTAATTGGTGAAACCCAGGCTGAAGCAGAGAGAGCTGTAAGATCCATACAGAAGAGTTCAAAGGAAGTTGAATCAGGAATAACACTTGTTCAAAGTAGTGGTGCTTTCTTTGAAAAGATTTCAGAATCTGCACAATCTGTTACAAATCAAATTAAAGCGAATTCGAATAATTCAAGTGACATTCTAAAAGATAATCAAACAATTGTTCAGTTTGTAAATGAATTATCACACATTGTAAATACATATGTGAATAGCAGTAGTAATGTGGAGAAAAGTATGAAAGAGCAAGAACTATATGTACAAGATATTGCAGAGTTAGCAAATTCTTTAAATTGGCTCTCGCAAGAGTTACAGGGGTTAATAGGGGAATTCAAAAGTAAGTAGGATAGGAGAAGGTGTAGGTATAGAGTATGACCTATACCTTTATTTATTCCCACATAAGAGATGAAAGCTTAGGTATATATGTAAAATAGCTAAACGAATAATTTTTTTACATATTTTGTTGGAAATAGAGCATGATATTACCAAATTCAACGGAGGTGTTTAAAAAATGCAAATTCGTGAAAATAATAATTCAAACGAAATCTTAATAGCAGCGGCAGCAAGTGCAATTGAGCAAATGAAGTATGAAATTGCTCAGGAGTTTGGCGTTACACTTGGACCAGATTCAACATCACGAGCAAATGGTTCAGTAGGTGGAGAGATTACGAAACGTTTAGTTCGTATGGCGCAAGAGCAGTTATCTAGTCAATATAAAATTCACTAAAGTTAAAGGTATATCCCATTGAAGGGATATACCTTTTTAATTTTCTTTTAAAGAGGATCGTTAAAATTTTTATTGTTGGTTAAGTTTAGAAACTGCAAATTTAGCTGTGAAATTCATTTTCTTCATGTAAGAAGAATTTACTCCTGCTTGAAATTGTACAGAAATATTACCGTCTTTTTGTGCTTTGAATACGCGACCATATGGTGAATTAGCATTGTATGTGCCAATTACTTGATTATCTGCATCAAAGACTGTATAAGAAATTGGGAAGCCGGAATTTTGTACAAAAACTGTAAGTTCTTCCCCTTTACTAAGATTAAATGATTCTTTTTGAGAAACTTCATAGGAATTCATAGAGTAATATTTTGTAACTTCTTGAATTTCTAAATTCGTAGTTGCTGCACTCGCTTTTGGTGCCTCTGCTCCTGGTAAATTCATACCTGATAGTACTGCAATTCCTAGTGCCCCTGCTAAAATAGCTTTTTTCATAATGCTAGTTCCTCCTTTAATATATTTTGAGATTTGAAAAGGAAGTGAAAATACCACTCCTTGAAACCATTATAGTTACAATGAGAATGATTTTCAATAGAGTTCGATATGTAATTCTGCATACATAAGGTGGCGATATAAGATAATCTATCTGAGGTTTAGAGTATTCTTAGAATAAGAGGAGGACAAATTTTTAAAACTATGAATGGAATTGTAGCTATTTTTTACATACGTTGGTTTATAAGTGAATATTTCGTTGAGTTTATTTTTGTTCGTTTGCTTTAAATGAAATATTTTAATGTTGATAAAGTTTTATAATTTGGAATTATTAAACAAAAATGAGATATTGTGTGTTATGCTAAAAGGGCAACAAAGCACACCATCCTGATAATATTGTGTATATTTATCCTATGTATGTCGTTTGTATTAGAAATGGGAAGTCTCTTAAAAGGAGACTTCTTATTTTTATATGGAGGGGTATTACAGATGATTGATCACTATCAAATCTTTTTAATTACAATGACAGGTATTTCCTTATTTTTCTATATATAACATGTTAGAAAACCAACAAAAAGAAACAAATGGACATTCTTTGTTATAGTATTTTTCTTTTTCTTTTTGAATTATTTATTTCTTAAATTTGTATAGGTAAATGTAGGTGGGATAAGTTTTTTATAATAGAGATCATTCAAAACTATAATAAGGATTCAAATAAGTAATATGAGGAATAATTTCTAAGATGAAAATTGCGTTAGCTAGTGAGAAAGAAGCATGTTATTAAATATTAAGGGTACGAGAAGGTAAGGAATCCAGGGAAACGTAAAAAAGAATATAAAAAGGAGTCATTATTCGACTCCTTTTTATATGGCATAGCTTAATTATTGGAAATATTACCTACTGAAATACTTTTTCAATTGTAGGCATAACAGCTATTGGTGGTAGGGATTTAGTCCATGCAGCTGCATATACATTTAATTTCTCACCTAATGTGTAGTTTGCACCATCTGAAACAGGGACCCTTAAAATCTTATTTTGAGAAACTAGATCCCACCAATCATGTTGATAAGCAAGAGCTTCATCTTTTGTAGACGTAGCAGCAACTACTAAATAATTGTTCTCTACTGAAATGACATATCCAGTAAAAGGTTCTTGTTCTTGGTTCTGAATAGAATGAACAGGAATATTGTTGGCGGAAATCTTGTTAAAATCTGCAAAGGCCGGTGTTAATCCGAATGTAAATCCACATCCTAGTGTTAAAGCTGTTACCGTTGTTACGAATGTTTGTTTTTTGTTAAACATGATATATCCCCCTTATATTTTATCCTTACACTATCCAATTTCAATTTACATACATATAAAGCCTTTTAATATTAAGATACTTAACAATTTTGCCACAATTATTCCAATAATGTTAATATTACCTATTAATGGAATTGGGTTTGTGTTATAATTCACTAGGTGAACTATTATTGTTCCATTCATCTCTTGATGAATGGATGCCCTTCCTTAAATGTAAAGATGTTCGATTTTATTGGTGAAGAGAGGATATATCCCTCTTCTTTTTTTATTAATATGGGATTTTAGGGAATGAACAGAAAAAGAACCCTATGGGGTTCTTTTTCTAGGCATATTAACAGTAAGGAGAGTATTGAAATGCTATTTTCAAATCTTTACAAGGAGAAAAATTTGAAAAAGCTTATCATGTCATTATTTTTACATACATGTAATATAAAGTAAATTGATAATATTTAGACTCACTATTACTAATATTCAATTAAGATAGTTAGTACTACATTGATAGTGTTAATTATCCTGATTGGTGTGGAATGTGATAGGAAGCATAAGTTTGCCGCAAACTTATGCTTTCAGGATTTGAAGAATATTCTTAATATGGATTTTAAAGAAAATACAAATTTTTTACTAGATTTGAGAAAAAGGAATTGAAAATATCCTTTAAAACAAGATATATTCTGGTCAAAAAATTAGAGGGCATCAATTCATTAAAGCAGTAAAAAACGTTTTTATGAATTGGTGTCCTTTTTGTTTTAAAAAGAGAATATATTTTCTCAACAGGACAAATGGTAATTAGCTATAAGTATTAATTATAAGGACAACAGGAAAATAGAAATTAATAATAAAGGAGAATGCGAAATGATAACATTAATATCTGAAAGAAATCTAGCTGAAATCCATGAAGACGATGTAGATGTATTAAAAGTAATGGCACATCCTGTTCGATTACAAATTGTAAATGAATTAATGCACCATAAAATATGCAATGTTACACAGTTAACGGAGATATTGAGACTTCCACAATCCACTGTTTCACAACATTTATCAAAATTGAGGGGAACCGTACTCCGCTCAGAAAGAAGAGGGTTAGAGATGCATTATTATATAGATAATGCTAAGGCCCGTCAGATTGTTGAAATTTTAGGTTTGTAGGTTAAAGATACATAAAAGGTTTCCTGTTACAAAGCAGGAAATCTTTTTATATGTATAAATAATTGTGTGATAATATCATACCGTAGAAACTACCTAACAATAATTCAATTTAGCAGCTTGTATTATCTTGCCACACACAATTTAACACGATGTATAGGTATAAACTTATAAATAAGGGATTTAAACGGAAATTAGATATAGCAATGGATAATGGTAAGTGTATTAAAGAAATTATAGAATTAATGATATAAAAAATAATCAATAGTTGTTGTAAAGGCTTATTCTGATAATAAAAGGAATTAGATATATTAAATTCAACTATGAGTTTTTTACTAAAAATATGTAGGTGAAGAGTATAAGCAACATAATCCTTTTGTTGCTGATGGACGAAAAGCCTTTATGGATTTCTTTGAGGAAGATTTTGTTAAAAACTCTAATTCCTCTGCAGAGATTAAACGTGTAGTAGCTGAAGGGGATACAGTTGCTCTTCATGTACATTCTCGTACTAATTCTCAAGATAAGGGAAGTTGCTATAGTCGATATATTTCGTAACAAGGATGGAAAGATTGTCGAACACTGGGATGTAATTCAAGAGATTCCAAGTGAAGCAGCTAATGATAATACGATGTATTAGGTAGAATAAAAATTTAATTGATAGGGATGTATAGAATCTAGATATTATAAAATGAAGAGGATGTCCGAGGTATACTACTAAGACATCTCTTTTTGTTTTACTAAGATTCAATTTATTATAATTTGTAAGGAAGGTATTTTGTATTGAGCAAGAAAAAGCAATCATGTATAGATTTTGAAGAAATATCAAGTATGATTGAACGTTTAAGAGGCGAAAGCGGGCAGTATATGTCTCTATAATAAGAGGTTCAAATTCCTGACACAAAACGTGCTGAGTTTTTTTATGTTGTGGGTAAAACACTTTTATTTGAAAGAAGAGTAATTCACCCACAAAACGCTCACATAAAAAATCAAGATTTCCTGAAACTAGACAAGATAAAATCCCTGCTATAAAAAAGAAGGGGAGAAAGCCCCCTTACTTTAAAATTTATTACAAAATAACTTAATTCATCGATAAAATATTATTGAATTGGTGCACAACTCCAAATGTATTTTCCAACTACTTTTATTTCTGGACAATTTTCTATATCTGTACAATCAAACATTAATGGATGTATACTAGGATTAAAAGAATCTGGTTCAAGTATAATTCTATTATTGGTTTTGTAAATTCTTTTTAAAGTGGCGTCATACCCGTTGATGAGTACAGCGGCTATGTCGCCATTATTTATATTTGTTGTCCTCTCAAGTACAGCTATATGTCCATCATGTACAATTCTATTCATACTGTCTCCGTTTATACGAAGTGCTAATAGTTTTTCAAATCCATATTTATCTAAAATGATATCAGGTACCTGTATATCCCCAATTACATTTTCTATAGCTTCAATTGGTTTACCAGCTGCGATTGTACCATAAATGGGAATATTCCGTTTGGTCATTGCGTGATCTTCAGGACAATAGGATTCATTTTCATCAATAAAGTAGGTTGCAGAGACATTTAATATCTTAGCGATTTGAGATATTTTTGACATTTTAGGGCTTCTTTCACCATTTCTCCACCGCAAAACAGTAGTTCTACTAACAGATAATAATTCAGCTAATTGCTCGTCTGTCATATTATTTTTCTTCATCAATTGAGATAATTTTAAACCGAATGATTTCATGACTTTTTGTCACCTCCGTCTTGATTGATTATATAATTGGTGTGACAAAAATGCAACTTTCTTCGTGATTTGGTAAAAAAATTCTTGACTGTTTTGTCACGTAGTACTATATTTGAATTTGAAAAGAGGTGACAAAAATGCACAAGATGATATTTTTAGAAAGAAAATTAAAGAGAAAAACTATTGAAGAAGTTGCTGATTTTCTTAATGTTTCTCCACGTACATATTGGGCAAAAGAACATAATAAAAGTGAATTCACTCTGAAAGAGGCACATATGTTATCGTGCTATTTAGAGAAATCTATAGAAGAATTATTCCCTGATCTTTTTTTAAATAATTTGTGACAAAAATGCACGTATTTATATATGGATTATAGGATGTTTTTTTGAGGTATTTTAAACAAAATATCTAATAATCCTACTATTAAAGGTACTTTATATATAGTTTTTACTTAGAAAAGAAGGAAAGAAATCTAAAAAATGAAACGCTAAAGTGTATTTGGTATATAAAAATCGAGATGAAATATAGAATGCTAAATATTCAAGTAGGTGAAAGAGTGATCAAAAGATTATATTTAGAAAAATTAGAAGAAAAGCTTAAAGAAATGGGTGCAGAATTTTTATTTTGGGATACAAGGGAATTTTAAAAAAGAACGTGCATGTCGAGGATTACTATTCAAAAAGAATTCTATTTTGATCAGCGTTTACAAAAATTTAAAGTGGAAGGGAAATGGTATTTTTCGGCTAAAGAAACGAAGGCATTTTTATTAAATTGGCTAACAGAGAATGTGGTGTAAGAAAAGAAAGACTATCGTCTTAAAAAAACAAATCTTATAGGAAATCCTATTGTAAGGAGGATTAATCATGGTTTTTAGAGTGACAAAAAAAGGATATGTCAGCAAGAGTACTAATGAGAATAAAGAATTTAGAAATCCTAGTTGTTTTGAATCAGAAAAACTTTCGAATAAACAGTTAAAAATGATTTATGCCAAAATTCATATAATAGCATTGAAATATGATGGAGTAATTTCAAAAGAGGAAATCAAAAATAAATTAAAAGTAAAACTTAAAATTCAATCACTGAGTGATCTTACAAGGAAGCAAGCTAATCAAGCTATAAAAGTATTAATAGGTTGGGAAATTTAAAGGTTTTGGAGAATAAAACCTTTAATATTTAAGAAGCTTAATATATTGATTTTAAGAAAAAATCTGGAGGAAGATAAAATGAGTAGTTTGCTAATACAGGATGAGCCATTATTAGTATTACCTCGATTAGCAAGTAAGATTGGATTGAACGAGGCAATTTTTCTTCAACAAATACATTATTGGCTCAAGCGCTCGAAACATTATTATGATGATCGTTATTGGGTCTATAATAGCATTTCAAATTGGCATAAACAATTCCCGTTTTGGAATGAAAGAACGTTGAAACGTATTGTTAAAAATCTAGAAGAGTTTAATTTATTGATAAGTGGTAACTATAACAAATTAAAGTTTGATAAAACAAAATGGTATTCAATAAATTATGACAGACTAGTTGAATTAGAAATAGATAACGATTGTGACAAATTGTCTCAACGAAAAGAACATATTGTCATGATGGAAAATGATAATATGTCTCAACCAATACCAGAGACTACACAAAAGATTAACTCAGAGAATACCACTCAAAAAGATATAGTAGAGATAATTAATTATCTCAACAGTGTATGTAATACAAGTTATCGTATTTCAACTAAAAAGACACAAATGTTAATTAAATCTAGACTACAAGAGGGATTTAATATAAATGAATTCAAAGAAGTTATTGAGACGAAGGCGAAAGAATGGCTTTATACAGAACAGGCAAAATATTTAAGACCAGAAACCTTATTTGGAACTAAATTTGAGGGATATTTGCAGCAGAGAAAGATGGTGAAATCAAATGGCTTTAACAAAGGTAACAGATATAGTACAAAGTCTTTCGAAGAAAATGAACTTCCTTTCTGAAACATGTGTGATATGTAATCAGGAGAGGAAGCGAATGGTAAGATTGATGGAGATTCAGGGTGAAACGATTTGTCCAGTATGTCGTTTAGAAGAAGAAAATAGAAGGTTAGAAAAAGAAATGAATGTTTTTCGTTATGAGAAAGAGGAAAGAAAACGTAAAAGTATATTTTACGATCATAGTCTTATTAAAGATGAAACTATTAAATTAGCTAGATTTTCGACATTTATATCAGAATGTGAAGAGGATGAAAAGAATTTAATTTTAGCTAAAAAGGCTCTTACAGACTATTTAAATGATATTCGATTTAATTTGATTCTTGTGGGGAAAGTTGGAGCCGGAAAAAGTCATATTGCTTACTCTATAGCGCATGAAATGAATGAACAAAGTTCGGATAAAGTTATGTATGTTACAAGTTCAGAACTCTTTGATTACATACGTTCGACATTTAATACGCAATCTTGTGAAACAGAGCATAGCATAACAAATATGCTAATTTCTATGGACTTATTAGTCATCGATGATCTAGGAGCAGAGCTAGGGGATATGGATATTAATGATTTAAAAGCAACAGCATTTGTAAATCGTGTGTTATTTAAACTATTTGATGGACGACAAGGGAAAAAAACAATTATCACAACGAATTTAACTGGTGAGGCAATTATAAAAGCGTACGATGAAAGAGTTACATCTCGTATGTTTAATACATATCGACACATAGAATTTAAAAAAACAAGAGATAAGCGTAAGAGAAAATTACCTTTTTAGGAAAAGAATATATAATGTGTAGGAAATATAGATGCAGATGAAAACATATTGTTCAAGAAATTTGTACTGTATGAATTGGTTCTTTTAATTAGCGAGTAAGTGAAGTGATTCGGAAGTTAAGAAAGAATATGAGGAATGGAAAGAGCATTTAATCAGAAATTCCACATATGTACATTGAAAGCAGTTTTTAAGTTTATTCTATATGTTTTAAATAATTAAATGGAGGCATCTTGAAAATGAGAACATATAAAGGATTTGAAGCAATTAAACGAATGAAAACAAATTGGATTACAACAGTACAAGAGACACCGATGTGTTGGAAGATAGAAGGTGAAAGAGTGATTGCTGATTATTTAGGTAAAAAAGAAAGCTATCAACAAATTAATTTCTTTTTTGAGAATGAATTTATAGATTGTAGAGAAACAATTCGAAAAGGAGAACTATTGTATATTGAAAATGAAAAAAGTGAAAAATTCATCGCTGAATATTGTAAAGAAAATGAAAAAGAAATAAAGCATGGTAGTTGGTTCTGGATTAATGGAGAGGAGTTCTCTAATAATTATGGTCATTTTGAAAAGAGTACGAAATTAAAAATTAGGAAAGCTGAAAAAAGTGAAAAATTATTATTTGAACGGGCAAAATTATTCGCTATTAAAGGGCGTAAAATAAATGAGTTTAGACTTGGTGATGTAGTTGAAAGAGATAATAAATTGTATAAAGTGGCTATTGTAAAAAGTGGAAGTGAATCTCAAATTGTAGTAGGATGTGTTCCGATTAATGGGGGCGCAATTTGTTATTATAATTCAAAAGATATAGAGATTCAATTTTTCGTTGAAGATATGGTGGTGCAGCAAGATGAAGTTATTTTTAATTAATCAACTTATTGAAAATGGAATTTACAAATATGAGGATAAACAATTGTACGAATTAAATAGTGATGAGTTAATAAAATTAATCAAAAATTATAAGGATAAGAAAATAAATGTTAGCAATACAATGTATGAAATAATACATGAGGGATATAAGCCTTAATAGCAAATCATTGTAATGATTTTGATATGTGAAATTCAAATTATGATTAAGGATAAATGATAAGAAAGGGGCTTAACATGTTAAATATAGAATTACCAGTATTAAATAAAGAAGCTACTAAAGAAAATGTACTGAAAGCTATAAAGAAATACAGATTATTTATGAAGTGTAATTATCTTAATGAAACGGTACTCTCGAAAGAAAATATATTAAAAGAAAATGCGAAAGAAGAGCGGGTCAATTATATTATTGCGATGAACAAAGGGTTAGAAAAGCTAGATATTGAAAGTGATAGAATAATTATTCAAAAATATTTGTTAAAGAATCGAGTTAATAGATATGAGGTTATGAAAGAGTTGAATTTATCCGAGGGAGATTATTATAGAAAAAGAAATACTGCTTTTTACAACTATGCATATGCATTAGGGATTGAGGTTGAGGAGTGTTAAGATTATTAATCATAAATAAGTTTTTAATATGGATTATAACCACCTGTGTAAACAAACAGGTGGTTATTTTTATGTAAAAAAATGATGAAAAAGAGATAAAAATGAATCGTTATATACATATATCATATAAGTACAAAGTAGCAATGATAAATAGTATTAAGGAAGATTTTTTAAAAATAATTTTAGTTTTTGATGAGAAAAAATAAATGGAAATTAAATGTAGATTTAGATGGTCTCTATTTTTAACAATTTTGCTTTGTTATAAGGGTGGGAATGGTATATGCGAGATTTAATTATCCAATATAAAGAAACGTTATGTAAGCTAGAGAGTGCTAAAATAAGTGCAAAAGAAGAAGAGATTAAAATATTAACAAGTATGATTAGTGATGTCACATATGCTTTGGAGTGGATGAAGAATGCAAAGATGCCGGGGAATCGTCGGGGAATAGAACGTAGAGCTGCTTACCAACGAGAAAAATCATATGATTCCTTGTTAATGCAAAGGTATTTTCGTAGTACTGATACAACATATGAATGGGATGATGAAAACAAAGAAAGTGTCATTTCAGAATGGGAAAGAATAAAACTAGAAGATGCGCTCTCTACTTTGACAAAATATGAAAGAGAAATATATATCATGTCAAGAGGAAGAGGCATTACACAAGAGAAAATTGCTAAATATTTGAATGTTTCAAGAAGCACAATTAAAACGATTCTATATAGATCTGAAATAAAAATTGCTAAACAAGTAAGAAAAAGTCTTTTCTGCGAAAGTAGTTAAGGCTTTTTTTCATTTACAAATACATTCTTGTCACCATAGTGCCACCTATAAATAGAGAGTAATAAAATAAGTTTAAATGAAATATAAAAAATGAAGAATGGATACTAGCAAAAAGAAAGAGTGATCCAAAGGATATCTATAAATTAAATGAGAGATTTTAAAAGTGACGGCATCTTTTTATTTACTACAAAATAGGCAGTAGTACATGAAAAACTACAGAAGGATGCGATTAGATGTTAGAACAAGATATAGATACAATGCCAATATGTTCAATTTGTCTTGAAAAATGTTTGTGGGTTTTGAAATTTCCAATCACAATTCAGTATTGTGAACAAATGTTAATTCGTGAGGTAGTTGACGACAATATAACAACAATATGTATTGAGTGTTTAGAAAAAGAAGTACAAATGATGAGTTAAAACGGGAGGGAATGCTAGTGGCGCGACCAATGAAATTGAATGATGAGCTGATAAATAGGTTGACCCAATATATTAGAGTAGGGAATTATATTGAAACCGCATGTGCGTTAGTTGGAATTAGTAGAAGTATAGTTTATGTTTGGTTAAAACAAGGGCGTAGAGCAATTGAAACGAGTGAAAAGACAGGTGAAGTAGTACCGAGAAAAGATAAGATTTATGTGAAGTTAGTCATGGAAATTGATCAGGCATTAGCATTTAGTGAAGCTAGAGACGTTGAGACAATTGGGGAGCATGCAAAATCTAATTGGAAAGCCGCAGCATGGAGATTAGAAAGAAAATTCCCAACTAAATGGGGAAGAAAAGATCAATTGCAAGCAAACGTAAATCATTCAGGAGAAATGAAAGTAGAGCATAATAAAATGGCCATGAAAATTGGGTGTGATGAGGAAATGCTTGATTTAGCTATGAAATTATTTGAGAAAGTTCAAGGAGGGGAATTACAATCATGACACGGATGAATGTGCATAAGTTAATAGATGAAAATACATTTAAGGAATTGGCAAAAGTGAACTACCCCTTTCTATGTTCAGTATACACATAAGGGATTCTATAAACATGCAAAACACACAAAATTAATAACAAAGATTTGCCAAGATTTAATTGAAGAGAAATTATCGACTAATAGATTAATGGTGTTTATGCCACCTAGGCATTCAAAATCACAGTCTATAACAGAAACATTGCCAAGTTGGTATTTAGGAAAGTATCCAAATAAGAGAGTTATAGAGGTATCTTATGCATCAAGTTTAGCTGAAAAGTTTGGTAGAAGAAATCGTGCTAAGATTGAAGAGTTTGGTAAAGAAATATTTAACATTAGAATTGATGAGCGGCAAGGTTCAGTAACAGATTGGGCACTACATAACCACTCTGGTGGAATGTTGTCTGTAGGAGTTGGTGGTTCGATTACAGGGGAAGGAGCAGATTTATTAATTATTGATGACCCTATTAAAAATCGCCAAGAGGCCGAATCAATTACATACCGAAATAGACTATGGGATGAATGGGAAGACACTTTATCTACACGTTTGCAAAAAGGTGCAAAGGTAATTCTAATTTTGACGCGATGGCATGAGGACGATTTAGCTGGTAGATTGTTAGAGAAAGAGCAGGAGAAATGGACTGTGTTATCAATTCCTGCTATAGCAGAGTCAAGGGATGATCCATTGAACAGAGAAATAGGAAGAGGCTTATGGGTTGAACACTATGGCCAAAATTATTATGAAGATAAAAAGAAGTTTTCCTCTGCACGCTCTTGGTTATCTTTATGGCAACAAAAACCATCAAGTGATATAGGGAATATTTTTAAAAGGAACTGGTTTCAATATTATGATGTGTTACCAAATTGGGAACAATTTGATCAAATTATTACTTCCTGGGATATGGCTTTTGATAATACTACAAATAAAAGTTCATTTGTAGTTGGACAGATTTGGGGAAAAATAGATGGAGACAAATATTTAATTGATCAAGTGAGGGCGCAAATGAATTTCCTAGAAACAAAGAAAGCATTTGTTGTTTTTCATCATAAATATGAGTCGATCCTTCGGAATTCTGGTTTTAAAAAGTCCATTCCGAAATTAGTTGAAAAAAAAGCAAATGGCCCTGCCATTATTAGTTCATTGAAGAATGAAATAAGTGGAATTATCCCTATAAATCCACAGGGTTCAAAAGAAACACGTGCTGAGGCAATATCCCCTGAATTTCAATCTGGAAATGTATATATACCTAATCCTAAAATACAATCTTGGGTATATGATTATGTAGATGAATTAGCTTCTTTCCCATCTGGTAAGCATAATGATCAAGTAGATACAACGTCACAAGCCTTAGAATACTTTTTTACTAAGCAAAAAAAAATAATGGGTGGAAAAATAAAAAGGGTTTAGCTGAACATGTAATGTTCAGCTTTTTTATATTGGTAAAGTATTTATGAAAAACATTGAATAAATGATTTGTATATGAAAGGAGGCATAAATTTTATGGTTGAGAAGAAAGCAATTAAGAATGTGAAAGTACTTAAATTACAAAATCGTGAGATGACTTTACGTAATGAGGAACTTCAAAGTAAACAAATGGCAATTGATCCATTTGCACAAGTGTACGGTGATAAAGAACTAGTAAAGCCTCCATATGATATGCAAGTATTATTAAATTTGAGAGAAAGTAACCCTATTCACTCGGCATGTATTAGTGCAAAAGTAAATGATATTGCTGGTATGGGATTTGATTTTGCACCGCTAGATGAAGTGACAGAGGCAAATCAAGAACAATATAAAGAATTAAAGCGTTTTATGAGGTATTGCAACAATGAAATGACAAGTAGCGAAATACTTAGGGCAGTTTGGGAGGATTATGAAACTGTAGGTTGGGGAATTATAGAGGTTGTTCGTAATTTAAAAGGGGAACCAACGCAGCTTCACCATATTCCAGCACATACGGTACGTGCGCATAAAGATAAGATTCGATTTGCACAGATTGTAAATAATGAGGAGAGATGGTTTAAAAGATTTAGTTATCCATATGATTTTAAGTTAGTAGATGGAGAAATGATTAGTGATAGCTTAGATGAAAACTCGTTATTAGACACTGAAGAAAAAGCTGGTGAAGTTATTGTAATTCGTAAATTTGGTTCTAGATCATCATACTATGGTATTCCCGATTATGTGAGTTCTATTGGTTCCATTGTAGGATCACAAGCTGTAAGAGATTACAATATTAATTATTTCACTGGTAAAACAATTCCAGATGCTGTTTTGTTTGTTGAGGGTGTTGATGAAATAGATGATTCAGTTGAAAGAGAATTAAAAACATTTTTCTCTGTCGAAACCAAAGGAGAACATCATAAGTTAGCAGTTGTTCCTGTTCCTGAAGGAGCAAAAGCTCGCTTAGAGAAATTAGGGCCTGATGTCAAAGAAGCGAGCTTTCGTTTATATCGCCAAGATAATGCTATGGAAATTTGTGTAGCTCATCGAGTGCCACCATATAGAATTGGTTGGGCTATGACAGGATCACTTGGGCAGACGACAGCAAAAGAAATGAATGAAATGTATAAAAGATCAATTATTGAACCAGGTCAACAAATTTTAGAACATCGATTAAATACACAATTATTTAAAGAGTTTACAGGAACATTAGGGGAATTGGACTGGCAGTTTCAATTGAATGAAATTGATACAGATGATCGAGCAAGTGATATGCAATATGCAATAGATGGATACGAAAAGAGTATATTAACAAGAAATGAATGCCGAAAAGTCATCGGATACGAACCAGTTCTAGAAGGAGATAAATTTTTAAATGAAGATTCAAATTCGATTTAGTAGTCTTGCTAGAAAGTAGGAATATATTATGCCAAATGAATTGAAAAATGTAGAAATTAGTTATGTTTCATTAGTAACAAAAGGGGCTAATGGTAGGCCATTTGCAATTATGAAGGGTATGAACATGAATGGCTCTAACGTTTTGAAAAATGTCCCTATTTTAAAGAGGGAAGATGAAAAACAACTTGTAACAGGGGTTGTTTATGAACCAAATATAGAAGATGCACATGGTGATATCATGACGGCTGAAGAAATTGAAAGAGCGGCTTATAATTTTTTAGAGAAATATAGATACATAGATAAAAACCATGACGAGTTGGCGGGAAAAGGAACAGTAGTAGAAAGCTGGATTTCTAAAAATAATACGATTGTTGGGAAACAAAATATTAAAAAAGGAACATGGCTTATGACTGTTCGAGTAGACGATAGTGAAACATGGAAAGAGATCAAAAAAGGGAAAATCACAGGCTTTTCGATGGGAGGGGTTGGAGAAAGAATGGAGATGCCACAAATGGATGAGTTTACACAAGATGAGAAAGGTGTAATTCGTAAGATGTTTAATTTTTTTAAGTCACATTATGACGAGGAACAAACTCAGGAGATGGATAATCAGTCATTAAATAGTAAACAAAACTCTAAGATGCAAAAGGTATTTAATTTGTTTGAAGATGTATTTTATGTTGGGATTTGGGAGGGAAATGTAGATATTAAGCAGATGGTTTCCACCTTAGATGAAATGAAGGACATTTTAAATACAATGAAGGGTGGTGATACAGATTTCTCGCCGGAAGATATTACTATTAATTCCATAAATGAAGTAGGCAAAATCTTATATAAGAAAAATGATAAAAAATTTGATGAAATGATTTCTTTGATGAACCAAATTAAAGAAAATAAGTTACAAAAAAACGCAGATCAAAATTCAGATGAGATTGCAGACATTGTAAAGAGAGAAATGGGTCCTTTTCTTGAGAGATTACAGGAGTTGGAAGAACAGTTAAATAAAGAACTTGAATCAACTCATGATACTAATGAATTAGAAAATGACAGAGAATCTAAAAAGACAAGTGAATTTATTCAGAAGGTAATAGACCCCATTTCAAAGAGACTTGAAGTAATTGAGCGATCAGCACAAGTTCGTAAAAGTCTTGGAGCTGATGCCAAACCAACAAACGAGATGAGAAAACCAGTAAATAAATGGGTAGGATTAGATCTATAAAGATAAGGAGAAATGAATCTATGAATAATAAAGAATTATTAGCACGTATTGAACGAATTGAAAAGAGTACAATGACAACAGGAGGAATGAAAGCGGGGCTATTATATCCGGAACAAAGTAAAGAATTTTTCCGAATGGTATTTGATGCAACTCCATTTTCTCAATTGCATCGCAAAGAGATTCGTAAAGCGAAAAAAGGTGAATTAGATAAAATTGCAATCGGTGGTCGAATTTTACGTAGGAAAATGGAAAATAGTGATGATGGCTATCGAGCGGGTGTAGAAACGTCGAAAGTTGAATATGATACAGTTTCTATTCGTTTACCATGGGAGATTACGGAGGAGCTACTTCGAGAAAATATCGAAGGTGAAGGATATGAAGATACTGTTATGACATTAATGTCAACTCAGTTAGGTATTGACCTTGAAGATCTTCATTGGAATGGGGATGTAACTTCAGAAGATCCATTTCTTCAAATTAATGATGGCTGGTTAAAACAAATTAAACAATCAAGTAAATCTCATATTGTCGATCATTTTAAATTAGTGACGGGAACGGGAGATGCTGAAGCTAGCGCCGGATTTAGTAAAGACTCAATCTTTAATTTATCTAAGGCGATGCCTAATAAATATAAAAATGAAGGTTTAAAGTGGATTATGTCACCTGCTCGTAGAGAGAAGTGGATTGAATATTTAACAACTCGTTCAACTGGCTTAGGTGATGCTGCGTTATTAGGTACAGGGGATCAAGTTAATAAGCCGTTAGGGTATGAGATTGTTACAGTTCCTTCTCTTCAAGATGATGTAATTATTTTTGCAGATCCTAAAAACTTTATTGCGGTAAATACGTATGACACGCGAGTTCGTAAGACTGTAGAAGGTAAATCTGCTGTTATGGAAGATAAGCGATTCTATGTTATTCATTTGGATGATGATGCAGTTATTCAAGAAATGGACGCAGTAGCAATTCTTACTAATATACCTGATAAATTTGGAAATTAAGTAAGGTAATTTGCATATGAAGATTATAGAATTAAAATTAGGCGGTACATATACTGCATATGGCTATACTTTTTTTAACGGAGTAAAGGAAAAGGTTGCAAATGAGAAAGCAAACTATTTACTAAGTACAGGACATTTTAAGTTAATAGATAGTATAGAGGTTAAAAAGAAAGAGAAGTAAAAGAGGTGGAAGGATGGAAATTACTGTACAGGACATAAAGAACAGGGTAAATGTTCAACGAATGCCCGATACGGTAATCCAGGAGCTCATTAGTCAATATGAATTGATTACTAAAAACTATTTGAGAAGTATGCCAAGTAACCCAATGAAAGAGAAAGTTAGAACAAGTAAATTGGCTTGGCTTTCTTTTCGAGCAGAAAATTTGATCAAGGTAATCCATATTGGTTCTGGAGAAGAAGTTACCAGTTCAGTTTTTTCTGATGGTTGCACTGTATATGGTTTAAGTGAGAATCAATTATATGAATTTGAGTATACCATACAAGATTATGATGGGCTTTTGACTTTAATGAAAAAATGCATCATCGATATGACGTGTTATGCGGTAATTCGAACAAATCTACAATATGAAAATATGAAAAAATCAGCAAATATCGGAGATTATTCATATGAAATAAATATTGAATCGCTAGATGAAGAAACTGTTAATAAAAAGATTTTAAAAGTATTAAAAAAATACCGAAGTAGAAACCCTTTAATAGCATTATGAATGAAAGAATAGGCTGTGAGCATTAGATATGGAAGAATTATATATACATGAAGTAACTGTGAAAAGGAATCAAAAGGTAAAACAGCCGGCAGGAAATTTTAAAGAAGAGCCTGTCATTATTTATGAAAGAATGAAGTGTCGGGTAACGACACACACAGCAGTAGATAATGAAAGGTTAAAAAGAAATAAACAAAATTTTGAGCCGAATTTTAAAATTTATACTTCTGCAGAACATAACATCCATACAAATGATGTAATTTATTTTCATGATTATGTATTTGAGGTAAGAGGAGAACCAAGAAATCCATCATTTTTAAATCACCATATTGAATTGTATTGTGAGTTGTTGGAATAAAATGACGAATACATCGGAATTCATGGTTACACGTAATGTAGAACAGGTTAAAGAACAACTTAATAAAATGATGGTAGAAAGAATTATAAGTGCTTGCAATCAACTGCAACGAGAAATGAAACAAACAGTATCAGGTAGTCACAATGGTGTGAAGTATAAAATTCCACGATCAAGTCGCACATATATTGCTTCAAAACCAGGAGAGACATTTGCTTCTAGAACGGGAGAATTACAAGATTCTATTAAATATGGCTTACATATTACAGATAACGAAGTAGTAGGTACGATTGGAAGTCAATTAAAAAGAGCGGTGTATGTCGAAAATGGTACAAGTACTGTAGAAGCCCGACCTTTTTTCTTAAAAACGTTTGAAAAAGAGCGTGGGGAATTAAAAAGGACATTGGGAGGAGAACAATGACGACAAAAGCGATTGCAACAATTAGAAATATTATTGAGAAAGATACAATTGTGCAAAGTAATCTATCGAAATATGAAGGAGAGCCCGCTCTAACATTTCAAACTGCACAAAATGATATGAAAATGCCTTATGTGGTAATGAGAATTGAATCTAATAATCCGGATGATATAGAGGTAATTGATCGTATGATCCTCACTTTTGATATATATTGTGGCCAAGGTGATTATGAAAAAGCGGATGTAATTTCAAGGCGAATAGAACATTTGTTAGACAGAGAAGCGGGATTGTTAAGAGATTCTGGTATTATTACGATTCATCGAGCAGGCAGTATTACAGTTCCAGATGAAGATCCATCAATTATTCATATTAGTATTAAGTTTCTTGTACGGGTAGGAAGAATGGAATTATATTAAGGAGGGAAAAAAATGAGTTGGAAGCTTATTAATGGTGTACGTGAGGGTACAACTGATAATTTTGTTATTGGACCGGGTGTAATGTATAAAGGTTTTAAAAGTGTTAAAGACCTAGGTGAGATGTTAGGAGCTACTACAGGTGGCTGTAAAGTGGGGTTTACTAGAGAATACTATGATGCTGATATTGATGGTGTTTTAGGAAAACTAGTTCGCGGAAAATGGCTATTAAAAGATGAACCACATATGGAGGTTACACTTGTAGAATTTACAAAAGAAAATTTAGAGTTAGCTCTACCAGGCGTAGATGTAGATAGTACGACGGATAACGATTATAACATTGTAAAACCAACCAATGAAATTAAAGACGCAAGTTATAGTGATATTGCAATAGTAGGTGTAGTTTCAGGAAGTGATATTCCGGTTATTTTTGTTATCCGAAATGCAATGGTAGTTTCTTCTGTAGAAATTGATTTAAAAGATGGTAAAGGAACTGTAGGACTTAAATGCAAATTTATTGGTCATTATAGTGAAAGTTCGCCTAATACACCCCCTTATGAAATTTATTTACCAAAGAAAAAAGCACCTAAATTACCTACAACAAGTAAATAAGTTGTAGGTTTTATTTTTAGGTTATAAAAGGAGATATTGAATATGACAACAATGCTAGAAAAAATGATGCATAATAGTACAGAAATTACAATTTCAGGTCAGAAGATGAAGATGAGACGTTTAAATGTAAAAGATGTTTGGCGTTTTACTAAGATTATTTCTAAAGTTGGTCGTCATGCAATGACTGATTTTATGGAGTTTGGGAAAGAAAAGAATGAAATTGATGAAAAAATTCAATTGGCCCAAATGAATGAAGAGCAACAAGAACAGTTAAATGAAATTGAAAAACAAAAAAAAGAAAAGGGTTTAGAGTTTGTCTTTCAATTATTGTCTATGATTCCGGAATGTGAAGATGAGTTTTCGGAATTTTTCTCTAGTCTATTACAGATTAAGCGTGAAGAATTCGATCAGTTACCACCAGAAGCTATGGTTGCAGTTATTGAAGGATTATTAGAAAGTGAAGATTTAATGTCTTTTTTCAATCAGGTCAAGGGTCTAATCAAATCTCAAAGTCTCAAGTGGAACAAACAAGAAATGTAGAAAATGACTCTAATAAATACATAGAAGAAACAGAGCAAAATATGCTAAGGGCTTTTGATAAAGTCCAAAAACGGTATGGATGGACAGATGATTATGTCTTATCCATACCGTATTCTCGTTTAATGGACTTATTTTCTTTTATTAGTCAGGAAGAGCAGCAAGAAGAATTAAATGAATGGAAAAAGATGGCCTTTATCGGATTTCAAACAAGGCAATTAGAAGAAGGAACAACTTTTCAGGACTATTTGCAAGCTTTTGGACTTACGGAATCTACGTCGGATGGGGAAGAAAATGAGACTATGGAAGTTTGGTCCAAAGAGGAATGTATCGACCATGCAAATAAGCTGATTGCAGAGTTTCAGTTTGAAGACGATCAGGAATAAAAAACTTCCTAGTTAGAAAGGGGGGAGTGAATGTTTACAGAAGTATTCCAGTTGTTTGGTACAATTGGAATTAAAGCAGATGAAGCTTATAAGGATTTAGCAAAGTTTGAGGAAAGTTTACAAAAGGCTTCTAAGAACATACAAGAAAAATTTCAAAAACCAGCAGAAGTACTTAATCAAATAAATGGCCAAATTCAAAAATTTGGTAACGGAGCGACCAATGTTTTTGGGAAGATTGGTAACAAAGCGGATCAGGCATATAAAGGTGTAGAAAAGTTTGAAGAGAGAGTGCAAAAAGCCTCTAATACAATGCAAGAAAAAATCCAAAAATCAGCAGATTCTCTTGGGAATATTAGTAAGCAAATGCAAACATTTGGTGACACTATTTCAAATAAAGTTACAAAACCTATAGAACAAGTCAATAGCAAAGCTTTACAATTTGCTACCGATTTGGAAGGTTCTCAAAAAAAACTACAGGATATGCTTGGGTTAACTGAAAAAGATGCAAAGAGTTTGGCTGGAACTATTCAACCTATCGCTCAACAAGTCGTGAAGATTTCCAATATAGTAATACCATCGTTGAAGCAAACGGTTGAGTTAATCAAATCTGTTTCTAGTCTTATATCTAAGGCGAGTGAAATCATTGGTGGCCTTGTAAATATAGTTAAAACATTAATGCAAATACCGGGTGCAATTACGGCGATTATTAAAGATGCCTTAAAACTAATTAAAGTTTTTAGTGAGTTCGCACAGATATTGACTGGTCTTGGAAAATCAATGTTTTCATTAGTATTAAGTCCATGGGGCATTGCAATACTTTTAATGGTTGGTTTAGTATATGTGCTGTATAAAAATTGGGATTCAATTGTGAAATATACAAAGCAGGCAGTGCAATGGATCAGTGATATTTGTTCTAAAGCCTGGGATGCTATCGTTAAAGTTGCGAAGTCAGTATGGGATAGCTTGTCAAAGTTTTTCTCAAGTTTTTGGGAAGGAACAAAAAAAGTATTCCAATCTGCGGTATCGTTTATAGATAAAATACTTAGCGGGGCATGGAAAATAATTACCACTGTAATTACAATGTATATCAACATATGGAAAAAGACATTTGAAATTGGTTGGAATTTAATAAAAACGATATTCAATACAGTGCTAAACGTAATAAAAAGTGTTGTTAAGTTTGCTTTAGAATTTATTAAAAGCTATATTTCTACTGCTATTAAAACATGGCAAAATATTTTTAAAACTGGCTGGGATATTATAAAAACAGTTTTTACGACGGTGCTAAACTTTTTGAAAACATTTATAAGTGGTGCATTTCAAGCAATTCGCAGCATAATTACGACTGTGATGAATGGGATAAAAACCGTCATTTCTACAGTGTGGAATGGAATAAAGGTAATTTTTACGACTGTATTAAACTTCTTAAAATCAGTTGTAAGTAGTGTGTTTCAAGCAATTCATAGCATAATTACAACTGTAATGAATGGAATAAAGACGGTTATTTCTACGATTTGGAATGTAATTAAAACAGTTTTTATAACTGTATTAGAGACTATAAAGAGTTTTGTGGTTACAGCATTTCATTTTATAAAAAACACAATTACGACTGTAATGGATATCGTAAAGTCTATTATTGTAACCGCATGGAATTTTATTAAAGAAACAATAATAGTTGCTGTTCGGACATTTGTTAACTTTGTGGTGGATAACTTTAATAAGATAAAAAACACAATATTTAGTGTTGTTGGTGCTATTAGAGATTTCATAGTAAGTAACTTTGCAGCAATTAAAAAAGCTATCGTCGGAGCGTTTGACGGCATTGTTGATACAGTAAAGGATGTATTCGGTAAAGTTGGTTCTATAGTGAAAGGGATAGCAAACGACGCTGTAAGCTGGGGGAAAGATATTATTGCTGGTATTGGTAAAGGTATGACATCTATGGCTGGCTGGGTTGTTGATAAAGCTAAAGGCGTTGTAGACGGAATACCAAAAGCAGTTAAAAGTTTCTTTGGTATAAAATCTCCTTCTCGTCTAATGATGGAGTACGGCGGATATATTACAGAAGGTCTTGGTGTAGGGATGGAAAAAATGATCCCGGCTGTGGACAAGGCTTCTGGATTGTTAAATAAAGCGGTTGTTCCACCGAAACCGATGCAACTAGTAACGGATGTATCTACCCGAATTGGACAAATGGGGGCACATTCTGCTGATATGATTGGAAAATCTGCACATCCATTTGCTGGACACTCTTCTGTTGAAAAGAAAACAGATAAAGGTGTTACAATTCAAAATGCTACATTCAAAGTTGCTGTTGAAAAATTGCAAACTGCAGAGGATTTTGTGAAAATGAGAAAATTACTACAAAACGTAGTTGCTGACGATCTAATGGGAATGGCGGTGCGTAATGTATGAGTATATTAAAAACATTGCATAGAAGAGCTGGTTCATATCATCTCTTATGGGATGTTACAGAATTAAAAAGTACAATTAAATATACTATTAATTTTTCATGGCCTGGGACATATAATTTTTCTTTTATGTCCCAAGTTCCTATTGGTTCTGATGGTATGTTACCAGATAAATACTTTATTGTTCGAGTAAATGGTATTGAAAAATTTAGAGCAAGAGGTGCTTATGCCTGGGAAGCAAGAGAAATTTTTGTTGGTGCAGGGCCACAAACAATTGAATTTACAACAATCGGTTACGGTTCTTCTGACGTAGCCTATTTGCGCGATGTTTATTATCATGCATATGGACCGATACCTACAATTGCAATGATTGAACAAACGAAAATGCCTAAATCCTTAAACGGATTAAAAAATTACAATGTTATGCATGGATATCCTCGTTACCAAAGTACTGGTAATAAAGGATGTGAAGTAGAATTTACTGCTTTATTCAATGATATCAGTCATTGGCGTGAGTTCATGAGTGAAATATATCGCCCTCATATTATTACAGGTGATTACGGTACCTATGGTGGTATAATACCGCCTAATGAAGTTGATGCAATACGTAAAGGAACACTAGTAATAGCAAAGTGTAAATTAATATCTATGTCACAAGCAGGTATTGGAGTTGATGGAATGTGAGAGAAGGATCTATTTCTTTAATCAGAATGTTGGGGAGCTATTTCCAAGTGGGGAATAATGCTCCTAATTTAATTGTTTATATGAAAAAAAGAGAATCTTCTTCTTATGTACAAATACAACATCGTGTAGTAAGCCTGGAAGTGCAAGAGAACGCAGATCAGTTCGCAAGTACATTTTCTATTACCTTTGCTAATGAATATGGGCAAATGGCACCTGATAACTGGTATGGTAAGTTTTCTTCCATTCAAGAATGGTTTTACAACAGTGAAGTAACAAACACAAACCAACTATATCCGCAGACTGAATTTAAGGTTTCTATCGGTTATGGTGAAGAAGCTTTACCGTATATACATGGTTTTGTATCTGACGTAAAGGTGAATGCCGAAAGCGGCACAATATCAGTTACCTGCACAACATCTTATAAAAAGGTTCTACAAAAATCAGTAATTCCAACGCCGGGATCAGATGAAATTGTTGCACCGACTGGAAATGTGTATGATGTAGTGAAATTCTTCCTTGAAAAAGCAGGAGTTACATTACACGGTAGTAGGGTAAATATTCCCGGTACAAATCAAAGCTGGATTGTTGAAGGGGCAACTGGAAAGAGGTTTCAAAAGTGGGATGAAATTGTAAGGGATATTATAGATACAACATTCCACTACATTAAACATGAACCAGATGGAAGTTGTACATTTATGAAAATGCCAGACTATGCAATTAATGAGCCTGCAAAGTTTAGTTTTAGAGAAGGCGAAAACCTTATCTCTTTAGATATGCAATTAACAGATCAGGACATTAGTAACAGTATTGTTATTAAATGTGGAGATTATGCTAATGGTTTTATTAATTCATTCTTACTTAAAAATGTCTCTTTAGGGGATTTGCGAGAGGAAATGATAGAAGTACCTTGGGCAACAACATTCTTTGCAAGAAGGGCAGTTGCTGCAGCTTATCATTTAAAAGCGATTCAAAAGTTCAGAACATTAACAGTTGCTGTGATAGGGGATCCGCGAATTCAATTGTTTGATGTGGTTTCCGTCTATAATAGGGATTCTGGGCAACAATGGAACTACTTTGTTAAAGGAATTAACACAATGATTTCTGCTGATGATGGATTCTATCAAACTTTAGATTTATCTGTTAACTATGGGTATGAACCTACCCCATATACAGATATAGCAGGAATCACAGTAAATGTTGATACATTAAGATTAAAGCTTTGGGATTGGGATGTAGAGGATGGAGATTTATTAAATATTTATTGTAACAATAAATTAGTCGAAGAAAATTATTTTATTCGGAACAATCCTACATACGTTGATATTTCGCTTGAATATGGAGTAAATATCATTGTATTTGAAGCGGTTCGAAATCCTAAAGGGATTCTTACAGGCCGTTTGCAAGTACTAGATACCAAGAATAATATCTTGTTCGATTATGGTTCCTTACCAGATTTATCATTTCCTCGAGTAAATCAAGATAAAGATCACTATTATACCCAAAGGCCAGCAAAAACTTGGTCTGTTACAAGGGTAAATTAGGGGTGATTCTATGATAATGCAAAAGAACTTATATGATCCTATTATGTATTTAATGAAAGGATTAATTGATAGAGAATTTTACAGCGGTGGAAAACCGATGCCTGGTAACGATCCAAATGATGTTTTTAAAGAGGCTATGACCGAAGGGTATACACTGGTTCGTGATGGTGCTCGTTTATCGGCAGTTGATGGAGATAAATATCTGCACTACGATTTGGTTTTTAATGGACAAGCACTACTTGAAAAGGTCATTATATCCCATAAAATAACAGGTAAAAAGATGGAGATTCAACTAATTTATAACGCAAATAAACAATTAGATCGAGTACAACCAAGGCTTATTAATAAAGGTAACGGTATGTTATCAGATTTACCAATTCCCGATGTGTCGTAATGATGTATGGGGATTTTTTAATACAATAAAAAGGGTGATTACCTTTGTTTGAAACAACTTATATAGCTGGTGGCCGATTAGATGCGCCATTTTATCCAACGAAAACTTTTCCGTATATGAAAGGTTTTATAATGGATTCTAAAGCATGGACAGAAGATAAGATGGAATACGTATTACCAATTGACATGGAGTTTTATGCCATTAGCGTGAGTAGTTCTATGTATGAAATCGATGATAAATGGTCGCTTATTGTAAATGACGGTATTGTTTGTGAGGATATTTATACAAAAAAAATACCAGAAGGTATAAGTCTTATGTCCTATATGCAATTAAAGGCCGGAGATAAAATTATTTTTAAATTTCATAACCAAGGAATTAATAATAAGCAAGTATGGATTGCTTTACAGTTTTTGAAGTAATGGGAGGGAGATTATGAGTTTTGCTGTAAATTATATGGCAGGTGGCCGATTAGATGCTCCATACTTTCCAACCAAAACGATTCCTTTTATAAAAGGAAGAAGAATAGGTGTTTATGAAAATATTCATCATAATGAATTTATAGCACCAGTTGATATGGAAATGATTGCATTTTCTATCGGTGCATCAAAATATAACGATAATGACTATTGGAATTTATATATTAATAATGAAAAAATAGCAGATGAAATTTATATGAAAGATGTTCCCGAAGGATTCAATTTTTCTGTTGTTAAACAAATTCCTGCGAAAGCGATTATCCGTTTTGAATATATAAATAAATCTTTAGAGAAAAAAGCTATTTGGCTTAATTATCAATTTTTAAAAGATTAGGAGTGAAGTAAAGTGGCGTTTATTGAAAAGGTATTTCAAGAAGGAAGTTTCTTAGATGATCTTATAAATGTAGCAACTAGTAACGGGTGGACAAAGGTTAAAAAGTTTCAAAAGGCGGGGTATCCTTCAGAATTGTTAAGGTATTCTGGTGGTAATGACGCATTATACCGATTTGGAATTGCGGAACATACAATTATTAAAAACGCAGAAGGGACTATGTATGGATTAGTCCAAATCGCATCTTGGGATATTGCTAAAAAGGATCTTTCGTATAAATTTAATACGGAAGAGGATAAAGCGGAGTTTATTAAGGATGCAAAATTAAGATATAGTAGAAATCTTGATCGTTCCTGTTTTTATGTTTATATGATTGAAAAAGAACCTGTATTTAAAGATGGGACAGCGACAGTAGTAGCATTTGATTCTTTCCTAAAAATGTTAATAGATGTTGAAGTGAGTAAAACAGATGTTGTTATAAAAAATGGCTCTACAACTATAGAATATACTGATGTTAATACGGATGTTATGATGTCACCGTTTGTAAAAATTACATTACGTAACCCAAATTTAGAAGGGGTTGATGTGAAAACAAATTGGTGGCCTGATTCATTAGTTAGAGTGACTGGCCAAGTAGATAAGGATCGTGTAGTTTTATTAATTCAAGCAGATAATACACCTGCATTTGAAAATAATGTAGTTCCGGTTACACCTTTATACATGGGCAAAATTGAAAGCTATGCGAAAGATGATCAAATTGGTGACGCACTTTGGGCTGGGACAGCATTTGATACAGGTACAGAAAATAGCTCACATGCATTTGATTTTAATGATAAGAAACCATATAGAAATGTCAATGATAGCTTGCCAATTTTAAAAACATATCCTAAATCACCAGGTAATGGTATTGATAACGTTATTATTAAGCGCTCGCGATTAGGGGCTAGATATCAAGCGCATTATATTGCTTGGAATGTTGCTCCGAATGAGATGCCGCCTGATAGAAAAGGAGTAAATGGTGGTCAATATCCACTAGCTTGGCAGTCTCATGATAATGATGAATATAAGTATCAATTTAATCCTTCGGTATATAGTGGTCGAGTTCATACATCTCGTGCTTATATTGTTCATCCAGATGAAGGTGTGCGAGGTTTCTTACCTCATATGGTTTTACTATCTCCTTTAGGATTATTGAATGGGGATAAGTTAAAAGTGCGAAAGAATACTTGTCCAGATACATTTGATATTTATCGTTTTTATAATGTTGATGCGATTTCGCCAATCACAAAAAGACCAGCGACACCATATCGTCCAGCTGGATTAGGAATTTATGAGAAGTCAATGTAAAGGGGAGAGAAAAACATGTGGTTTGATAAAGTAGCTTATTTACAAACATTACCAGTTGAGTTAGAGAAAATGATTACAGAGCGAGGATGGAGTCGAAAGTTATACTTTAAAATTAGAAGTGGTATCAATAAATTTATTGATGTTCGATTATTTGAATCGTTAGGTAGCGATGGAGAATGGCGCAGATTTGGAGTGGCAAATGCTTATGATACGAGCGATTCTGATTTTACAGATGGTAGATTTATTCCTGTGGATTCTCCACTAGGAAAGCTAGGCATGGGAGATGGAGTGAAAAAGGAATTTCAAATTCCGACATTTCCTGTAGTTGAAAGTTCTTTATTAGTGTATGTAAATAGCATTTTACTAGAAAAGGATAAATATAAAGTTGATGCTAAAGCGGGGAAAGTTATTTTTAATCAAGCGATTGCAAAAGGAGATAAAATCACCTGTGAGTATCGATTAACAAATGATGCATACGAACCAAATAATGATATGATTTTCTTTACGTTTAACCAATATTTTATTGAGAAGGAAGTAAAGTTATCAGATGCTGAAAGTGATTTAGGAAACGGTACCGGTTCAAAAAAATCATTTAATTTGCCATTTTCAAACTTTGATGAAAGTCGTTTTATGGTTTATAGAAATAATCAGATGGTCGATCCGGGGGAATATACAATTTCAGATACAGCAATTGAATTTCAAACTGCCCCAAAAAGTTCCGAGAACATTAAATTTTCTGGAGTGTATTTTTTAGCACCAAAGGCAGACGGAACGTTAGATACTTTAGTAGCAAAGACATCATTTGACGTGCAAAAAATGGAAAGTATTATGGCTGAAGTATATTCTACAGTTAATTTTGTAAACCCTTCGCCTTATACACCAATTAGTTTTACACCAGATGCTCGTTTTACAAAAGATTGGAAACGTGATTCTGTCGTTTATATGTATGGAAATGGAAACAAAGACCGTATTGTTATGTTTATGCGTGTAGATCCAACACCAAGTCCTGTTCGAGCATTATTTGTACCATTATATATTGGAAGAATGTACACATTTGATAATGCACCGCGTAAAAACACTGTAATTATTGGTGGTTGTCGTAACGGAGATCAATATAATTATGCGCCTAATAAAAAAATTGGAAATGCAAATTTAGACTACGGAGAAAATACAGGTAATGGAAATGATTCTGTATTATTAGCTCAATCATACACAGGTGCAATGTATCAAAAACATTATTTATCATTTATTACGCACGATATGGATATTGATAGTGGACAAGGTCGATTTAATCCATCTGTCTATAGTGGGAAATATCATCTGTCACAGATTTATATCGTTCATCCTAATGATGGATATGTTGGGAAATTAGATGATGTTTATGCTGTTCACCCAAAAAATATTCAACAGGCCGATGAATTGGAAATTGAAAAGGAAGTTACAAGTGAATCTTTAGGAAAAGGAAATGGAATGAGAAAAGTTTTCCATTTAGAGCATAAACCAAAAGCAGGAACACTTAAGTTGTTTAATGCATGTACTCTAGTTCCTAATACTGACTTTATTTTAAATGAAGATGATAAAACAGTGACGTTTAAAGAAATTCCAATTAACGGGGTAGAGATTACAGCAAGTTATGAATTTGCACAATTATATCGTTATACGTTGCCGACTACCGCAGTCTCTCCGATGACACAAGCGAAAGCAACGCCATTTAATCCAATTGGTCTAGCTATTTATAAAGAAGATATTTAATCATATAAGGGGGAATGCAGAGAGTGAGTGAGAAAATTTATTCTATTGCTTCCCCTTCTTTATGTACGAAAAAGAAGAGTCATGTTGTTTCGATTCCTTTGGGATCAACAATGAAGAAAACATATAGTCTCTCGCTTTCTGTTTTAAATCCTTTTGTAAAAAATGCGAATAATTTTCCAGTCAGTTTGCCACCATATTCAAGATTCAAAGCTGTTAAGGAAGAAGATGCTGGGGTATTTGCAACCAAAATAGTAAAGGGAAAAGGTATATTAACAGACCTTGTTGTAGAGGCAATAAGGCAAGTTGAGGTGACTGCTAATATTGCTAAAGTGGATATTGCAAACCTAATGCGGAGTATCAACATGGAACTGTTAAGCATACAGGATTCTAAACCGCTTAAAGAAATTCTTGCAGATGTTCATTACTATCAGAAAGCAATGCAACATGACCGAACTTTTGATATGGAACATATGGAAGGGAACAATGGAAGCAGATTAGATACAAAGTATGCAGATGTAACAGAAATGTCTAGTACAGATCGTAAGATATATAAAGCAGGTAATATGCTCCCAATTGAGCAAGAGAGAGTAAAACAGAAATTACGAGAATTTGCAACCAATGTAGATGAAATACCGCGATGGGTACAGGTTGCACGTATTTTATATGGCGAAGGATTTTATGAAACAATATTGACTGAAAGAAGAGAAAAAGAAATATGTAGTACTGTAGTTAGAAATGTGGATCATGTAGAGATTAGCCAAAAAGAATTACCTGTACAAGAGATAAGTGATTTTGAGCTTTATAATAACTTGCCAAGAGAAGTAACTACTTCTTATGAGGAATTTGATTTATTTACTGATACAGGAATTCCGGTTTATATGCCAGATTATGATTTGTTTGCTCGTAAACAAAGAGAAATACAGACTCGTAATATAAATTACAATACAGCGAATAGAAATGCCATTCAGCGGAATGGTGAAATGAATTATTTTGAATTTGTAAATAGAAAAGCACTGAAGATAGATGGAAGATTTATTAATATAGAAGATTTAGAGCGTAAAAAGTTAGAACTTCAAACTAATGAATATGATGTGTCATATGCGGACCGCATAATACAAGACATATATACATATGGTGGCCATGTATATAATAACGCTCAAAAACTATTAATAGAATATGATTCATCTCACATAGAAATGAATGACATGAATCATATAACGCATGAATATGAAAGTAAATTCATAAATGAATATGAGTTATTGGAAAGACAGTACCATTCTAATGAGGTAAATTTAGTAGAAACATTGATGGTATCAAGTCAGAATCATTTGTACATGGATTATAATCTTCCAGAAATGATACAGAGTAATGTGCTCACAAAAGAAGTAGAAGTAAAATTAGCTGAAGACGAACAAGTTAATAAGAAAACGAAACATGTATGGACTGAATATATACACCATGAGGAAATGGACCTAATACATAAACAATTATTTGGGACTATTCAAGATAACTATGAATTTGCTAGTAGACAAATCAAAAAATTGACTGGATTTTATGAGGAATTTGATCTTTTTAATAGTTTAGGAATCCCAGTTTATATGCCAGACTATGATTTATTTGCTCGTGTACAGAGAGAACTACAAGCGAAACAAATAACAGTTAATTCAGCTAAAAGAGACATACGTTCAGTATATGGTAATGTTCGTGATACGGATCTAGCAGATAGAAGCATACAAGAGAAAGAGGGAGTCTTTTTCGATGTAGCTGCTATAGATAGAAAAGTATTACAAATGGAAGTGAATGTACCTTCTTATGAACTTTCTAATCGAGTTATAGATGAGCAAGAAGCAATGGGGATATATGGATATGAACATTTTAATCGAGTAAATGGACAGTATCATACTGCCCAAGCGGATATATCTTCCATGGATCGGATTCTAGGTGAAATAGAAACTCCATTTACAAATGTCTATGAATTAGCAAAGCGCAACCTTCACGAGTTGTTAGTGGAGGATGATAAAGTAGCGGATTCTGTATTGTATGATCGATTGTTTATAAGTGAAGAAAGTAATGAACCAATAACAAGTGAAAGAGTTAAAATCGATAATGAATCAGAATGTATTAGCCCTGTAGAGTTTACAAAGCAAGAACAATTGATAGCACATAATGAAGAAGGATATGACCTTGTTAGTAGACACGTAAAAGAACAGGATTCTCGTTACGAAGAATTTGATCTTTTTGATTTAATAGGAACTCCAGTTTACTTACCGGAGTATGATTTATTCGCAAGGATTCAAAGGGAATTACTAACGAATATAGAGACAGCTGAAATAGCTAATAGAGAAAATAATATAGAAGCAGAAATTAATACGGTTGATTCGATTGGTAATTTAGTGAAAGAAGTAGCAACTAATATAATTGATAGTACTGATATAGGACATATTGAGAAAGAGTTACAAACTAGTATTGAACAATATGAAACTGCAACGAATGATAGGAATTGGTATGCAGAAAGTACTATATCTGATCCGATGACAAAACGAGTGCCAGAAATAGATACGCATATAATCGCTACTGATCAACTCGAGAGAATAATAAAAGAACGTAATACAAATGTAATCAAGGATGAAGAGTTAGAACGACTTACGAAACAACTCATAATGAAAATTAAGCATTTTGATGATATGCGACAAATTAATAATGAGTACGAGTCAAATATTTTTGAAGCAGACGAATGGCAAAGAAAAGCAGATAATAAAGCATCAATACATGAATATGATGTAAGTGAATCTGGAAGAGAACTAGCTAGTGAAGAAATCCGTACAACTTTAACAAATAAGTACAATACTTTTAATACTACTATTGGTGACATAGAACAATCCAGTCGAACAGTAGACAGTGAAAGTATACTTGTTGAAAGTGATACTTTTGTATTAGAAAAAGAAAAAGAAATAGAAGCATTGTATGAAGAGTTTGATCTATTCGAAGGATTAGGGATTCCAGTTTATTTACCAGATTATGATTTGTTTGCAAGGATCCAAAGAGAATTACAAACAAATATAGATACGTATGAAATAATGAATAAAGAAAATGAAACAAGAGCAGAAATTAGTTCATTCTATCAATTTGGTAATGTCTTGCAAGAAGTTGATGCGACTGTTGCAACGATAGATAATGTAAAAGTCGTAAAAGAATTAGCTGCAGAAATGATCGATAAAGAGAATTTTAAGATTATTGACAGAGAGTTACAGATTAGTATTGAACAATATGAAACCGCAATGAATGATCGAAACTGGTATGTAAAGAATATTACATCTGCCCCAATGGAAAAGCTTATGAAAGAGGCAGAGGCAAATATAGTAGTCACGGATCAATTTCATAAAGATGTAAGAGAATTTAATACAAATGTAGTGAAGAATGAAGAAGTAGAACGTACAGTACGAAATATAATGATGAATATTTTAGAATTGAAGGATATGCATCGGAAGTCAATTGAAGGGGCTTTAAATATACATGAGCTATATGAATGGGAAAGAAAATCAACTCATAAAGCATCCATAAATACATACGGTATGTTTGAAAATGTAAGAGAATTATCTAGTATAGAGATCCAATCAACCCCAGTGAATAGAAGAAATCTCGTTCATACGAATATAGATGAAATAGAACAATTTAATCGCATTTTAGACAACGAAAGTATACTTGTTGAAAACGATACGTTTAAATTAGAAAATATCTATCAGGCAGAAGAACCGGTTGAATTTGAGGAAAGCGATATATTAATCGAAGAAGAACCAAAAATATGGTTAAAACATAGCCGGGAATCTTGGTGGAATAATTGGAATTGGAAGAAAACGAGATAATAAAGTAGAGTGCTAGATTAGTTTTTATTTAAGTATATGATATCGAATATTTGTATTTTATGGCATTATGTAATTTTTAAAATTGAACTGCTAGAGCTGTTGTAAAAGTAAAAGCTTAAGCAGTTCAATTGTATTTTAAATGTCTTTTAGTAAGTAAATTAGTTCCTTTCTGTTATGCATGAAATATTTAAATTTATTGATCCATCAAGCTGTTAATACAAATAGTTAGGGCATAGTAATTGCTACTGATGGAGCAATTGAAATTATTTTAAGATAAAAATGGAGAGGTGATATGATGGTGAGAGTATTAACTCAGCCCGAACCAGGGTGGCAGCGTATTGATGATAGCGATAGGAATATTATCTTTGAAGGAGAAAATTGGTTTAGTGGATACTCTAAATACTCTGATAATTATTTGAAAACATTCCACTATAAAAGTTCTAGTCAACCATCAAACTCAGTACAGATTAAATTTTCTTTCGTAGGTACTAAACTTCGGCTTATTGGACTTGTTAATAATGGTGGTTATGATAGATATGCAACAATCGTTATTGATGGCAATACAGAGAGATTAGATTACGATGCATGGGAGGGAACAAGGCAAGCTGTTATATATGAGAAAACAAATCTTAATAAAGGGCCGCATACAGTAACGATTCTAGGTACATACTTAAATCTTGATGCAATTGATATCGATTCTTATGGTTATGTATTTACACCCAAAAAAGTAGGGGAGATATTAGATAAACCTGATCCTGGTTGGAATCGTTTCGATGATGCTAATTCATTAATTAAGTATGGTGATGGTGCTTGGAATAGAGTAACTGATGATAGGTACTATAATAGTACAGTGATATATTCTCTTACCAAATCAGTTGTAGAATTTTCATTTAAGGGTACAGGTGTCAGACTTGTTTCTAAAAGTGTTAATTTAGGTTATGGTCCTGTAGATATAACGATCGACGGTGTCAAAGAATCATACAATCCAGTACTAGGTTCAGATAACTGGAAAGTTCTACTTTACAATAAAGAAGGTCTGAAAAATGAATTTCATTCAGTTAAACTTGAGGGTCCTGAAGGAATTATAATGGATGCTATTGACATTCTTGATGGAGAATTAGTGAAAACTGCTAAAGTAGGTGACGTTCTGCTTCAACCTGAAGATGGTTGGAAACGAATTGATGATACTGATGTAAATATTAAGTATAGAGGAGTTTGGAAGAACGATGTTGTTAACTCAAGTCTTTATAACTCTACATGTCATTATAAAGCTCCTGAAGTAGATAATAACCCAGCATCAATACGTTTCGACTTTGAAGGTACAAAATTAAGAATTATAGCCTTAACAGTTAATCCTTACGACTCTGATGCAAAAATACTGATTGATGGCAGAGAAGAAGTAATAAACTTCTCGTCAACTGATACTATATATCAACGTTTAGTTTATGAAAAACTGAATCTACCTCAAGGAGTTCATAAGGTCGAAATAAAAGGACTGTATATAAACTTAGATGCTATTGATATAGATGAAACTGGTTCGATGATTAAACCGCCTGTTGAAGTTGGGGACGTTCTATTACAACCTGAAGTTGGTTGGAAACGAATTGAAGATTCTAATTCAAACTTTAAATATACAGGAGACGGATGGGCAACTAATTCAGCTGCCAAATGGTCTGGAGGATCTACTCACTATTGCCCGAACTCAGATAAACTTGCTACTGTTGAGTTTGTATTCAATGGCACTAAGTTACGAATAATAGGATTACTTTCTGCTGGGTATAGGGAAGGTCAAATTTGGATTGACGAACAACCGGTTGAGACTATAAACTTCGAGCAACCAAATGCTCAATATCAGTCCTTAGTTTATGAGAAACTAGGTTTAGCAAACGGTGAGCATAAAGTTAAACTATCCGGTCTTAATATAAACTTCGATGCTATTGATATTGATAGTGACGGAAGTATTGAAAAACCACCTGTTAAAGTAGGGGACCAATTACTCCAACCAGAATCTGGATGGAAGCGTATGGATGACGCAGATTCAAATATTCAATATGATGGAAAATGGAATTTCATAACTACTCAGAAAGGTGCATACAATGAAACTATTCATTATTATTCTGCACCATCGGGGAGTACAGAAGAAGCGTCTGCTACCTTTAAATTTAAAGGTACTAAGTTAAGACTTGTAGCATTAAGCAGTTACTTCCAGAAAAAAGCTATTTTAAAGATCGACGGAGTGTCTTACGACTTAACTAAGGTTGAAGGAAGATCACCAATTGGCGGAATTCAGCAAACCTTAATGTTCGAAGCAAGTGGACTTGAGGATAAAGAGCATTTAGTTGAGTTATCTGGTATAGACATAACGCTAGATGCAATCGATATTGACAAAACGGGGTCTATAGTAAAACCAAACCCACCTGCTAAAGTAGGAGACATTCTATTACAACCCGAACCAGGGTGGACTCGTGTAGATGATACAAATCCCCTAATTCATTACAGAGGTGATTACTGGGAATTAGTTAAGGGTGGAGGGTATGAACCCGGATATAATAAAACGGCAACTTATAGAGTTCCTGACCACTCGAACAGGACATTAGGGACAGTAGAGTTCTCTTTCAAAGGTACAGGCCTTCGTGTCATTTCAGCAAACTACTCCCAAAGTTCTTGGGAGGATGTTACCATTGAAATTGACGGTGTGACTGAGAAATATAAGGTTAAAACTCCAACTGACCAGGACAAGACTCGGTATCAGGTTATACTATACGAGAAAAACTTACCCAACGGCGTTCATACAGTGAAACTTACTGGTACGGTAATGACAGTAGACGCTTTTGATATAAAAGGCGGTGATTTAGTAGAAACTTCTACTAACCTTCGTGATATATTATTTGAGCCTCAACCTGGTTGGAAACGAATTGACGATACAGATAGTAATATTGAATACAATGGTGTATGGGCAACAAGCGATGCTGATGGTAGATGCTACAACAAAACCATTCATTATAAACAAGCAAGTTCAAACATCCCACCTGATTCTAACCCAGTTTCTATAAAATTTAACTTTACAGGGACAAAACTTAGGATTATTGGAATTGGGTTATCTGAGTATGACTCTGGCGCTAAAATTCTAATTGACGGAGTAGAAGAAACTATCAATTTCTTTAGACCCTCAGGCTTAACTGCTATCTACCAGTCGTTAATATACGAAAAGTTAGGTTTATCAAATAAATTGCATACTGTTGAAATAAAAGGTAAATATATAAATCTCGATGCAATCGACATTGATGAATCTGGTTCAATTGGAGGTAAGTCATCAGTTAAGATCGGGGACCAACTTTTACAACCCGAAGATGGTTGGAAACGAGTTGATGATACTGACTCGTTACTTAAATATCAAGGTACTTGGGAAAAAGGCTCATCTTCTGATTGGTATAATGGTACTTATCATTATGTAAAAGACAATGACTCTAAAGGTGCAGTTGAATTCGATTTTTATGGAACTCAGCTTAGAATTATTACTTGCTTCGATGTTGCATCATATCGTACAGATGACATATTAATTACAATTGATGGCGTGACAGAAAAGTATAGCGAGATAGCATCTGCTAAGGTATATCAAGGTCTTGCATATGAGAAGTTAGGCTTAACTAAAGGGAAGCATAGAGTTAAAATTCAGTGTGGAACTAAAGGCACTTATCGACTTAATATTGATGCAATTGACATTGATGCAGATGGTTATATTGAAAAACCACCTATAACAGTTGGAGATTTCTTAGCTACACCAGAAGACGGTTGGGAACGTTTCACGAAGGAGAATATGTATTTCGATTATACCGGTGGCATGGATTACCAAAATCAAACACCACCAATCAAGTACTCGTTCGATAAAATTCAGTTTAGATTCTTCGGTACAAAATTTAGATTAATTTATTCGTCTAACTTAGGCTCAAATGAAGACCAACTTGGTCACGTATTAATTGATGGAGTAAAGTATCCTGTTAATATGTTCCCTGTATCCGGACCAGCTAAAATTGCTTGTGAAGTACTTAATCTAGATGAAGGATATCACGTGGTAACAGTCAACGGTGGAACTCATGAAGGTTGGGACCCTCAATTTATTGGTGTTGATATCGACGCTACTGGACACATTGATAGACTACCTGTAAGTATTGGTGATGTTTCTACTTATCCAAACTATGGATGGCAACGTTATGATGACAACGCCACATACATTCAATATGATGCTAACTGGAGTAAAAACGTAGCCTATAATGGTGCTTATGGCGGAAAAAGTACTTGTGCTAAAAAGGGTAAAAATGCAAGTATGGTATTCAAATTTAAAGGTACTAAGTTACGACTCATTGTTGGTTGTGCTACTAATCAATATTATTCAGATAGAATCAGAGTAAAAATTGATGACTTACCGGAAGAGTATTTTGACGCTATTGCACCACAAGATACAAACCAAGTCTTGAAATATGAGAAACTCGGTTTAGAAGATATTGAGCACGATGTAACGGTAACAGTTATCACAACTCAACCCGGTGCTTTAGAATATGACTTCCGAATGGATGCTATTGATATTGATGACTCTGGTACTCTTGTTTCACGACCTGGTGTAGGTACTGTTCTTACAGAGCCTGAAAAAGGTTGGAAACGGATTGATGATACCGATCCATTAATTCGTTATATCGGTAACTGGAAACTAACCACGGGTAATGATAAGCACTACAACAAGACAACTCATTACAATCTCGACAAGAAACTTGACACGAGTTTCGAATTTGAGTTCGTAGGTACTAAGCTTAGACTTCTAGCTTATGGCGACAGTGGTTACGATGCAACTTCTAAAGTATTTATTGATGGTAAAGAAGAAACTATGATTTACAATAGTCCTTCAGGTAACCAAGTCATACGTTACGAGAAAATAGGTTTAGACCGTGGCAAGCATACTGTAAAAGTGATTGGTAAAGCTATGTCGTTAGATTCCATTGATATTGACGCTGACGGATACTTACTTGCTAGATTAGGTGACAAGTTAGTTGAGCCGGAACCTGGTTGGGTACGTTTCGATGATACTCATAAGAATATTGAATACAACGGTTTCTGGAAAACAACTGAAGCTGATGTTAGTTACTACAATAATACTCATCATTGGAAGAGTAAGGAAGACAATAACGATAGCACCATATCAGCTAGATTTTTATTCAAGGGTACTAAGTTCCGATTAATTAGTATGACAAGTCCATCTTATCCGGAAGACATTGAATTGAAAATCGATGGACAAAAGGAAATCCTTAAACTTTCAGGAGAAGATATGCAATACCAAACACTTGCATATGAAAAGAAAAACCTTGAAGATATGATTCATGTTATTGAGTTGTCAGGGAAATACATCAGTATCGATGCTATTGACTTAGAAGAAGGTGCAACACTATTAAAACTACCTGATGAGAAATTAAAACCATATCAAATAAGAAGTGGTTTAATCTTTAAGGATGATTTTGATACGTTCGATTCCAGATGGATTGCATCTCCTGTCGGTAGCTATTCTTTAATTGATCGAAAAGGATATTTTAGAATGCTACACAATGTTTCGCGTGACACATTATTACTTGCAGATCTTCCAAATGAGAAAGAATTCGCATTTGAAGTATCTGCTGATTATACGCCAACCCATGAAGATGACAAAGGCGGTATTATCGTTTGGAAAAACGGTGAGGAGAATATTGAGTTTTTAGAAACAGAAGATGGTACTCGAGAAACAACTGAATTGAAGTGGATGGCGTGCAAAGATAATGAAGATTGGACGTTTTTTTCTGATTATGGCGAAGGTTTTAATTTTTATGACTCAGATAGAATGAACTGTAGTAAGTTTGGTGTTGTATTAAAAAAAGGATCGAATTCAAAATTTGTAAATCTTGATATTGATTCCATTATTGCTACAAGAGGAAGAAAGTTAACCATTGCTAATATAGCGCCGAATATAAGTGTGGAGATGGAAGATGAATTTGGGGGAATTATTTTCAATGGAAATACAGGGTATAACACTGGTATTCAAATTACTCTCCCGTCACTAGAATTTACAGGTAAAGTTATTTTGACAAATGTAGAAGGTAAAGAATTGGGTGTTATTAAGACTACATTTTATGGTGGAGATGTATATGGATTCGGATCTAATTTAGAAATTAAATTTTCAGGTGAGGAGCTTTCAACATTAGCACAAACTCGATTGCCAGATATGATATCAGGGAAATCAGAAATTATGCTAGAACTTGTGAATCCTTCAGTTGCACGAGCGAATAATGTGAATTTAAGTATTGCTCAATATGAAGATAAATTTGGATGGTCATGGGCGGATCTTGCGTTAGACAGTAATTGTAAACCAGGTCAATATCAAGATAGTATCAATATTCCTTATGTAAATCCAGAAAAAACAATAAAGTTTTGGTTAAAAGTAACAAAGGGAACAGATTATGTTGGGCTTGCTCCATTACAATTTCAAATACATCTTGAACATGAGTAGCTGGGGGGTGAAAAGATGGGAACATCAATGGTCGTAAATCGATATTATAAGCAAGAAGAACAAACAGAAAATATTCTTCCAAAGCTTATCGAAAAAAAAGTAAAGGTTGAGATTAATAGTAATGAAAAGAAGTATATACCTATTGAACTAGGTATAAACAAGTATGAACTTAGGACAATCTTTATTGAAAATACAGCAAATAATGATTATGAGTGTACAATTTTTGATAAACAAAAAGATGGGCAAATTCAGTACAGCAGTATTAAAGAAAAAAGAACATACGATATAATCAATATTCCTTGTGACGATAAAGATCAAACAAAGTCTTGTCACCTATTTATTGAAAATTTTAGTAATGTTCCTTCGTTGTATACTGTGGTATTAAAAGTAACGACGTTAGTATAAAGTAAGTTTTATATATACAAATAGTTTTGGGTTATCAATAGAAACAGTGAGGAGGATAATTTATGACAAAAGCTATTTTTACAAAAGGAACTTGCAAGAAATCTGAATTATTCGAAACGTTAATTAATATTATGAAAAATGCAGGTTGGATATACCATAACGAAGATACGCCAACTTCATATCCCGTTTTGTACACAAACGGTAAAAATGGCAACAGGCATTTTGCTATTAATTTATGTTGGGAGGATGGTTTCGTAACTGCTGCAGATATTCGAAAGACAACATATGCAGATGGAGTTTTTAAATTAGGCTGTGTTACCAAAGATCCTGCAAGCAACTCTATAAGTTTCCGTAGTGGAGACCAATGGGATACATTAGCATTCTTCCCAGGGCGGAGATATGATACGTGGCAAAATGGAAGTAGCTACAATCGTGCAGGTTACGAGTTAAACTGGGATATTGATTATTATTACTATGCAGATAAGGATTGTGTTATCTTTGTTATTTTACCATTTAAATATACAGGAAAAGAAAATACTATTATGTACTTTGGCTTTCCTGAACAGTCGTTTGTGGAGGAAGCTCAACGAAACTACACTAAACCATTTTCAGGTGGAATTTATGCTAATAGTGGTCATGCTGGGACAACGATTGGTTCTAAGCGTATTCGGGTTGTAGACAATCCGAAAAATCTACCAGAATTAGCTACTTTAACAAGCCAACCACATTCTGTAAACAGTTTAATACCTCAAATGTCACCAAACCTAGATAATAAGTTTTGTTTAAGTGAAATATTTATTAGTTATGGTAACAGCATCGGAATGCGTGCACGGCTAGGGAGAGTATACGCATTACCGCCGGGGGGGATGCTTGATGGTGATATTATTCAAATTACGATTAATAACGAAGTTCAAAGATATCGCTATACAACACTGGGAGCGGCTGATCAGAATTATACATCGTTCCCTACACAAGCAGTAGCAATTCGAGTAGAATGAGGTGATATAAAATGGAAGCTATTTTTACAAAGGGTTCAACGACAAAAGCTGGGTTATTTGATACATTTATTAATATAATGAAGGACGTAGGTTGGAAAGTTATGAATGAAGGCATTAAGGTGTCGGCTGACGGTAGTGTAGTCCTTCACTCAAAAGGTAGTTTAGGAAATACACCTATGTATATTGAATTTATTCCATATGAAGGTACTAACGTATTTGATAATGCCAGCTACGATATAAGAAGAGGGACCTATGGGTCAAACTGTTTATATCGATACTTTACAAACTGGGATGACGAGAAGAAAAAGGGGATAGGAGGTTCTAGCTATCAAAGATTTAATTTCTTCAATGGTAGATATCCTACCACTTCCTCGTCTGGATATATCTCTATGCGTTCTGATATTAAAGTAGATTACTACTATTATTGTGATTTGGATCGAGTAATATTTGTAACCGTACCTGACAATAATGATTTTACTACGTATAAGCCAGGGGGATCAAGTTATCAGGCATGGGGGCAAGTTATTCAACCTCATATTAACTTTTTTGGAATACCAGAAGAGTCTTACTTGGAAGAGAGGAATGAACCAAGTTACTCATTTGTTATTCATGCTGCATCATCAACTTCTTATTACAACGTTGATTCAACATGGGGGGCAGATAATTATCCGTATATTATAATGGATAAACCTGCAAATGTTATTACTAATAATAGTCCATATTATGCAAGGTTCGACTATATGGGGATAAGTCCAGGACCCGAGGGTATGATGTATCTTACGGACTTTTATTTAAATATACCAACGGAAGGATTAAGAGGTAAATTAGGATTTATAAAGATATGTCCTTCTAATGGTAAAATAGTAAATGGTGATATTATTGAGGTGACCACTGAGAATAATATAGAACGTTATTTGTATATAGTTCATCCTTCTGGATATTTTGGTAGTGACTCTAATTATAAATCTACAGGTTCATTTTTTGGTACTAACATAGCAATTAGAATAGGGTAGGGGGATATCAATGGAGGTATTTAAAGCTCAGTATTTCACTCCTTTGTTAGTTCAAAATAACTATTCAAAAATATATCTTCATAGAGCGAGTGAGTTTGTTCTTACAACTTATTATTCTGGTGACAAATTATCTCAGAATAATACGATGAGTGAATTTCCGGCAGTATGGTATGGTGATGGTGAAGCAATGAGTATGCTTAATGAGGCAGGTGATTACTTTGTACGGTTTTTCTACCTTGGTGGCGTTCGAGTAACTCCCAGGGATACAGAAGGATTCTTTTTGCAGAACTCATTTTTATCAAAAGAAGAAATTTATGAGCAGAATTTACCAAGAAAAGAACCATTAGAATCACCATGGAAAAAGCGAACATATAGCAAGTAAAATAATTACAAATTTTATTGAGAGGAGTATACAAATTACAATTGAACCAGGGAAAGTTCTATATACGCCACTGGATGTAGGGTGTAACAAATACGATATTCGTACGATTCAAGTTACAAATGATTCAAACGTTGAAGCAATGTTATTTATGTACGATCAAAAAGAGAATGGGAATCAAGTCTATAAAAGCTTATCAGAAAAAAGAACATATGATATTTTGGCTATTCCTTGTGAGGATAAAGATCATACAAACAAGGTACATCTTTATATAGAAAATAGGGCGTAGCAACCTCTACTTTTAATGTTTCTATGAAAGCAATACGTTTAAATTAAGGAGGAACATATAAAATGACAAATAAAATTTGTAAGTTACACAGACTAGAGCGCAGAGAAGTCTTTATGAAGATTATCGATGAAATGAAAAAGGCTGGATGGCAGCAATTAAATGCTGACAAACCGGATAAGAATAATATTTTTGTTATGTATTCTACAGGTAATGATGGAACCAAAAACAATTATATTGAGCTGCGTCCTTATGATACGCTTGCAAAAAATTCTTCATTATCAAGTTCGTATGACATAAGAGAACCGAATGTGAAATATACAGATGGTAGTTACAGACTAATCAGAGGTTACGATAAAGAGGGTGGGAGTGGAACTGGAGAAGAAGCTTGGTTCTCTTTAGTATTCCATCAAGGGAAAGCAAATTATTCTAGTGGGGCAATTGCTTTAAATTATGAAAAATATATGGTTGACCTATATCTATACGTCGATAAAGATACTGTCATTTATTGTGTATATGCAAATGATGATGAAATCCCATCTCACAAAGGAAAGACAGTGATTGGTTTTATAGGCCTTCCAGACGAATACTATCAACCGGAATTATTTTCACCGTATTCTTGCCCGTTCAGTGTTATGTTTAGCTGCGGTTCTCGCGGTCAAACAGCTACACATATAACTGATAGAAGTAAATTTTCAGGTTCCGTTCCATATTCTGATACAAACTCTACATTTTATTGGGATAAAGTCCTTCTAAAGGCACCCTCTAATGAAGGAAAGATAGTTTTCACTCCTTTATACATGGGAGATAGTCGTGAAGGATTTAGAGGGAAGTACGATGGCTTTTACATCTATAGAGGTAGCGGTTTTATTTATGGTGATATTACAGAGGTTGTTGAAAATGAGGAAATTCATAAGTACAAATTATTTTACACGTCGGCCCCTATATCTAATCAATTTAATTCATTTAGTGATTACTATGTAGCTTTACGGATTGAATAAGTAGGAGGTAAGTATATGGCAGTACTTCAAGGTATGATCATATCTCCAACAATGCTATCTCATGCCGGATTACGTGAAATAAATACACATCGTCAAGGTAATATAGTCGATCCGGTGGATTTTTCACATACAGGAGTTAGGCAACTTCTCACACATCGAGGGGTTATTTTAAATCCTGATAATTGGATGCGGACAGGTATTAGGCAGATTTCCACCCGTCAAGGTACCATAGTCAATCCAATTGATTTTTCACATACAGGAGTTAGGAAACTCCTAACACATCGAGGGGTTATTTTAAATCCTGATGATTGGATACGAACAGGTATTAGGCAGATTTCCACCCGTCAAGGTGTTGTGCACAATTTATCTCAAGGTAAGAAAGGAACTGCTGAAAAAGAAGTAATGAAGCCACCACGAACTGAACCACTAGAGTATGCGTGGAAGAAAATGAATATGTAAATCTTTTATACAATAGCGTGCTAAAGCAGGCTTTTTTATTTTGCTTTGAAATGTAAAAAAGGGGGGTGAAAGTTTGGAACGGATTCATGAGCTTGTAAAAACATTAAATGTACTTGATGTTATTAATACCACCCAATTTAAAGTTGCTTCTGTAATTAGTGGAGGATTGGGAACTATATTTAATTTTTTATATGGTAAATCTAATTTAATTTGGATTATCATTTTGGTATGGGTAGTTGTATTAGATTGGATAACTGGTAGTAAGGCTTCAAAATTAGATGGTACGTATTCATCACAATATGGAATTGAGGGCATTGCACGAACTGTGGTGCTTTTTTTATTACCTTCTTTAGCGCATTTATTTGATATTGCATTTAAACTACCAGAGTTTTTCTATTTTATGGTAACGGGTGGTTTGATTTATCATATTTTTAATAGCTTTACAGCCAATTGTGTACGAATTGGCTGGGATAGATGGATTCCTACTTGGTTGTTAGAAAGTGTATCTTCTGAAATTGAAGCGAAAATTAGAAGATCGGAATCTAGAAAAGAAAAAAATTAAATAAAGACAAATTTAAATAATGATAGCAAAAGGAGCAGTCTCAATTGAGTTGCTCTTTTTGTTTATCGAGATTTTATTTCAGTTATTCAACAGGAAGCATGCGCAGCATTATTTGTGTGGATGCTTTTTATTACACAAAAAAGAATGAACAGCGTGAAGCGCAGTACCAAGCTGTTATTCAAAAGAACCAGGAAGTTATTGAAGAACAGGGAAAAGCTCTTGGATTTATTTCTAAAGACGTAACAGAAATTAAATAAAAACTATTTAGAGGAGATGTTCAGTAATGGGACACATTGTAGATATTTCAAAATGGAATGGAAGTATTAATTGGGATGTAGCAGCAGCGCAATTAGATTTAGTAATTGCTAGGGTACAATATGGTTCAAATCTAGTAGATCATTTGTATAAGGAGCATGTAGCAAAATCAGAACAATACGGTATTCCACATGCTGCATATGCTTATGGATGTTTCGTATCAGTAGCAGATGCAATTGTGGAAGCTAAGGATTTCTTAGCAAGGGTAAATCCTAATGCTAAATTCCTTGTATTAGATGTGGAAGATGACACAGTAAAGTCAATGAAAAGCAAAGGTAACCTTAGTGATTTAGCTAAAGCATCACAAGCTTTTATTGATACATGTAAAGCTGCAGGTTGGAAAGTAGGATTTTATGTAGCACACCATATGTACGGTGACTATAATTTACAAAGTGTACAAGCTGATTTTGTTTGGTTACCACGATACGGAACAAATGACGGCAGTCCACAGAAGAAACCAGCCTATACTTGTGACATTTGGCAATATACCGATAATGGTTATATTGATGGTATTGGAAAAGTGGATATTAATTTATTGCAAGGTGACAAAACGCTGGATTGGTTTACCGGAGAGAAACAATCAAAACAATCTGTTGCTAATGGCGGTTATCAATATGTTAAATCTGGTGGTTTTGGTATTTCATTAGTTCAAGAAGCTCTATATGCTATGAATGAGCGTGGAACTAAAGGGCAAGTTATTTCTGATCCATTAACTGGTTTAGCATACTTGCAAACCGAAGTGTTACCAAATGGTGAGCTTGATAAGATTACAGCTTGGATGGACGAAAGAAACTGGTGGTACGAGTATTTGAAATAAAACATAAGCCGTCCTGTTGAAATGAACCCAAAAAGTTAGACAAAGAATTTAAGCAGCTGATGGAATGTGAGTCCGGTATTGAACTGGACTCATTCCATTTAACTTTGTTTTAATTCTTTTGTGATTATAATAATGAATATAATTATCTAATTCTATCTTAAAATGTTCCATGCTCTCGAATTCTTCAAGATACAATAATTCAGACTTTAATAAGCCAAAGAAGTTTTCTATGACCGCATTATCTAAACAATTCCCCTTACGGGACATACTTTGAACAACCCCATGCTCTTTTAGCGATTGTTGATATCGCTTCATTTGGTAGTGCCACCCTTGATCTGAATGAAGGATAGGGGTTTCCCCATTGTTTAAACATTTAAATGCCTTATCTATCATTCTAGAAACGAGAGAATATGCAGGCTTATCTTCTATATTGTAAGCTATAATCTCTCCGTTATATAAGTCTAAAACAGGCGATAAATACAACCTTTTACCATGCAAATGAAATTCAGTCACATCTGTTACCCATTTTTCATTAGGTTTTGATGTGTGGAATTGACGTTTCAAAATGTTAGGAGCGAATTTCCCTACAGTTCCCCGATATGAACGGTATTTTTTCATTCGTACAAGACATTTCAATCCGATAGAATTCATCAAACGACGGACTGTTTTATGATTTAATAAACATCCTCTATTTTGTAATTCTAATGTAATACGACGATAGCCATATCTACCGTGATGTTCATCAAAGATTTCTTTTATCAGTTCTTTAGCTTTCTCGTATTTGTCTGGACGATTCATTTGTTTAATCCAATAATAGTATGTACTCCGAGCGATACCAGCGACTTTCACAAGATCGATGATCTTGTATTTGTGCCTTAATTCATAAATCACTTTTGCTTTGTCTTGTTCTGTAATTTTGTCTTGTTCTGAATTAAGGCATTTAACTTTTTTAAATAATCAATTTCCATAAGTAACCGTTCATTTTCTGCTTGTAATGCCTCTATAGACCCTTCAACGACTTTATGATTTAATTTTGGTCTTATATTTTTTATTTCCATAGCTGGACGTCCTCTTTTCTTTGTAAGCAAGGAATCCACGCCATTTAAATCATATGCTTCTTTCCACCTACGAACTGTTTCATAAGATGGAATATTAAAAATAGCTGCTGTTTCTCTAATAGATGTCCCTTGTTTATCCATATAATTAAGTACATCCAGTTTATCCTGAAGGGAATAGCTTGTATAGCGTTTTTCAAAAGCTTTTTCACCTACTGCTTTATATTGCTTAACCCACTGTTGTATTACACTTGGATGAATTTTTATAGACCTCGCAAGTCTTTTCACTCCATCACTGCCATCTAAATATCGTCTTACTACCTCTAATTTTTCTTCTGGTGAAAATTTAACCATAAAAAAGTACACCTCCAATTGTCTTTCGTGTCTAACAATTGGGGTGCACATCAGTTGGGCGGCTTTTTTTATTTCTATGTAAGTGAACTACCCGCCACTTAACGTCCTAACGGACTGTTTGAAGTGGGGGTAGTTCAACTAGAATATCAGTTCATTAAATTAGAATCTTCTAAGCCAAATGAACATCAATTTGAACTAAAATATGCTGGATTTATGGAAATGAAAAAATAAAATATATAAGAGATTGGAAATACATTGAAATTAAAATAGATATCTTACCTTTTGGACTATTGATAAAGGAAAACTATGATGAATTTGTTCTACTTTACATGTTGGCATGCAGTATTATAAGTTAAAAGGCGATTCCGAATTCTGGTAATGAAAAATCGATCAGAAGCTTTCTTATATAATGTTTCAAAGTCCATTTCAATTGAAATGGACTTTATTATCTAAAGAAGTTTATTTGAATTCGGTTCTATTTGGTTAATAAAACATTTTTATTGAACAAAAAAACTCAATTAAAGATTGAATTTTCTTAATAATTAGTCTAAATTTTATAAAAATGTTATATAATCCCATGGAATAAAATGTATGATATATTTGAATTGTAATATATAAAATTAAGAGGAGGAATTATAATGGGTAAATTCAGAAAAATAATGGGTGTTGCGTTAGTAAGTGGGATGGTAATTAGTGGATTGGGAGGGATTGGTACAACTCAAGCCAATGCCGATGAAATGATAGCGCCTTCATATATGAAGGCGCTCCAAGCGGAACCGATTAAAAAAGGAATTGGTGGCCGAGCAATCTTAAATAGTACAGGTTCAGTTTTAACTACCAAAGTAACATTACCAGAAATCAAAAATAGTAATGGAACTCTTAAAGCGAAAGGTGGCGAACTTTATATTTATTCTGGTTTTTCTGGTCCGGTGGAATCAGATATTGGATTTTTGTATAGTGAAACATATAATGTTTGGAAACCCTATATGAAAGTAGGTGAAGATAAATACCCTATTTATATTGAGGGGAAAGATGAGTTTACGAACTTGAATGGCTTTAAACCAGGAACTGAAGTCCAACTTACGATTTATAAAAACTTAAATGGCAACACTAGGGCAACCTACTGGGGAACAAACGGAAAAGGCTATACAGGAAGATTAATTTCTGAAATCAAGAATACTAATATTAGTAAAGTTAACAATTGGAAAGCGTTATCTACAATTGCAGTAAAAGATGATAGTCAAACGAAAAATATTAAAGTAAATACCCAATATAGGGCTACATTTAGTGATATTTTAATAGATAACAAACCTATTAATCCTATTAGTAATGCTACTGAATTTGCAAAAATCTATAC
>NZ_JBMOWC010000025.1:0-66624 GCF_049310765.1 Bacillus sp. PSXD-155 | reverse complement strand
ATCCTTTCCTCCATTGCTATTATTTTTTGTATGACTTTTCCTTTTCATTTACATGTGGGATTTATTTATGATTTACGTTTTATTCCTATTATATTAGTTTTTCTATATGGAAATACAAAAAACATTATTTTTATAGGAATTTTATATCTTTCTTATCGGTTTTACTTAGGCGGAAATGGCGTTCTTCCATCATTTATTATCTTCACTATTATTTTTGGTATAACAATGCTCTTTCGTTACCTATTACCTATATATGTTAAAGAAAAAAAAGTATTATTAAGCTTACTACTTATTTTAGTATGTACAACTTCACTTTCCATTTGCGGTATTGTAACTCAAATAAATACAGGAGGGAAAATAGACTCTACTCTCATAGAATTTTTATTAAATTACATAATCATTAATATTTTCACAGTATTATTATCAGTTTATTTAATAGAGGGAATGATTGAGAAATATAAAATGAAAGAAAAACTGCAACGGGCTGAAAAATTTTATATAGCTAGCGAACTAGCAGCGTCAATTGCACACGAAATCCACAATCCACTAACCACGGTACATGGATTCACTCAATTATTAAATGAAAAACATGCCTCTAAGCTATCTCAGGATCAATACTTAGAAATCATGTTAATTGAAATGCAGCAAATACAATCTACTATTAATAACTATTTATCTTTAACCAAACCACTGAATACCCTAAAAGAGAAAATAAATATTAATCACATTTTAAATCAGGTGAAAGATACTGTTTCACCACTCGCTCTATCATACAAAGTTGAAATCAAACAAAATAGTACAGATTCCTTTTATATAAATGGGGACCCCGAAAAATTCAAACTCTGTCTAAACAACATCATCCAAAATGGAATTGAAGCTATGAAAAATGGTGGATTATTACAAATAAATATACAAAAAGTAAAAGGAAATATCATAATTGATATTATTGATTCAGGAATTGGGATGTCATCTCAACAAATAAAACGAATTGCTTTGCCATTCTATTCAACAACAGAAAAAGGAACTGGGCTTGGTACTATGATTGCTTATAGTATTATTAAAGAATTAAACGGAGATATAGAGATAGAGAGTAACTTAGGTCAAGGGACACGCTTTTCTATTAGTATCCCTTGCTAATGTGATAAAAATTTTCTGTTTAGTTAATTACATAAATGAATTTTAAGAACCCCACTAGCGCTAGCTAGCTTACTTATTAATTATCTTAAATTTATGTGTTTTAATTAAAAATAATAAGGATCAGAGCTTATCTATTGCTACAGATACACTCTGATCCTTTAGTTTAATTCAATTAAAAACACTTAATATTTATAACTTTTCTTACATCGTGATGAAATACTAGTTCATCGATTTTATTTCGTTTACTGATTAGATTTATTTAATGTAAATATAATATCTCGCGACACTTAATTTGTTATTATCACTAGTGACATTTCCTGCAGTTGTTTTTTCATTAAAGTACAGACCTTGTGCCATTCATTGAAAAAGACAACTCCCCTTTTACTACTTCACTTCCACCGTATAATTCCCTGTTCCACCACCATATTCATACACATGTAAATAATACTTCCCTGGATACGTGTAGTAACTACCTACTAGTTTATTCCCTTGTTGCTGAGCATACGTAACATAATTATTTAAATCTGCTTCAGAATAAAGTACCCAGTTCATTCCGATATTATTTTCATTCGTTACGTTAATTTGAAGATTTTTAGCAGTCTCCACATTAATTTCAAAGAAATCACTTGTATCGCCATTTCCTAAACTAGCACGTAAAACTTGATTTAACTGCAGTTTGTTTGCTGTTTGGAATGAGTTATTCGGTTCTTTTTCTACACTGTTATCTTCTTTCTTTTGAACAGTTACAGTCGCTGTAGCAGTATTAGTTGCTCCTTTATCGTCTGTTACCGTTAATTTCGTCGTATACGTTCCTTCTTTTGTATATACGTGAGTTGGATTTTGCTCATTACTTACTGCTCCATCACCAAACTCCCATTTATACGAAGTAATTTTCCCGTCTTCATCTTTTGATCCGTCGCTTTTAAATGAAATTGCTTCATTTACATTTCCACTATACGGACCGTTTATAACTGCAACTGGTGCTTTATTCTCTGCACCTTCTTCTGTATTAATACCGTGGAACACAACATCATATTCAAATTGTCCTGATGCATTCACGCGATAATTTACGAAGTATGCTGTTACTGTTTTATAGCCTGTCCATTCCTTTGCACTTAAACGTTTTAACGTATCATTAACGTTTTGTGTAATTGTTTTCCAATCTTCATATTCTCCTTTTGCTGCGGTTCCTGTATATGTACCTTGTAGTGTGAATGTATTAAAGAACTGTGATTTATTTTTCTTCACTGATACATTTTTCAATTTTGCTTCCGCTGTTATTTCTGCTGCAATATCTGAAACTGGCTTCGATGCATGATTCGCTAAATAATCGTCTGATACTAATGGCACATTATATTTCTCACGATTATCAACTAGCATTTGCATATAATCTTGATATTCTTTATTTAAGTTCGCATCTTTACTTAATGTAGAGCGATATGCATCATATGCTGTTACATCATTTTTCCTAATAAGATCATGTATTTTATCGAACATATCATATCTCTTATTGTAAATATACGATTGTAAAGCAAAGGAATAATTATAGAAATCCCACGTTCCATACTTTGCATTTAACGTTCGCTCTGCCGTATAACGCTCTGCTGGATTTGAAGATAATCCTCCTATAATACTCTTTCTCGGTACAACATTATCCGTTCTCGTTGCCCCTGCAAAAAATTCAGCATTCCCTTCTTCAAACCAAGATAATCTTTCATTTTCATATATTTTCCCTTGTCCCCATAACCCTGGTACTTCATATCTACCTTGTAAATAATGCGTGAACTCGTGTCTGAATAATTCTTCTAAACTATAAATACTTTCTTCTGGCGTACGCTCATAAGTAAAGAACGTACCTGTTCCTTCTATATAAAGACCACCGTTATTCGTTTCATAACCGTACAATTGACGATTAAATTGATATTCTGCTGGGCTATTATAAATAACCATCGTTAGTACATCATCAGGATTTCCTTTTTCTAAAGGTTGATCACTTTCAACCGTACGATGGAATTGTGCCTTCACTTCTTTTGCCGCCCAATATAAACGTTTTACTTTTTCTTCTGTCACTTTATCTCCAGCTTTTAAAACAATTGCCCCATCATCAAACGTATACGTTTTTGGCAAATATTTTTTCTTTCCATCTTCTCTTATTTGATCTAAATTCACCACTTTACCATTTGCATCTTTTCCGCCATAATTCGTTGCGATTTGCTCAGCAGCTACGAAATATTGCTCCCCTAAATATGGATATATTTTCATCGCATCTGTTACAACTTGTAACCCTTTCGTTCCTGTACTATGGAACGTACCGAGTCTACCTGTATAATAAATGCCATTATTAATAAGCCAACCGTTTTTTGCTGTAATCGTTCCCATTAATGCAAAACGACTTAGTTCATTAATATAACTATCTATTTTCTGATACCATACTGTATCTTTCGGTGCTTTCCTCGTATCGTACAAATACGATTGAATGTCGTAATCAACACCTTGCATAATATCGTAAATAGCATTTCCAGCTGAAAGATTATCTACTAATGTAGAAAAATTATCATTATATTGTTTAAAAATTTTTGCAGCTGATGTTATCGTTTCCACATCACTCGAAGCGTTTCCTATTAACTTTCCGTATGATGATACCACTCTATTTTGCTCTAATGTACCCAGCTTGAAATTTGAATTGTTAGCTATCGCTTTTAATGCAGGTAAGCATTTATCATGATAACTCCGTTCATTTAATTTACTAAGTTCCGAATTATAAAATCCTAAATAAAATCCTGAACGTAATACCTCCACTAATGTCTCAATCCCTTTTGAATCATCCTTCGTATAGGCTTGTCCTTGCTGCTTCAATTTATCAATAATCGCCTGCATCCTACTATCATTTTGATAGAATGCTAGACTGTCTGTATTAAACTGAAATAGCCCCGTAATTTGCTCCCAATCAATTGTTACAAGTAAATCTACTAACTGCTGATTGCTTAATTGATTTAATTCAGCAATTGTATAAGTTTTCGCTACAGCTAATTGCTTACTTTCTTTTTTCACCTCAGGTGGTCTTTGTGATAAATCGGCAAATTGTAGCCTTTTCTTAAAAGACTTGCTTTCGAGCACTTTCGATGAATGAGCTAATTCTTGTACTGGTAGTTGTACACCGACTGGCTCCATTTTGAGCACATTTCGATAAGAAACTTGCTCTCCCTTAGTATCTTCTGCCAAACTGCCCCCTTGAAAACTCCCTAACATTAAACTAGCAAAACTTACCCCTACTAACATTTTCTTTGAATAGCCTTTCATGCTCTCCCCTACCTTACATTTTTAGTGTCCCGCTCCATTATTTTACTATTTTTACTTTTTGTCCTGTATTGAGAAAAAATAAGGTAACGTTCACACATATATTCATTTCATGTAAAATTAACGCTTGACTTTCCGTGCATTTTATATCAAAAAAGATAGATAATAGCAAAATTCCTGCTACATCTATCCTCGTTTTCAACACTATGATTTTAACTTTATAAACGTAACTTCCGGTAATGTTTGCATATGCTGAATAAACTCATTCTTTTCTTCTGACGATATATTTTTCAGTTGCATCCCTACCTTATAAACAGTTTCTGTACCTTGCTGTGAAGCTTCCACCTCATATGAGAGTATTGGGATGCCTTTCACTTGTAGTGTTTCTAATATTTGTTGTACCGCTTCATGTTTATTTACAAACATTTGCACTGTTATATTTTGTGGAAATAAAAATTGCACCTTAAAAATACGACTTACAATTTCTAAACCAATTAAAACGAGAATCGTCGCTCCAATGCCTACTACATACATTCCCGCTCCAATTGCTAATCCTATGCCGGCAGTAGCCCATAAACCAGCCGCGGTCGTTAATCCTTTCACCGCCTGCTTTTGAATAATAATTGTGCCTGCACCTAAAAAACCAACTCCACTAACGACTTGTGCTGCAATCCGACTTGGGTCTAGAGACGTATGCTCTTCATACACAATATCTGAAAAGGCATATTTTGAAACAACCATTATTAACGCACTTCCTACCGCTACGAGGAAATGAGTCTTTAATCCAGCTTCTTTCGATCGAATTTCTCTTTCAATACCAATCATTGCTCCTAACAAGCCAGCAACACCGATTCGTATAATAAAATCAAAATCTACACTCACGGGCCTTCCCCCTTTCATTCATTATAGATAGATAAAACAAAAATTATCACAAACATCCATTTATCAATATGAAAGAATACCACTAAAATACACTTAATACTCCGACCGTTTTATGTTAATATTTTAAATATTAACACGAAATAAATAACTCCTAATTTTAAACCTTCACTAATTTTCTAAAAAACCAAAGGTGGATTACATGAAATTAGGTTGAAAAATTTTAGAAAACGCTTTCATTTTGTGTCATAATTTTTTATAAAAACTACATAAATAAAGGAGCTTACTAACAATGAACGTCTCGTTACTTACACCTACTACTGATTTACAAGAAGAATACTTAAATTTCTATAACGAATGGAAAGATAGCGATGAAACAATGATCCCGTGGGTTATCTCAAAAAATCCTGCCAACTTCCCAGCTATGGTTCAAGAACTTCTCGATGCGCATAACGGAATAAATATCCCTGAAACTTGGGTACCAGACTCTACATATTGGCTTGTTACAGATGAAAATAAAATTGTGGGAGCTGTTAATATACGTCATAGTTTAACCGAACATTTATTTAACGCTGGCGGTCATATTGGTTATGGCATTCGCCCTTCTGAAAGAAGAAAAGGTTATGCTACGAAGTTACTAGCATTATCATTAGAAAAAACGAAGGAATTAGACATCACGAAAGTACTTGTCGTTTGCGACGCAGTGAATACCGCTTCTGAAAAAACAATTTTACATAACGGCGGGATTCGTGATGATGATTTCACTGAGGAAGATGGGAATATAGTAAGAAGATATTGGATTGAGCTATGAATGATCACAAAGAAGCGAGAAAGTGATTATACACTTTCTCGCTTCTTTTACACTGCTTCTATTTCAAACTGCACTGTAATACCACTTGGATCTACCACCGCAAACCCATTTGTAGTTTCATTTATTTCATGTTGTTTTTCTATTAATCTTTCTTTCACTTCGTCTAACGCTTCTTTATGCGGTAGTACAATAGCATATACCTTTAGTCCAGTTGCATGTACTGGTGGGTGTGGATTGTTTACTCCGTTCCACGTATTTGCACCAATATGGTGATGATATCCCCCTGCTGAAATAAATAAGCAATCCTCTTCACGTTGTTGTACTTCAAAACCTACTGTTTCCACATAAAATTCATGTGATTTCTCTACATCAGCTATTCGTAAATGTACGTGCCCAACGACAGTATTAGCAGGCAAACCAGCAAACTCATAATCAACGAGTGTTGCCAATTCTTTTAAATCAAGTGGTGTACTTCCTCCTGGCCCTTCTCCCCATTGATCGCGCGGACGGTCTGCATAAATTTCAATACCATTCCCCTCTAAATCTTGCAAATAAAAAGCTTCGCTATATGTATGATCACTTGCACTATTAAACCTTGAAATTGGTAAAATTTCATTTGAATATGTATAACGCCCTTCTTGCTCAGCCGGGCTGTCAATTACATTCTTATTACGAAGAACCCCAAATAGCGCAGAAGCAAAAGCTTCACGAGTCGGAACTAAAAAGGCTACATGATATATACCAGTCGTACGCGGTTCTTGCAGTACCCCTTCCTCTAACTTTTCAAGAACAAGTAACGCGTTCTTTCCACCTTTTCCAGATAAATATGCTTTATTTCCCTCTTGCTTAATTACCTCTAAGCCTACAACATTTTCATAAAAAGCAATTTGACGCTCTAAATCTTTCACTTTAAATTCAACATGACCAATACGTGTTTTCGGATGAATTTGTACCATGAATAACTTCATCTCCTTATCCCTATATTTTCCCATTACATATAACCGTTACTATGAAGGATACAACTAAAATCATCCTATGTAAATAAGAAAAGTCAGAATTTACATGCATTTTTATTTTCATAATAAAAATGCCACCTTTTCTAACTTTTAGAAAAGGTGGCATTATAACTCTTATCTCATTTTATGTACTTCAGCAACTAGCTTTCCACCCTGAATGCCCATATAAAGCTTCACAGGTGCATCATTCGTATTTTCAAATACTAAATCTAAATATGGATATGCAATTGTAGCATCTCTTCCTTGTGGAACATAACCTACCGTTTTAGAATGTGTAGTTCTCTCCACCATTTTCAGGCCAGCTTGATCTGCTGCATTGTATAAAGTTGAAGATGTTTGACAAACACCACCGCCATATCCATCTACTAATTTACCATCAACTATTTCTTTCCCTAATTGATATCCTTTATCTGGTGTCGTATCACCGATTAATGAATTAAAAGAGAAACGGTCTCCTTTTGCTAACACAACTCCATTTATGCTCGCTGCTGACAAACGAATATTCTCAATACGGCCACCTGTTGAACCACCTAAGTTCGTTTCATATCTACCAATTACCGTACCATTTCCTTGCGCATCACTTAATGTTGCGACTGGTTTTTTCTCCACAATCGGCAACTGATACGTAGCATCCCACATACCAACGTTTAACAATTTATCTACTAATTCTTTTTCCATTAATTCATAAGAAGGTTTTCCTTCTTGCCAACTTCCATCAGGTGCTATACGTGAAGGAACCATTTTTTTGTCGACGCTTTTTCCAACCTCACCAACAACCTTTGTTACAGACTTTTTAAATTTCGCTTCATCTTCAAAATAGCCTAAACCAGATAAATCTAATTTTTTCACTTCAGTACCAGTTCGACCATCAACTAAACTAATAGTATCTTGTACTTCTGCTTTAGCCTCTACAGTGTGCCCACCAATATCACTTACCAATGCAACATCACTTACTTTTGCACCACAGCCACTCACTACAGCTACACATAACACCCCAACTAATATACCCTTTACTTTACGGAACAATATACTCTCTCCCTTTCCCCAACATCACTATTATGTATTTATTTCATTTTTATGTATGTTTTGTTACAATCATTTTACAATATGTTTATAAAATGTTACAAGTTATTTTTCACTCTATATAAATTACTCTTTTCTTTTATAAATGTCTATACATATTTACATAAAAGTTTGAGTTTGATAGAATTGTAACTTTTATGTAAACTCTCTCTTTTATCCAGTATATACCATCAAGCAAAAGAAATACAAATCAAAAACCCTCAAGCTATTTTTTATAAAGTGAAACTTTAATCAGTGGGGTCTTACTGCCCGTTAATGCGGGATAAAGAGAAATCCCGTCAACATAAATAGGTATTTGCCGTGCCACCGCTCCGCTTTTGCACATACATTATGGTGAATTCAACCTATTTTAAAGAAATGGAGGATGTTATTATGTATCCCTACAATCCATATGATCCATATAATCAATATGCGTACCAACAACCACAGTATGACTTACAAGCACAATATCAATCTTATATAGATCAAGCAGAGCAAACGAATCCATATGACCAAAATAGACAATTCCAACTTCCAATCTCTTTTCCTGGCACTGGAAATCGTCAATTAGAAAGACGCGTAAATGAGCTTGAACAAAGAGTACGTCAACTAGAAAATACAGTTGAGCGCCATACACGTAGACTAAACCGCTTAAACCAACGTTTACGTACAGTAGAAAACAGACTAAACATTCCATTCGCAGCATTAGAAGACGGATTTTAATCGAGAAAATAAAAATTATATAAGGAAGGGGCTCCCCCTTCCTTATATAAATTGACGAAAGTTTTTTCCATCTCTATACTGATAAGAGTTAATGAAATGAAACAAGGTGATAAATATGGATTTTGAAATAAATTATCTTTCCTTTTATGTTGTACAAGTAGAAGGAAAAGGTGAAGCAGTTGATAAACGCTACAAACATTTTCAAACTTTAGACGCTGAAGAATATGAAGATAGCTCCTTAAAAGAATTTTTGAATGGTGAGTTATTAAAAATATCGAAGCGAAAAGTAGAACGTCATGCAAAAACAGAACAAGCCCCAACAAAAATTGGTCGCTTTATTGTAGAGGAAGGGCACGAACTTGATTCAAACCCTCATTACAACCTTTTTAATCGTATTCGCTTTGCAGATACAAAGGACAACTTTAAAGATATGAGCGAACCTCTCGTTTATACATATCTTGACACAAGCGCTGTACGCGGTGGTGTATTTTTAATTGCTCAGGCAAAACTACGCAAATACTTTGATGACCCATTCGTATTCGTAATGAAATGCGACTTCGAACCAAAGGTTGCTTCTATTTCTGATGAATCCACACTGATTCGTAACGTTGAAATGGCCATCACAACAAAGAATATGAAATCTATCCAATACCCATACATGCCTGAAGAAGGTATGGTTGAAGTAGGCGAACTAAAAATACACCAAGCATCACATGCCCGCTACTTTGAAGACTTCTTAAAATTCGTCGAATATGAACGCTCTATGCCTGAAATTATGAAAACACAAGTAATGGACATGGTATACGACCAAATTGAAGATGTATTTGAAGAAGGTACGGAAGAACGCGAACAATTCGACCAAGCGATGGAAGTATGGGCTGCCAGTCCGAAACGCGAAATTATGGAACAATTTTCAACCGAAGAAGTAATGGAAGCAACCGCTCAAATCGTCGAGCATGCTCCTGAAGTGGAATTAAAACTAAAAGCCGATCATATCTCTGTGAAGGCGTTGCTTGCGGATTTCGGGGATCAAATACATATTGCGAAGGTAAATGATCGATATGTACTTATGATTGAAGCAGACACACTTACATTTGAAAAAGGCTTCTCTCCTATTGAGTTTCTGAAGCCGGATGAGCTGCAAGATGTGATTGAGCGGATTGAGAATAAGCAGCAGTATTCGTTTGACCCGAGCGGTATTGAATAAAGTGAAACTTTAATCAGTGGGGTTTTGTTCATCCCCCACTAATTATTAACCCTCACCAATCGGGCTTTTACGGGATAAATACTTCCATATAACTGTTGTTACTGGGCGCTTTTAATAAGCGCTCTTTTATTTATATTAAAAACCGATTCTACTAAGAATCGATTTTTCTGCTTTATAATAAAACATGTTTATTTTCAAATTTTTTTGATGCAAGATGACATTTGTTGCAGAATCAAATACATCCCTTCCTTGTTATACAAGCTTATTTCCATTAGAAATATCTACTTCAATATTTCTAGTTGACCAAGTCCTTCTATAAGTTGTTAAGATGCAAATTTCACTTTACTACCTCAAATTTATTGTACTCGTAAAAAGATAATTGAAAACGATATTCCGGATGTTCTCTCACCCAATCGTAGGCTTCTTCTAAAATTTCCATTTTGTTTTGCAAGTCATTAAGTTCACTACATTCGTCCCTTTTCTGTTTGCACAGAGGGCAGAATCCATTCACTATTTCCGCACTCGTCGCCCTAATAGTTTTACTTTCTAAATCAACTACTAGACGAAGAATAACAGAATGCTCTTCTTTTGTAGTCACCTTCATTTCAGCAATCCGATCCTCATTCCAAAAGACACCGTTTAATTCCATCTTTACTGTGACATCTTTAATATCCAAGTCTACCACTATCACACCTCCCTTGTACAAAACTCAATCTTACTCTTCTATTTTAAACTTTAATACACCACAACTTAAAGAGATATTAAGTTTTTTCCAATCCTTCTTTACTATGAAAGAAAGTGTAGTTAATGCTAATTGTGTGGTAAATATTATCCAAAAAACTAAAACAGTTAAAATGTTAAAGATTGCTTCCATTAAACTACACTCTTTTCTTTATATATATTTTTATTTTATTAATACGGTTTAAAACTCTTATTACGTCTTAACACTCCCAAAGCAATTATAATGCACAATCACAACAACAAGTTGATGCCTATTTAATATCAATACGCTGTTATTACATGTATGTAGTTAGAGATGGAGGAGAAATTCATTTAACCTCTGTATTCTCCTCCATCTCAGCCAAATACCTAATCTGTCGTTCCGCTTTTCTCACTGCCGTACGAAAATGTTTTTTCAGGAGTTCTACTGTATTTTCACTTATATAATATCTTTCCGTTATACTTTCCCACGTGTCACTACTTTCAAATGTACTCCATTCAAAAGGGCGTTCTGTATTTTTCTTTAGTTCTTTAAACACCCATTTCCGCATCTTTTTTTTCGCTTTTTCTGTTAGTTTTCCGTTTTTTACAAGTTCAAGTTCACCATGTCTTTTGTATCGCTTATTAATATCTCTCTCGCTATACACTTTAAGAAGTATATTTGCTGTATTTTCGGCATCTGCTAAAGCACGGTGCTGTTTCCCTTCCCACGTTAAAGCGAGCTGTTCTACCGCAAATTGTAAACTTGGCGTATGTTCAAACAATTCCTCATATGCTTGGAAAACAAATTTTTGCAAATCAATTCTACTTTCTTTTTCTATAATGGGGCATTCAACACCATGTAATGTACAATCATGAGATAGAAAGCGATAATCTTCTTTTCCCCATGAAACAAATATAGAATCTTCTCCGATAAACTGAATAAATTTCTCTATAATTTGAGGGAATTTGTCTACAGCCATTAAATCTTTCTTCGTAATACCGGTTAATTTTGTTGTATGACGAGTTAATCGTGCACTTGGTTTTACTAACTCCGAAAATTCTTCAATTATCTTCATTGTACCTATTTCTATTTTTACAGCTCCGATATCAACTATTTCTGACGGATCTTCTGATTTATACGGTCTGAAATTCCTCTCAATATCAAACACAATGAAATGTGTAGCGTTTTTCAATTTATTTACCTCTTTCTAAATTCCTTTTTCACACAAACACTCTATTTTCAGTATTTATTTATTCATGTACTTTATACAAAAATACTACGAATAAATAAATGAAAATTCAGTCTTGTTATGATATGTAAGTAGGAGGATATCTATAAAAATGCAAAAAAAAAGAAGGGCGAGCCCTTCTTTTTTCAAAAATTACTTCTTGTTTACGTTAGTAGCTTGAGGTCCACGGTTACCTTGTTCTACTTCGAAAGTAACTTCTTGACCTTCTTCTAAAGTTTTGAAGCCTTCGCCTTGGATAGCTGAGAAATGAACGAATACGTCTTCTCCGCCTTCAACTTCGATGAAACCGAAACCTTTTTCTGAGTTAAACCATTTTACTTTACCGTTTTGCATGAAAAAAATCCTCCTACAATGTACCTATATGTACATATTCATTTTCAACCACCTTACAATAATAAGCCAGATATTAAAAAACTGCAACCCCTGAGGAGATTTAACATTGCTATCCTCCTCGGAAGTTACAGCTCATTTAAATCTCTATATTATTAAAAGTAAAATGGTTTAAACATACTATATCATATCAATATAATAAAAGTAAAGTTTTTTCTTAAATTATTTTTTGTTCCCACTGCATTGCTTTTAATTCACCTGATCCAGCTACTACATAACCATCTTTTTGATTAACAATGCGCCATCCGTGCCCTTTAACTGAATCACATACTGTAACAATACCTTCGTCAAGAAGTACACGGCACACACTACTAATACCCGCCTTATTTTGTGTTGAAGTTGTATATAAGACATGTTGGTCTACACTTAAGTCTAAATAACTACTTGCTTTCTGCTCACTTTGACATGTATGCCAATATATTTTTTCACTCGCAATACTGTCATCTATTTTACAATAAGAAATATTCCCGCTAACTCCCTTGCACGATCCACTTGCCGCTACTAAATAAGAATTGTGTAAAGTCAACGCAGAGATCATTTGATTCATCGTAATTTTAATCCTCTTTAATTTACGTGTCTTCAAATCAAAGAGCCAAACACCACCATACTTAGCATGTATTTTCGTACCAATAAATAAGTAATGTTTATATAAAAATAATGATCGAATAGACGGTGCCGCACTGCCATACTCAAGAAACGGATGAATAGTCTCCCATGTCGAACCGAAATTATTAGAAAGATACAGCGTTTTTTCTCCATGAGCAACAACAGTTCCTTGTACATTGCTACATACATTCCAACTTGTTGCTTTTGTTGGAAAACGCTGAATTGTCCAGTTCTCTCCACTATTCATACTACGAATAAAAATCCCTTCGTCACCTACACCATAAACTACATTATCTTCGCTATGTAAATCCCTAATTCGTTTTTGAAAACCATTTAAAATTCGTTTCCATTCTCCGTCTTGTTCAACAAATAAGCCATTATATGTAGTAGCTAACAACAGTTTTCCATCTCTTAACTTTGTAATAGCAGTTGCACTTAACATCGTCTCCACGTTGACACTCCCATTCTTAGAAATTCTCAGCAAATGCAATTGCAAAATTACTGCATTTTTCAACATCCTCTTGATCTTCTGGAGCTAATTCAATTTTCAGCCCTTCTTGTACAAGCTCTGCACCTCGTTCTACAAGGCGTTCTTCAAATATCGTTACCGCTTCACAAAACAGTTCATACGCCGTATCACCTGATCCGAATACCGCTACCTTTTTCCCAGCTAAATCTATATTTTCTAAGTCCTCATGAAAATCTTCTGCTTCAAATGGTAATTCACCATCGCCCCACGTATAAGATCCTAAAATGATTCCATCATAAGCTAATAATTCTTCAGCATCCATGCCTTCCATCTCTTGCAATACTACTTCATGATCAAAAGCATCTAAACTAACTTTAATTAAATCAGCAATACTCTCTGTATTTCCTGACATACTTGCATAAGCTATTAAAATTTTTGCCACTTTGGCATCCCCCTCTAACAATAAATGATTCTCATTCTCATTATATTAATAATGAGAATCAATTTCAATTGATTTTTTTCTACTTTTATTTACATTTCACATTACTTATTTCAAATAAAGTGAAACTTTAATGAGTCCTCACCAATCAGGATTTTTCAGACAGCCCACAAATAGAGGAATAAATAAAAAAAGCACAGATGACTATACAATCATCTGTGCTTTTTTATTACTTTTTAAAAATACCAAAAGGCTTCCCTACTGGTAAAACAACTTTTCCGAAGTGTGTGTTTAACACTGCTGCTGCTGAACCATAGAAAGATAATAATGAAATAAGAAGTTCAGAATATGCTGCTAAATTATGCATTGCGTGCGGCATAACACCTAAAGTACTTAATGAAAGACCAATAAATAAGAAATCAATAAGGACGAAGATCATAAATAATACTTTATGTGTTTCCATTGCACCAATCGTCATAAAGATTGTGAAAATCAAATATCCGATAAAGGCTACACCAAGCTGTTTTGAATCTGCAACTTGTGCTAATTTTTCGCCAAATACTCCAAGTTGAATTAACCAAGTCATTCCAACACCTAACCAAAATAGGCCGTACGCACCAAATGCTGTCGTACCGAATGTATTGTTATGCTTTGCATCGTGAATGCAAGCAAAGATTTGTGCAAATCCTCCTAAAAAGATTGCCCATGGTAATACAAGTGAAACGCCATCTGTTAAGCCTAACTTTTGAGATGATGCTACAAGTGTTACCATCGCTAATCCAAATAGACCAATTCCAGATGGATCCGCTGTTGTCATTTTCACATGATGTGTAGTAGTTTGATTGCTCATATAAACCTCCTGATTATAAACATACTCGAATACAATACTTAAATCAGAAGCCTATGTCAATGGTTTTTTTTGTATGTTGTCAGACGTTATATTTTATAATAATTAAATATATTTCCGACCACTTCATAAGGTTTTATATTCACTTTTTCCAACTCGTTTATCGGTAGCCATAACGGAATATAACTCCCTCTACCTTCCCGCTGAAATTCCTCACCTGTTCCGCTTCCGAACACTCCGCCTGTAATATAGGCGCCATAATAATATTCATTTCCTTTATATTTTAACTTTGCAATAAGGTGCTCCACTTGTATATATACCCCTAATTCTTCGTATACCTCTCTTTTCGTTGCTTCTTCAGGCGTTTCACCTTCCTCAATCCCTCCGCCAGAAAAAACATAATATGTTTCCTCTTCTCGAATACGTTTTATAAGAGCGATTTTTCCTTCCTGTACAATGATGGCCGCCCCGCGATTTCTTATCATTTTATTACCTCAATACGAATCGCAACTGTTCCCCACTCTTTTTCTTGTTCTTTCGTATATATTTTGTATGTACTTTCTAACATTTCCTCTAAACTATCATTTTCACAATCCAATAATTTTTTATCAATTTGTTCATACATAGATTTAAAGCTCTCGTATCGCTTTATTTCCGTTACTTTTACCGTCATCATTTCTGTTGTCGTAAGATTCGTAAATACGATTTCATCGTCTTTGTTTATTAGTTGACGTTTTTTATCGTATAGGCGTACTTCATATACTTTTTTCCCTGATTGAATTGACTGAAACGGTTTATTATATAAACCCATTTCGTATCGCATACATCCCACTCCCTTTTGTTCATTTCACCTATTAATACAGTTCACATTACTACATCTTGCATATAATATTCCATACGTATCGCTTAATTGAGAAAGGAGGCTGAAGAAGCATGTTATATTTAAATCAAAAACCTGAATATAATAAATATGATATTGGTGATTATACTTATAGTAAAGTAGGGCCAACCATTTTTTCTTGGAACGATGAAACAAAATTAAAAATAGGTAAGTTTTGTTCATTAGCAGAAGAAGTCGTTTTCATACTTGGCGGTGAACATCGCGCAGACTGGATAACGACTTATCCATTTAATGCACTTTTTGATGAAGGAGCACATATTACTGGTCACCCTTCTTCAAAAGGTGATATCGTAGTCGGCAATGATGTATGGATTGGTTATCAATCCTGTATTTTATCTGGTGTTACAATTGGTAACGGGGCCATTATCGGCGCCAGGAGCGTTGTTACAAAAGACGTACCCCCGTATGCAATTGTAGCTGGTAATCCTGCAAAATTTGTTCGATATCGTTTCCCACAAGAAACGATTGACAAACTAGAGAATCTCGCATGGTGGGACTGGGACATTTCTGTTATAAAAGGAGCCATTCCATTACTACTCTCCGACAAAATCGACGAATTTTTCACCTCGCCTGAAAATGAATCTATATGATTAAAACAAAAAGAGCATCCAATTATTTTTCAGGATGCTCTTTCTGTTTTTATTTTTTATGTCCATGCAAATGATTACACGGAGAACATTGAAATGGAATCTTATCTAAGCAATTAAAGTTTGTTTCGCAAATTTGTTCAATCGTTGGAACAAATGGAATAACAACTATGTTACTTTCTACTATTTGTGTAACAGGTGGCAATACTGTGCCTACTTGATGTTCAAAACGAATACTCGCTTGATTTATATAATTTCCTGAACCATTTGGCGCGCTCTGTACTGCTACTTGGAACGAAACTGTCCTTGCTTCACCAGGATTTAAACTTCCGATAAGAAACCCTACTGCCGGGCTTACATTCGGCACTGGCGTATTATCAACCGTTACACTTCCAGGAACAAATCGAACACTACTATCTAACATATCTTGAAAACGAATATTTTGCATTACAGTATCACCCGTATTTGTGATGACTGTCGTAAACGTAATGACATCTCCAATTGTTGCTACCTGTAAATCTGCCGTTTTTACGACTGTCGTTGAGACATTTTGAGGAATAAACGGGATAACAACTGTATTACTATCACCTTCAACTACTACTGGCGGCTCATTCGGATTTACAGTTGCGAGCCCATTCGCTGTAGCGGTATTTGTAACTAAATTATTTACTTGCCCTCCTGTTATTACAACTTGGAAATTAATAATTGCTGCATCATTTGGCTGAAAATCACCTAACGGAATACCAGTATTCGGATTAGCAAATGGAAGAGGTACATCATTTACCGTTACCGTACCATTTATAAATAGCGTATTCGGATCAATGATATCTGTTAACACAATATTGGTCACAGGAACTGTACTATCATTTATAACAGCGATTCCGTAAGTGACAACATCCCCTATCATTGCTACTTCAAAGTTTGCTCCTTTTGCAACAAATAAGATTGCAGTATTTACCGTTACAATAACTGTATTGCTCGTGTCCATCACTGTAACTGGCGGCTCTCCTGGTACTAAAATATATTCTGCTAACGCTCCAGCAACGTTTACTACTGTTCCACCATCCGGAAAACTTGTAATCGTAGCTTCATATGTTACAAGTGCCGTCTCACCAACTGGTATATCAGGTATCGTAAATCCAATCTGCGGATTTAACCCCGGTTGCGGAACCCCATTTATCGTTACACTATTTGGAACGAAATCAGCTTCCTGAGATAGCACATCGATAAATTGAACATTCATTGCATCAGCAGTACCAGTATTTAATATACGAACAGTATACGTTACCATTTCTCCTACACCAACAACTGAATGGTCTACTTCTTTTAGCATATCTAAGCTGCCTCTATTTACCGGCGTAACCGTCGTATTACTTGAATTTGTAATTGTAGACGGAGGTTCTCCTGGAATCAATTCGAAATCACCCGTTACTCTTGCTGTATTCATAATGCTACTAGAAGGCGGAACTGCGATTACATTTACTTCAAATGTAATTAATACACTATCCCCTACTGCAAGATCAGGCAATGCAAAGCCTACAAATGGATCTAAACCTACTTGCGGAATCCCATTTATTTGTACACTTCCAGGAACGAATTCTAAACTAGGTGATGGAACATCGATAAACTGAACATTCGTTGCTGTTACCGTTCCCGTATTTGTAACTTGCACACTATACGTTAACGTATCTCCTAATCGTGTCGCTTCTTTATTTATAGATTTTATAACGCTGAATCGTCCTCTATTCACTCTAGTTATCGTCGTATTACTCGGCTCTGTTACTACAACTGGTGGTTCTCCTGGCACTAAAGTAAAGCTTCCTGTTATATTTGCAACGTTCGTAATTGTTCCTGATGACGGGATGTTTGTAACTGTCGCTTGAAACGTCACTATAACTGTTTCACCTACCGGTATATCTCCAACTCCAAATCCAGTAATTGGATTTAAGTTTGGTTGCGAGGCTCCATTTATCGTTACACTATTTGGTACAAATGACGCCCCTGCTGAAATGGTATCAACAAACTGAACAGCATTAGCTGTTACTGTTCCTGTATTCGTTATTTGAACCGTATACGTTAATATATCTCCAACGAGAGTAGCAACCCTATTTACTTGTTTAATAACATTAAATTGCCCTCTATTTACAGTTGTAAGTGCTGTATTGCTCGGCTCTGTTACTATAACTGGTGGTTCTCCTGGTACTAATACAAAACTTCCAGTTACATTTGCCGTATTGGCAATTGTTCCGTTTGATGGCGCACTAACAACGGTTACTTGGAAGATGACTTCTACACTTTCACCTGGATTTATATCTGGAAGCGGGAATCCGTTATTCGGATTGAATCCAGGTTGTAACACACCATCTATCGTTACACTGTTCGGCACGAATGCTATAGAGGAAGGTAATACATCACTATATTGAACATTCGTTGCTGGCACTGTTCCTGTATTTTGAACTACTGTTGTATATGTGATTGTATCGCCTACTGCAACAACCGGCTGACTCACTGATTTTAAAACATTCAAACCAGGCTCATTGATTTCTGTTAATGTCGTATTACTTGTCGTTGTTTCCGTAATAGGCGGTTCTGTTTCACTTACAGCAAATGTAGCTGTAACGTCTACAAAATTAACAATCGTTCCACCTTCTGGTATGCTTGTAACCACTTCCTGATATGTGACAAGTACAAAATCATCGACAGGTATATCTGGAACTGTAAAACCAATGAAAGGATCTAATCCTGGTGCTGGTACCCCGTTTATGCTCACACTTCCTGGTACAAATGCTACACCCGCGGAAGTAGTATCGATAAATTGAACATTCGTCGCTGGCACTGTTCCGAAATTAAAAATCAATACATCATACGTTAATATTTCTCCTACCGTCGCTACTTCTTTATCTACTAGTTTCAATGGAAAAATAAACGCTATATTAATTGTCGTAACGACTAAATTTGTTAATATCGTTTCCGTAATCGGTGGTTCCTGCGGATTTGGTTGTGAAGTAAATGTAACATCTGCATCATTTAATATGACTTCATTATCTGGAATTTCTGTAATCGTCACTTGGAATGTGACCTCAATACTTCCACCAGCGATTAATAATGGAGTAACTGTAAATCCTATTTCTGGATTTAAACCAAGTTGCTGCACTCCACCTATCGTTACACTATTGTCAACAAACGTCGTTCCTTCTGGTATGACATCTTGGAAGAACACATCTGTAACAGGGATAATTCCTACGTTTGAAATGAGCACAGTATACGTTAATACATCCCCAACGGCCCCAGTTGCAACATCAACTGTTTTTGTTGCAGTTACTTCACCAGGAGGAGGTAACGGTATTGTAACTACCGTTGTATTACTTGAATTCGTTGTTGTTACAGGTGGCTGTAAAGGATTTAATAAGAAAGTGGCTGTAGCAGATGCTGTATTTAATACTGCTCCACGTGTAGACGGTGCAACTACCGTAACTTGGAACGTTACTGTCAATGATGTTCCAGCTGCAATATTAGGAAGCGGGAAACCAACATTTGGGTCAAATCCAGGTTGTGGCGTTCCATTTATCGTTACACTATTTGCTACAAAAGTTGTTTCTAAAGCAATTGAATCAAGGAAAGAGACATTCGTTGCTGTTACTGTACCGTTATTTCGAATGACAACAGAATACGTGTAAGTTTCTCCAAGTGATGCTTGTTGTACAGATGAAGATTTTTGTATATTTAACTGTGCTGTGTTTACTTGCGTCACTACAAAATTACTATTTGTAACAGTCGTTATTGGAGGGTTTGCTGGATTTATAAGAAAACTTGCAGTAACGTTCGATTGGTTTCTTATATTTCCACCGCTCGGAACACTCGTCACTGTAACTTGAAACGTAATCGTAGCCGTTTGCCCGACCGGAATATTTGGTACCGGGAAACCTAGCATAGGATCCGCGCCTTGCTGTACGACTCCATTTATCGTCACACTATTTGCTACAAAGGCAGTACCAGACGGAATTGGATCTTGAAAAACAATATTCGTTGCAGGAACAGTTCCTGTATTTTGAATAAGAATCGTATACGTTAACGTATCTCCTACACCGGCTTGTGGTGTATTTACACTCTTCATTACATTAAGTGATCCTACATTCACTCGCGTCACAACAATATTACTAATCGTTACAATTGTAATTGGTGGCTGGAGAGGACTTACCTGGAAATCAGCAGTGACATTCGCATTATTCGGAAGAACTCTATTTGGTGGTACACTCGTGATTGTCACTTGAAAAGTGACCGTCACCATACCTCCTACTGGAATATTAGCAAGTGGAAATCCAGTTGTCGGGTTTAAACCTGGTTGAGGTGTCCCGTTTATTGTTACACTATTCGCTACAAAAGTGGTTCCAACTGGAATCGGATCAAGGAATGATACATTTGTCGCTGCCACCGTTCCACTATTTTGTATACGAACTGTATACGTTAACGTATCTCCTACACCGGCTTCAGTAGCACTTACACTTTTCATTACATTTAATCCTGAAGAATTCACGATCGTCATAACAGTATTACTTGGTACTGTTACAGTAATCGGTGGCTCTGTTGGATTTACAAGGAAATCTCCAGTTACATTCGCATTATTTACAACATTATTTCCTTGGGGAATTTCATCAATTAATACTTCAAATGTAACAATAACGCTGGCGCCAGTAGGCAAATTATTTAATGGGAATCCAAGTTCTGGATCTGCCCCTTCTTGTAATACACCATTCACAACTACACTATTTTCAATAAATAATGTCCCTTGTGGAATTGAATCTTGGAAAAATACATTTGTAGCTGGTACACTACCTGCATTTATAACTTCGATTGTATATACTAAAACATCTCCTACCGTTGCAACATCCGTATTGACTGCTTTCACAACTTCAAAGTTTCCTGATTGTACTGTCGTATTCACAACATTACTCGGTACATTGATTGTTACTGGTGGTTCATTCGGATTCACTTGAAAGCTTGCTGTTACATTTGCTTGATTTAAAATATCTTCATTTTCTGGATTCTGTACAATTACTACGTCAAATGTGACTACAACCGTTTGAGCCGCAGGAATATTCGGAAGAGAGAATCCTGTATTCGGATTTAGTCCACTTTGCTGTACTCCATTAATTGTTACAGAATTTGCAACAAATGAAACAGCAGAAGAAATAGGGTCTTGGAAAAATACATTTGTTAACGGAACGTTCCCTGTATTTTGGACGGCAATTGTGTACGTTAAAGTATCCCCTACCGCCGCTTGCGTTGTATTTACTTCTTTTATTACATTTAAACCGCCTGTATTAACTTGTGTCACAACTGTATTCGTTTGTCTATTAATTGTTATCGGTGGCTGATTCGGAATAACGACAAAATTAGCAGATACATTTCCGCGATTCGCAATCGTACCTCCCGATGGTGTAGATGTTACTCGTACTTGAAATGTAACAGTCCTACTTCCGCCAGGAGATATATTAGCTACTGTAAACCCAGTCGCTGGATTTACCCCAGGTTGTGAAACCCCATCCACAGTCACACTATTTGCGATAAATGTCGTTCCAATTGGGATCGGATCTTGAAAAATAACGTTCGTTGCAAGTACATTTCCTGTATTTTGAATTGTTACCGTGTACGTAAGAACGTCGTTAACCGTTGCAAAAGCTTTATCCACTGTTTTTCTCGTTGTTATATCAGCTATATTAATTGTCGTAACTACAGTATTACTTGTCGCTTGCCCTGAAACTGGTTGTTGACCAGGCACTGGAGTAAAGTTAAATGTTACACTCGCACGGTTTGGAATTGGATTGACAAGAGGGTTCGATGTTACTCGAACTTGAAAGCGCACTACAGTCGTTTGCGATGCATTAATACTTCCAAGATTAATACTACTTGCTGGATTCGCTCCTGGACGCGCTACTCCATTTACCGTAACGCTATTTGCGACAAATGTTGTTCCAGCAGGGATACTATCAACAAAAATAACATTGTTCGCAGTGACGTTTCCATTATTTGTGACATTAACTGTGTACGTTAATACATCATTAAGCGTTGCCGTCTGTAAATCTACAGATTTCTGCATACTTATAGTTGCTTGATTCACTGTCGTTTGTACTGTGTTTGAAGAAGACGTACTTGTAATAGGAGGACTACCAACGAAGGGACGGAATTGATATGACACCATTGCACGATTTAAAATAGGATTGGGATTCGGGAATGATGTTATTCGAACTTGAAATGTAACAATTCTTTGCGTGTTATTTGGGATTGTGCCTAAATTAATTCCATTAGCAGGGTTTGCATTCGGCTGTGTTACTCCCCCTACCGTAACACTACCTGCAACAAACGTCGTTCCGTTCGGAATACTATCACGTAATACAACGTTTTCTGCACTTCCTGTTCCTGTATTTGGGACCGTAATTGTATAAGTGAGAGTATCCCCTACCCCCGCGACTGTTCTATTAACTGATTTAACAGGATTAATAATTGGACCTGTTGCATCAATTTGAACACCAAAACCAGCTGCAGCGTATCCATCTCCATTTGTAACAAATCGAACCGTTGCTGATGTTTGACTGTTTACTAAAGATGAGGAGGCATCTACATTCGTAATATCCCACCCCTGTCTTCGGACGGCCAAAGCTACCCCTAACGGCTGATTCAAATCTCCAAACGTGCCGCTCGTATCTAAATTTCCACTGTCATTACAAATTTGTGACTGAAAGAAATTATTCGCAGGATTTCTCGGTCCGAATAATGCAACTGTAGCATTTGCATTCGGCCCAAAGCGAAGTTGATCTCCAACAATGTTAGAATCACCTTCTTGAGCAGTTACGAGCACTCTTCCTGTAACAGCTCCTGTTGCCGGCGTAGCAAAACCTGAAATTGTAGCATCAACTGGCGGGGATGAAGCATCGATAATTTCTTGACCTGCATATACTGACAAATTTCGAAGTGGTAAACTTGCATTTTGATACACAACCTCAAGCGTCCATCCAGCTGAACGACTGATTGTTGGGTCCGCTGAAGTTCTTGCAGCTGGCACAGCACCCGTTGTATATGTGCCTGCCCCACCTGCACTAACAAGATTCGTTACATTGGCAGAGCGAGCATAATAAAACTGATTTCCTACTGAACCTTGCTGCGCGGTAGCAGGATCTGGCGTAACAGAAAACGTCCCTGCTGGCGTTGTAAATGTAATGTTATCATTTAAAAATGGTAACACATCTTCCGTATCAGTCCGGAAAGTACCAGCCCAAACTAATTCTGCATATAATACACTGCTTCCCGCTGGAAGATTTAAAATTGCACTTGAAGAATTCAATTGCCATTCATCTGTTGTCCCTGCTGGGAACCCTGGTACTTGCAATGCTGTATTTACTGTCGTAAACACAGCAAGTGTACCAAAAATATTACCTGGTGCAGGTGATGTAGGGCTAAGTCCCAGCGTATTCCCAGTAAACGTGACGGCACCAGGTACTGTTGTCGTAAACCTATTTATAAAAGGCACACAATCATCTCATTTCAATTATAGTAAAAAGTGCTCTATACTATAAAATGTAGACAAACTATACAATGTACGTTGTCCAACAAAATTCCGCACATATGAGAGGGGTTTATAAAACTATGCGCTACGTTATCATAACAGGAACTTCACAAGGTTTAGGTGAGGCAATCGCTACGCAATTATTAGAAAAAAATACAACTGTCATCTCTATTTCTAGAAGAGAAAATAAAGAGCTTACGAAACTTGCAGAACAATATAACAGCAATTGCATTTTTCATTCCCTAGATCTTCAAGATGTACATAACTTAGAAACTAACTTTAAAGAGATCATTTCATCTATTAAAAAAGACAATGTATTCTCTATTCATTTAATTAATAATGCGGGTACAGTTGCACCTATGAAGCCAATCGAAAAAGCTGAAAGCGAACAATTCATTACGAACGTTCACATTAATTTACTTGCACCTATGATTCTTACATCTACATTTATGAAACATACGAAAGACTGGAAAGTAGATAAACGCGTTATTAACATTTCATCTGGTGCAGGAAAAAATCCTTACTTTGGCTGGGGCGCTTATTGTACAACGAAAGCTGGTGTAAATATGTTTACACAGTGCGTAGCAACTGAAGAAGTAGAAAAAGAATATCCAGTAAAAATCGTCGCTTTTGCACCTGGTGTTGTTGATACTAATATGCAATCACAAATTCGTGAAACAAATAAAGAAGATTTCATAAACTTGGACCGCTTCATTGCATTAAAAGAAGAAGGAAAACTATTATCACCTGAATATGTTGCGAAAGCTATTCGTAACTTACTAGAAACTGAGGACTTCCCTCAAGGCGAGATTATTAGAATTGATGAATAACAAAAAGGTGTGCTAAAATAGCACACCTTTTTGTTTTACTTCTCTAAAAATATAAGCACAGACTCCGCAATTTTCTCATAACCAATTTCTTGATAAATTTTATTCGATATCGGATTCGCTAAATCAGTATATAACGTAGTCGTCTTGTACCCTTCATCTAACATACGTTGACTAAGTGCCGCTACACAATTAGATGCGTATCCCTTTTTCCTTGCTTCTTTCGGCGTGTATACGAAATTAACTGTTATATTATTTTTAGTTGGTCTCGTTTTTGCAGCTACAGAAACAAGTTTCCTATCTACTTCCAAACCAAACAGTCGATTTGTAGTTATTAATGTATGCGCAGTTTGTTTTGCTTCTTCTTTCGTAGTAGGAAGCTTTACGTCTTCACAAAATTGATATATCCACTGTTCTATTAATGGTAATTCATCATTATTTACCGCCCGGAAAAGTCCGTTCGCATTACACTTCTTCTTTACTCTGTTCAGCTCATACACACCTTGCTCCATTGCAACATTCATTTTCTTATTTTCTAATACCGCAATCTCTTCCGCTAATTTCTGTACAATTTTCTTATTACCGATCAATCCAGGAATATCTGGATATACTTTCGTTAACTCTTTTGCAAGTTCCTCAATAGCTACTCCCGAAATTTCAGAAGTTGCAACAATGATTTGTTTCTTCTCTTCTGTTTGCAGAAATACAACCGCAATCTCTTCTCCTTGTTTCGCTATCCCCATAAATATTGGTTGTTGGATCATTTGTAATACACCTAATATGAGATTGTTTTCCTGCTCATTCTTTTCTAGAAATGGTGTAACATCTTCTTTAAAATGAAAAATCTCTTCATATACATGTAATTGAATCATCGACAATCTCTTCTCTCTATTTATATTTTAATTAAGTATTGGCGATTAATTCATTAAATCCCTCTTTTACGATTCAATAATATTCAAAACTAATGTATTTAAAGCATTTTCAGCTTGTAAAATTCTCTGTCTTTCCTTTTCAAATACATCTTCTTCTTTTCGAAATGACTCTTTTCGATTTTTAATCATACGATTCATTTCTTTTTTACTCGGTCCACCGTATACATTTCTTTTTTGAATAAAAGCTTCTGGCGATATAATTTCTTTCCACTCTTTTTCTAATAAATTTATTTTAAAATGTTCTTGCAAGTACATATTTATCTCTTTGAAGTGTAATTCATGTAGTTCTTTTTTCTGCTCCAATGACATATTTGCAATAGCACTTGCTGCATGATGAGCATGCCGAAATGGAATTTCATAGTTTTTTGTTAAAACATCGGCGAAATCCGTTATCGTTATTGCATGTTTATAGGAACGACTTTTTAACGTTTCTTCTTCTACTTTCATCGTTCGGATCACTGCATTCATCATACAAAAAACACGAATTGCCTTTTCAATTCCTTTATATAAATATGGCTGCAAGTCATCTTCCGTATCGACAATATCACCAAATGGTGTATTATGAATCATTTGAAATACTGTAAATGATTCTCCTAAAGCACTACTCGTAATTGCACGAGCGTGTTCAATTGAAACCGGATTTCGTTTTTGCGGCATTATACTACTGATTTGTACATATGGCTTTGCAACAGTAATACCGTCATATTCTTTCGTTGCTAACAACAAAAAGTCATGAATCCATCTACTCGTATTCGTCATCATTACCATAAGTAGCGAGCTAACTTCTAATAAATAATCCGCTCCGGCAACAGCATCATATGAGTTCTCAATTACAGTTGTAAATCCAAGTAGATGAGCAACTCGTTCTCGTTTAATCGGGAAACTTGTTGTAGAGAGTGCAGCTGCCCCCATTGGAGACTGATTTAAAAGCTGGTACGTTTTTTTCATTCGTTCTAAATCTCTTTGCATCGTATCGTAAATTGCTAAAGTATAATGACCAAATGTTGTTGGCTGTGCCGGTTGTGTATGTGTATAAGCTGGCATGATCGTTTCCTTATGATCATCAGCAAGTTGCAGTACACTTTCTTGCAATAGCAAATGATGTTCCATTAATCGTAATATATACCGCCTTAAACTCATGCGATACATCGTTACACCCATATCATTTCTACTTCTACCAATATGCATATTACTTACAAAATCGCATTTCGCTTCTTGAGAAATTAAATGTTCGATTAAAAAAAAGAGGTCTTCATGCTGCTCTGTATATACCAATTTACCTTTTGGTATTCGCTCTACTTTTCTAAGTGCGTTTAATATAACTTTAGCTTCTTCTATTTTCATTAAACTTTCTTCAGTCAGCATCGTAATGTGTGCTTTATGCACTTGAAACATATCTTTCAATAAGTAATTTCGTTGAAAATCAAATACATGTTGTAATACACAATCCACATATGTTTTTCCAGGGAAATCAGCGCCTTCACTCTTTATAAACTCTTCCTTACTCTGTTTCATCACCTTTTCCCCTCTCGCCTAAGTATTACTACCCATCATACCCAGAGATAGAAAAAAAGTGCCTGTACATAAAAATAAACTCGGTGCTCTCTGCACCGAGTTTATTTAATAAAAGTCGCATCATACTTATCGCTTTGCAACACTTGGAAATGTAAGTTTGCTAAATGTTTCCGTATTTCTGCACTATCGTCTTCATTTAAATTGTTCGCCAAAAACACAATTTCTGTACAGTTTCCACGTTTATCCATAGCGTAAACCGCTTTTGTAACCGTCCATGGTGTGTAACCATTCTTTTGTCCAGCATGTCTAAATGTTTTACGGTATTTCTTAGCACTCATGTCTGTTTCAACGATATTTGCCCACACTTTTTCTTCAGCTTCTGTCAAGCCACCTTTATGGTTTGCCTTTTGAAGTAATACCATATAATCATTTGCAGAAGCTGCTGGTAATCTATCTGACCAAATTTTGTCGTAACGTTCCTCTAAATAAAGCGGAATTTCCTTCTGTAATAATGGTCCCTTCTTCTTTAAGCGTTCATGAATAATCATCGAATATTCACGATATTGCTCTTGAGACATTTCTTTTAACTTTTTCTCTATTTTATATTTTGGAACATGTAATTCTTTATGCAAATATCCCGGGATATACAAAGATGAAACGATTGGAAATAGTGGTTGATGTGCAGGAAGTGATAAACTTTGTAAATTTCGATTGATGTTATCTAATCCTAACAATTCCATTAAGTATTCAGCATTTGCATTCGAACTAAACTTAACCATTCCTTTTGCCACTTCTTCTAAAGAAACCGCTCCTTCAGTTATCTTGCCCGTCTTCTCCAAATACTTTTGCCATCTATCTTGTGCACCACCATCTGTATTCGGCACATAATAGCGATTCACATCGTTAATCGACACGAAACTAGACGAATCAATTTTCCCTTCAGTAACTTGTTTCGTATATTCAAGCGCCACAATTAATTTCATCGTACTAGCAACTGGCAATACAACATTTGGGTTTACAGAATAAACAACTTTATCATTTCTCTTTACTAGAAGCGCACTATTTTTTTCATCTTTATGTTCTTCAATAAAAGATGCAATATACTGTGCATCATCATTATTTGAACTCCACACTTTTTTCACTAAAAAGTTACCCGATATTAGCAAAACAAAAATACCCACAATTACTGCGCATACTATAGTTTTTTTCAAGTAAAATTCCTCTCCTATTGTGTAACTCTTCTCTATTTATCATTAAAAAACAAAATAATGGAGATGGTCATTTAAATAACCATCTCCATTATTTTAACTTGTATGCTCCTATTATGTCTACGTCATAAATTTCACAAAATCCTCAAGAAACTTTTTATAATGTAACGACCAACCAATTCGCACCCAATTTTTTAATGCTTTTGCATCAGGTTGAGGTCGAAAATCAGCAATACTCTCTCCTTTTGCAATTCCAGCTGTATCTACATCGACACGACGATATACATAGTCTAAAAGGGATGGATTTGCCGCAACCATCATTGTAACGACGTCATGTACTGGGCTTCCTTTTATTTTCGGATTTAACTTTCTATAAGCTTTATAATAATACGTAAATATCGGCTCGATTAACTTATTAAAACTCGTTTTAGAGTGTTTCGTAATATATTTTACCATTTCCGGCGTAATAATTGCTTCAGATGTAACGTTAAGTGGTACTAATGTCACATTTTTAGCATTTTGCATAACTAATTGCGACGCAATCGGATCACCATGAAAATTCGCCTCTGCGACTGGTGTTACATTGCCAGGCATTAAGAAAGCACCGCCCATTATATAATATTCTTTCACATACTTCATCATCGGCTTTTCTAAAATAAATGCCGTCGCTAGTGTTGTTGATCTACCAGCATCGACTATTATTAATTCCCCTTTATATTTTTCAAGAAGATCAAAAAATGCACAAAAAGGCTTTATATTTGGCGAAAAAGTTTTTGGAGGTTTAATTGGCCCTAAACCGTCTGCCCCATGAATTTCTGGATAATACGTTGTAACATCTCCGGATAAAGGAATTTTCGCACCATTAATAACAGGTATATCTTCCCGTCCTGCCATTTGCAATAAATATGCGGCATTACTTGTCGCCTTTTCTTGTGTTACATTTCCATATCCCGTTACTACCCCAACAATATCAATATCAGGATGCAACAATCCATACATAATTGCTAAAGAGTCATCAATGCCTGGGTCTCCTAAAAATAACACTTTTTTCATCGACCTCAACTCCATCCCCTCAGTTGTTATTAATTTATGAATAAACGTGGATATACAGAATAAAAAAGAACAAATTCATACGAAAAAACGCAGTCTTATAAGGACTACGTTCTTCAGCTAACCTATACTGTTTTTTTTACAGCACTCATACTTCCAATAACATAAGCGATAAACGCAAAACAAATTGGGAAGACAACTGTATGTATACCGAACGGATTTGGATAGAAAAGATGAATACACATATATGAACCTACTCCAACGAAAATGGAAGCAAGCGCTCCTGTAGCATTTCCTTTTCTCCAATATAACCCTAATACGATTGGCCAAATGAATGCTGCTTCTAATCCACCGAAAGAAAATAAATTTAGCCATATTAAAAAATCTGGTGGTTTAATCGCCGCTGCATAAACGAGTAGCCCTACAATACCAGTAATCCACAAACTTCCTTTTTTTATCGTACTGTCTGCTGCATCTTTATTTATGTAATTTACGTATATATCTTTAATAATTGACGAGCTTACAAGTAATAATAAAGAGTTTACTGTAGACATAATCGCCGCCATTGGTGCGGCTAAGAAAACTCCAGCTAACCAAGGTGGCAACACTTCCATCGCGAGTAGCGGCATTACTTTATCTGGTACCGTTATACCTGGAAGTACTACTCTTGCAAATACACCTGTTAAATGCATACCAATCATAATTGTACCAACGACAACTGTTCCAATTATTAAAGCTTGGTGCATAGCTTTTGAATTTTTATAAGACATGGCACGCACGCTAATTTGCGGTAAACCTACAACGCCAATTCCAATTAAAATCCAAAATGATGTAACATATGATTTCGTTAAACTGCCATCTGCTCCGAATGGTGTAATTAAATTTGGATTAATTTGAACAAGTTCCTGCATAATCTTTTCAATTCCACCACCAGCAATGACAGTAGCAATTAAAATGATTGTCGTTCCAACTAACATAATGATTCCTAATAATGTATCTGATAGCGCGACTGCACGAAATCCACCAATTAATACGTACACAAGTACAGAAAAAGTAAATAAAAATAGTGCTGTTGTATACGATAGACCCGTTAGTGACTCGATTAATCGTCCACCGCCGACCCACTGGGCTACTGTCGCTGAAAATAAAAAGATAATAATACATAACGCAGAGAGTATAACAACTGCTTTATTATTGTATCTCCCTTTTAAATAATCGATAAGAGTAATTGCTTCCATCTTCCTAGCAATAATTGCAAACTTTTTACCGATAACCGTTAAAACGATATATCCTGTTACAACTTGAATCGCAGATAATAGTACCCATCCAAGCCCCATATTGTAAGCAATACCGGGACCACCAATAAAGCTACTTGCACTACCGTACGTAGCAATCATTGTCATCGCTAATAATAAACCGCCTAACTCACGCCCACCAAGAAAATATTCTTGTAAAAATTTATTATGTGCTGTTGCTTGCACGCGTCTTGAAGCATATACACCAATTAAAAATACAACGATAAACGAAATTATCATTGGAATGATTACATACCAATTCATCTATTATTCCTCACTTTTTTCTTCCTCATCGAGTGAAATATCTTGAAATACAAAACGAACAACTAAACTAAGTAAAATAACCATAACGATAAATCCAACGATACAGCTATAAAAAAACCATGCGGGAAAACCTAATACATATGTATATTCACTTGGATCTTTACTACCAAGCCCATAAGCAAATCCGTACCATATTATAAAATTAATAATAGCAAGTCCAAGACCAATTAACGCTTCTCTATGGGCTATTCGAAAGCGTGGATCATCATGATAATCTTTCATTTTTCCCCCTCCTCTCACGATGTATTATTGTACCATTGTTCTTCTAGTTTTTCCTACTAGAAAGCAAAAACAAGCAGGATTTTTTATAATCATATAGAAGCTTCTCTTACATTACATATTTTTTACAATTGTAACACAAATGAAATTTGAATTTTCAGTATTTATTAATTATGATTTTAATTAGAGGCTTTCCATCTAGTTTCCACATCCTTGATTTCGGAATAAGCGCCGTCTCGTACTGCGTTTACATTATATTTTCAAGGGGGTTATACAATGAGTCAACTAGCTGTAAATCTTCATGAAAAGGTAGAAAAGTTTCTTCAAGGTACAAAAAAGTTATATGTGAATGGATCTTTCATTGAAAGCGCTTCCGGTAAAACATTTAAAACACCTAACCCAGCAACTGGTGAAACACTTGCCGTCGTTTCTGAAGCTGGTCGCGAAGATATTCATAAAGCTGTAGTCGCAGCTCGTATGGCTTTTGACGAAGGTCCTTGGTCTCGTATGAGCACTGCTGAGCGAAGCCGTCTCATGTACAAGTTAGCTGATCTAATGGAAGAACATAAAGAAGAGCTTGCACAGCTCGAAACATTAGATAACGGAAAACCAATCCGTGAAACAATGGCAGCAGACATACCACTTGCAATTGAGCATATGCGCTATTACGCTGGATGGGCTACGAAAATCGTTGGTCAAACAATTCCTGTTTCCGGTGATTACTTTAACTATACACGCCATGAAGCTGTTGGTGTCGTTGGTCAAATTATCCCTTGGAACTTCCCGCTTCTTATGGCAATGTGGAAAATGGGGGCAGCGCTTGCTACAGGATGTACAATCGTTTTAAAACCTGCAGAACAAACTCCACTATCTGCTCTATACTTAGCTGAATTAATTGAAGAAGCTGGATTCCCGAAAGGTGTTATTAATATCGTACCTGGATTCGGTGAATCAGCTGGACAAGCTCTCGTTAATCATCCACTCGTTGATAAAATTGCATTTACCGGTTCTACTCCTGTCGGTAAACAAATTATGCGACAAGCATCCGAATCATTAAAACGCGTTACACTTGAATTAGGCGGTAAATCACCAAATATCATCTTGCCAGATGCTGATTTATCTCGTGCGATTCCTGGTGCACTTTCTGGTGTTATGTTTAACCAAGGACAAGTATGCTCTGCTGGGTCACGCTTATTTGTTCCGAAGAAAATGTATGATAATGTCATGGCTGATCTCGTCCTCTATTCTAAAAAACTAAATCAAGGTGTCGGTCTTAACCCTGAAACAACAATTGGTCCTCTCGTTTCTGAAGAACAACAAAAACGTGTAATGGGCTACATTGAAAAAGGGATTGAAGAAGGAGCTGAAGTACTATGCGGAGGAAGTAATCCATTCGATCAAGGCTACTTCGTTTCTCCTACAGTATTCGCTGACGTAAATGATGAAATGACGATCGCAAAAGAAGAAATTTTCGGTCCAGTTATTTCTGCAATACCGTTTAACGATATTGATGAAGTAATTGAACGTGCAAATAAATCACAATTCGGCTTAGCGGCTGGTGTGTGGACAGAAAATGTTAAAACAGCACACTATGTTGCAAGTAAAGTACGTGCAGGTACAGTATGGGTAAACTGTTATAACGTCTTTGATGCAGCATCTCCATTTGGAGGATTTAAACAATCTGGTCTTGGCCGTGAAATGGGATCTTACGCATTAAATAACTATACAGAAGTAAAGAGCGTTTGGCTTAACTTAAATTAATGAGAAAGAACCTGACCTACCTGGTCAGGTTCTTTTCATTATGTATTCCTTTAAACTTGCAGTCCTCCGCTCACATTTAATACTTCACCTGTAATATAAGATGCGTATTCTGATGCTAAAAAAGCTGCTGCGTTCGCAATATCTTCTGGCGTTCCAATTCTACCAACTGGAATAGCACCAACCATCTTTTCTTTCACTTTATCTGGTATCGTTTTTGTCATATCTGTATCCATAAAACCCGGACAAATCGCATTACAAGTAATACCGAAGCTTCCAACTTCTTTCGCTGCTGTTTTCGTTAAACCGACAACTCCTGCCTTTGTAGCCGCATAATTTGCTTGACCTATGTTTCCTTCTCTACTAATTGAAGATATATTAATAATGCGTCCATACCCTTGTTGTCTCATGTAAAGAAGCGCTGGTTGCATACAATAAAAAACACCAGTTAAGTTCACTTGTAATACTTGTTCCCAAGCAGACTTCTCCATTTTATGTAACATTGCATCTCTTGTAATCCCGGCGTTATTCACCAAAATATGTAATGTACCGAATTTTTGAACCGCATATTCAATTAACGACTTCGCTTCATTTTGATTACTCACATCACATCGATATGAGCATACTTCATATCCTTCATCTGATAATTCACGTGTCGTTTTTTGTAGCTTCTCTTCATTTACATCGCTAATTAATACTTTCGCCCCCAGCTTTGCATAAACCCTTGCAATCTCTTTTCCAATTCCCTGTGCAGCTCCTGTTACAACAGCTGTTTTCCCATATAAAAACTCCATTCCTATCCCCCATTTCTATTACTTATACTGTATATTTCGGCTTTTTACTTTCCAATTCCTCTTTGTATAAAAAAGTCTATTTGTGTCAAACTAACTTTGCAACGTCGCATAAAGTGCAAGGAGATTATGTCGAATGAACAAAAAGAATTTCAAACAAAGCAAAGCAACTGATGGCATTGATGTTGAGTTCTCTCGCGAACTCGCTGACCACAATGACTTAGAAGCAAACGCACGTGCAAATGCCGCTGATGCACGTCAAAAACGCCAATCAACCGAAAAATAAGGTACATCACAACCTTATTCTTTTCAAAAGGGACCTACTACCCAACAAAATAAACCGAGAGACATCTCTCGGTTTATTTTCTATATTTTTTTGCATAATGAGCCAAAGTAAGCAACGGATATATATGAGCATAACTATGATAACGAATATAAAACCCACCTGGCAAGCCTGTTCCAGTAGGATATTTTTCATTTACATAAGGGTTGGAGAGCAAATATGAAATACCTTTGCGAATGACTGGCGTTTCTTTATCATAGTAAGAAATGAGGGCATCTAACGCCCATGCTGTTTGGGATGGTGTACTAAATGGCAAAGTAACAAATCTTTTTTCCACACTACTTTGGCAAGATTCTCCCCAGCCACCATCTTCATGCTGTATATGTTCAAGCCATAAAGCTGCTCGTTTCAATGATGGATCGCTAAATGGTATTCCGAGTGACCGTAAACCCGTCAACACTGCCCACGTACCATATATATAACAAATTCCCCATTTCCCATACCACGATCCATTTTCCTCTTGTACATTCATTAACCAATTTATCGCACTTTGTTTTTGTTTCTCGGGCAATTCATTTTGCGTATACGTCCCGAAAAATTCTAACACTCTTCCTGTAATATCTGGTGTAGAAGGATCTGTAATCATATCACTTGCATTTTCGATTGGTAAATTTGCTAATATACGGCTCGTTACCCCTTTTTCAAAAGCCCCCCAACCACCATCATTATTTTGCAATCCTTTAACCCAATTAACCGCTCGCTTCCAAGCATTGTCTACATTTTCGTTCCCTCTACTTCGCGCCAATGCTCTTAACGCAGCAGTTGTATCATCAATATCTGGAATCGTCGTATTCACATCCGAAAAGCCCCAACCACCTGGGAAGAGATCCGGTGCATGTACACTCCAATCTACTTTCTTTGTTTGCTGTTTTCTTAGTAAATACGCTGATGCATTTTGAATCACTTTACTTGCTTTCGGAACTTGAGCTTCTTGCAAAGCATAACTGAGTAAAGCTGTATCCCATATAGTTGACGGAGAGTTTTGCAAATGGCTCCCTCTCTCCATCTTCCATATATAAGATGTGATTCCCATTATAGCCTTCTGAATAATTGGTGAGTGAATAGAATGTCCTAATGCAAGTAAAGCATAAATCATATAAAACGAGGCAGTTGCGTAACTATATAATGTTCCATTTTCATCAATACGCTCTTTCATAAAACGTTCTACTTCCTCATATCCTTTATGATGCAAAGAAAGTGGATACGTTATAATTTTCTTCACGTCACTTACTAACGTTTGAAAAACTGGAGACCGATCCTCCCGAAACCATTCTCCGCCCCCGCCTGCAATATGATTTAAATTTGGCAATAACTTTTTCCCTACTCGAAATCTTTTATTTAAACACAACATCATCGGAATTAAATGGATACGTGCTGAGCTACTCAATTCAAATATACTGAGAGGGGAATCATTCTGCAGAAACATAATTGGTGTTGGCAAATGAAAGAGAGAAGGATATTCATATTCTCCATGAATCGCTAATAAAAACTTCGTCATAAAATGAGCACGCGCTACCCCACCGCGCTCATTTATAAACATTTCCGCTCGCTTCATATTCGCATCTTCTTTTGTATATTTTTCCGATGCAAGTAAGGCAGCATAAGATTGAATTGTAGCAGATAAATTACCACCCATTTCATCTTCATACAATTTCCATGTTCCTTCATTTGTTTGAAGTGATGCTAATCTTTTTACAAACGGTTCTATCTCTTTATCTCTACCTAATAATTTTAATAAAAAAATCATATGACAATCTGTTAGCGGCGCTCCTTCAAAACAAAACTGCCACGTACCATCTTGCCGTTGCATTGTTTGAAGTGCAGTTGTTCTTCTCGCTATTTCTTCATGCACTTTTTCATATAATAACAAGTTACTCACCCACCCTTTCGAAATCCGTATAACGATATTCAAAAAGGTAGCTGAATATGTATAAAAACAAAGAAAAGCAGAACATATAAAATGTTCCGCTCATAAACAATATCCTACTCCGACAATAATCCCTAATAAAGCACCAACTACTACTTCATACGGTGTATGCCCAACAAGTTCATTTAACTTCTTATATTCTGTTTGTCTACCGTGAAAAAAGTCATTCAATATTTTTGCTTGTTTACTTACTGCAAGCCTTACTCCTGAAGCATCATACATAACAATAATGGCAAAAATAGTAGCAACCGCAAACATCGAGCTTTCCACACCTTCTACTACCCCAACTCCTGTAGCAAGTGCTGTAACAGTTGAAGCATGAGAACTCGGCATCCCACCTGAAGCGAAAAACTTTGCAAAATCAAATTCACCCGTTTTGACTAATTTAAAGACTACTTTCGTTAATTGTGCTAAAAACCATGAAATTACAGCGGCCATAAGCGGATCATTATGTAAAATTGTTTCCACGTTCTCAGCTCCCTACTAGCTATGATGGAAATCCTATATAGTATCAGTATAAAGAAAAATGCGTAGAAAATACTACGCATTATGATACTTTTGCTGATTTATTTTTTATAAATTTCGGTTGTTTCTGCACTAAAAACTTTGTCTTCGCTACCGAGAATACAAATAAAGCAACCCATATACAGAAAAATGCAATCATATGTGTAGATGTGAAATGTTCACCAAATACAAATACACCTAAAATTAAGCTAATTGTTGGCGCAATATATTGTAAAAATCCCACCATATAAAGCGGAATAAGTTGTGCTCCTTTTGCAAAATAAAATAGTGGTAATGCCGTTACAATACCTGCTCCTATTAAAAGTAACGTTGATAACATTGAAATAGATCCAAATGAGCCGAAACCATGTGCTCCTGTCATAACAAGATAAATGATTGCAAACGGCGTCACTAACATCGTTTCCATCGTAAGTCCAATTGTGGCATCATAGTTTAACAGTTTTTTCGTTAATCCGTATAATCCAAATGAAAAGGCAAGTGAAAGAGAAACCCACGGAATAGATCCGAAACGTACTGTTAAAATGACAACCCCTACTCCTGCTAAACCAACTGCAACATATTGCCAAAAGTTTAACTTTTCCTTTAAAACGACTGTACCAAGTAAAATACTAATAAGCGGATTAATATAATAGCCAAGACTCGCTTCAATAACATGATTATGATTAACGGCCCATATGTAAACAAACCAGTTTCCGCTAATCAAGACTGAAGCTATTGTTAATGACATTAATAATTTAGGTCGTTTAAAAAGATTCACAAATTCCCCAATAAACTGGCGAAACCTCTTCGTAACACCTAATACAAGTAACATAAAAACAAATGCCCAAACGATGCGGTGTGCTAATATTTCATCTGCTGGAACTTCCTCAACCCATTTCCAATAAATCGGTAGAATTCCCCACATCGTATAAGCACCAGCCGCATATAGTATCCCTTTTTTTTGCTCTGCTGATTGACTCCCCATCTTCCTTTTTCTCCTCTTCTCATTTTTTCTCCATTATACGGTCTCACATGCTCACTTTACCAATAATCAATCTGCATTTCTTTCGACATTTCTCATACAACGAATAATAAACATACCGTTATTACAACAAGTAACGGTATGCCGAAAACAAATTTCTTTTTATGAGTTTTATGATGAAACATATACATACCGATCCAAGCTCCAACTGCTCCCCCAGCTGCCGCTGATAAAAACAGCGTACTTTCTGGCGTTCTCCACTGTTTCTTCTTTGCTTTTCGTTTATCAAGCCCCATAAGGCTAAAAGCTATAACGTTAATAATAAGAAAATAAATCCATTTCATCGCTTTCTCTCCTTATGAAAAATTCGCTTAATGGTAACACGAAAAAACGCCGGAAACAACTGAAGAACTCTTTTTATCAAACTAGTTTCATTCCTTTTTCTTAATTAGTTACCTTCATATTTACAAAACCAACTAAAATCGCAATTAAAGCATTTAAATAGAAAAATGTTATGAGCAGAATCTTATATTTCATTACATTCACCCACTACCATATCATCAAAAAAACTGCTCTCAATCACTTTCTCCTCAAAATGAAGAACTACAATTAGCCCTACATATAAAGAAACCAAATTTAGAAACCATTCCCCATTCTCATCTTTCTTAGCTAAGCATTTAAATATCTCTTGAAATTGCATACGCTCGTCTGCAGCAACAATCGGACGCACACCAAAATATTTCAATACGAGATTCAGCTTCAACTGCACGGATAATGATAAAATATATTTTAATAGCTTCGTATACTCTGTACTATCTTTTTGACTATACAACTTCACAAGCTTTGGATGTAAATTCGAAATCGATAATTCCTCGTCAGTCACTCTAGTTACTTCTATCGTTTCAATCATCTTTTTCATATCCATCACATTCACCCCTTCTGAAAAAATTCTAAAGCCAAAAAGTACTTAATTCAAAATGTGCAATAATTGTGCGTTTCTCGTCTCTCGTTCTTCCTCACTGACTAAATCATACTTTTTTAGAAGGTGAAAAATATCATTTAATAATTTCTGCGAATGATTACCTTGTAAAAAACTCTTTAACTCTTTAAAGATCCCTTCAGGTAAAGAATTCTTTTGACTTTCGAGCTTATTCATTACATCTTCAATAGAATGATCTATATTACACGCCATACTAAACTTCCCCCTCTATCCTTTATAAATAATATCCTCCGCTAACGATGTAAACACTTCTCCTACAAGAGAGTCTTCATCATATACAGATGAACCGTTATTTTCTTCTCGTTTTGCAAAAGGTATTTGCGCAATCACTTCTGTTTGCAATTGTTCTGCTAACATTTCGCCGCCGCCTTTTCCGAACAGATAATTTTTCGATCCATCTTGTTCTTCATAATAAGCCATGTTTTCCACAATACCTAAAATCTCGTGTTTCGTATGTTTTGCCATTACACCGACTCTTGAAGCAACGAATGAAGCTACATTGTGCGGAGTTGTAACAATTATTTCTTTCGCTTGCGGAATCATCGCTGCAACATCAATCGCAACATCTCCTGTACCTGGTGGTAAATCAAGTAATAAATAATCTAATTCTCCCCAGTGCGTATTCGCAAGGAAATTTTGAATCCATTTATTTAGCATCGGACCGCGCCACATAACTGGGTTATTTCCTTCTGTAAAAAATCCCATCGACATGATTTTAACACCGTGACTAATGACTGGAATTGCCGTTTGATCAATCATCGTTGGTTTCGTATTCGTTTCCATCATAGCTGGAATACTAAAACCATATATATCCGCATCTAATATCCCCACTTTTTTCCCCATACGAGCTAGTGCAGTTGCAAGATTAATTGTCACCGTTGATTTTCCAACTCCGCCTTTTCCGCTCGTTACAGTAATAAAACGTACTCCTGAATCCGGGCGAAGCATGATCGGCATACCAGTTTCTGTTCTAGTATTTTTCTTTAACTTCTCTGTTAAAGCTGCACGTTCTTCTTGTGTCATAGAACCAAATGTTATCTCCACTTTAGAAGCACCAATTGCGTGAAGTGATTCTTCAATATCTTGTTGAATTTTTGCTTTTAACGGACAACCTTGGATTGTTAGTACTACTTCAAGTTTAACCTCTGTTCCGTTCATTTGTATATTTCTAACCATATTTAATTCTACAACACTTTTGTGTAACTCTGGATCCTCTACATGTTTTAATGCATTCATTATTTGTTCTTGAGTAAGCATGGAACTCATCCCTTCTCTTATTCTAATTTATATACAACATCTTCTTGGCGCTTCATCTGGTGAAAAAGCTTATTACCCGCCGCTAACGGGCGGGATTAATGCGACTATATCTCCAGCCTTTATCATCTCTTCATTCATTACAAACTCCTCATTAACAGCCACCATCACTTTATCCAGCGATTGTAAACAATAGCTGACTTTGAGCCATTCTTTTAATTGCTGCACTGTCATTTCTTGCTTTTCTGAAATTACTAATCGATCCGATCCAACTTCCTCACGCAAATTTGCAAATAATAAAATTGTAATCATTTTCTCATTCTTCCTTCTTTGGTTTTCCTTCTGGATATGGTGTGTTTTCAAGTTGATCTCCAATCCACATCGTTCCATCTTCCCAAAATTCTTTTTTCCAAATTGGAACAATTCGTTTTATACGTTCAATCGCGTACTCATTCGCTTCATAAGCTACTTTACGATGCGGTGATGAAACTGCAATGACTACCGCAATATCCATTATTTCTAGCCGCCCTACACGGTGCGTAATTGCTACTTTTGCATCCGGCCATCTTTCACTAATCTCTTCACCAATTCTCATAAGTTGTTTTACTGCCATCGGTTTATATGCTTCATACTCTAAATGTAGCGTTCGTTTTCCTTTTGTTAATTCTCTCACCGTACCAATGAATGTTGTAATCGCACCTGCTTTCCTTCTTGCGACTTTATTCGTTACTTCTTCAACTAAAATCGGATTATCTACAATTTCAAATAGCGCTTGTCTCATTAGAACCACCTCTCACTTTATGAAATGTCCAAGGCCATTCACTACCTTCGTTATCTTCTAATAATAGAACATCAACAAACATATCTTTTTTATATCCTCTTGTCCCGCCCGGCAATACGATAAACGCATTTGATTCTGCCAATGAAGAAACTGAGCTAGATTTATCAAACCCTGATGGATAAGCGATTAATTTCCCCTCATCATATTGCAATTTTGCTCGTACAAATCTTGTAAATGGATTCGGTTTTAGAAAATCTTCTCCTAATAACGCTTTTTCTCTTTTTAAATGTACTTTTTCACTAAACATATACGTCCGAATACACGGTCTTACGAATAATTCAAACCCTACGTAACAAGCGGATGGATTTCCTGATAAACCAAATAATAACTTGCCATTTAATTGTGCTACAGTCGTAACACTTCCTGGTCGCATTGCAACTTTATTAAAAAGAACAGATGCACCTAACTTTTCGTAAATAGCTGGTAAATAATCATAATCTCCTACTGATACACCGCCCGTTGTAATTAACATATCTACTTGGCCAAGCGCTTCTTTCACAGCTGTAAAACACGTATTAAAATCATCACTAAACTTCCCAAAATATTTTACTCTGCCGCCCGCTCTTCGAATTTGAGACAATATCATATACGTATTACTGTTTCGGATTTTCCCTGGCTGTAATGAATCATCGACATCAAGCAATTCACTCCCAGTCGCTAACAGTCCAATTACAGGCTTTCTCGCAACTGGCACTTCACTATAACCGAATGTAGCAAGAAGAGCTGAAATACCTGGATTAATGTACGATCCTTTCTTTGCAAGAACCGTTCCTTTACGAGCATCTTCACCTTGAAAAGAAATATTGTCGCCCGTTTTGAATGATCGCTTCACTTCCATATAATTGTTGCCATTCTTCTCATATTGACGAGTCAGCTCTAACATAACAACCGCATCACACTCATTCGGAATTTGTGCTCCCGTCATAATTCGAACTGCTTGAAACGGACCTACTTTCTCATGGAATAGCGATCCTGCACCAATTTCACCCACTACTTCAAATACAATTGGCGTTTCATAACTTGCTAAATTAGTATCTTCTGCTCGAATAGCAAATCCGTCATACGGCGAACGATTAAATGACGGTACATCATGGTCAGCTACTAAATCCTCCGCTAATATACGTCCATAAGCTAATTCAATTGGTAATAGCTCCTTTAAGCCTTTATCAGCAAATACCATCACTTTACGAACAGCTTCTTCAACCGTAATTGGCACTCTTCTTTCCATTGTTGACACCCTCTCTATTAACCGAATACGCGATAATATAGTTGTTTCGCTTTCGAAATATCATTTGTACCATGAATAAAAACACGACCATCTCGAAAAACAACCACGCGGTAATCATCGAATTGGCAAGATAGTAAATACGGATTCCGATCTACTTTCCCCAGTTTTTGTAATACTTTTTCTATATCATCAAAATTGTATTTCCTATTGTCTACTGTTCTAATTTGAACTGTATTTCTTCCGCATAAAACAGCTGCTTTCGTTTGATTTTCGTATGATAAATAAGGATAAGTTCGATTCAAACCGCATGAGAGACAAGTGTCTGTTTTTATTTTCCCTAATTTTATAAAATGATTTTGATTACTCCATATATCAAACATGAAAAATGTTTTTCTAATTGCTGAGAAATCTTCCACTAAAATTTTGAGTGCTTCTGCCACTTGATATGCTGCGACGATTTGAACAGTCGGGCTAATAATTCCAGCGGTATCACATGTCACACCTGTAACAGGAATATTTTTCAGCATACAATGTAAACACGGTGTCTCTTGCGGAATAATTGTATAACTCATACCATACGATCCAACGCAAGAACCATATACCCAAGGAATATTATGTTTTTGTGATAAATCATTTATTACAAATCGAATATCAAAATTATCTGTTGCATCAATGATTACATCTACATTTTTTAATAGACCTTCCATATTTTCTGAAGTTGCATCCATTACGAAAGCATGTATTTGTACTTCCGAATTAATTTGTTCTAACCGATTTTTTGCAGCAATTGCTTTCGGCATTTTCTCTCTCGCATCTTGTTCAGAGTACAATTGTTGCCTTTGTAAATTACTCCATTCAACGTAGTCACGATCAATAATCGTCAACTTGCCAACACCTGCACGTACGAAACTTTCGGCACTTGCACTTCCTAATGCGCCTGCCCCTACAATTAACACATGTTTATTTCGAATTTTTTCTTGTCCTTTACTCCCAATTGGTTTGAACAACTGTTGTCGTGAATACCGATCAGCCATTACATACCCTTCCTCTCAAGAACTCTATTTCATATCAGAATGTTGTTTCTGATAACAAGCAAAGTAAGCAAAACCAACAAACCCAGCTCCTCCAATTACATTTCCGATAAAAACAGGAACAAAATTTTTAGCCAAATCCATCCACGTTAGATGACCAGCAAAAATAACAGCGGAAATGACAAACATATTTGCTACTACTTGCTGAAATCCAATCACTACAAATGCCATAATTGGAATCCAAATTCCGATGATTTTTCCGACAAAATCACTCGTCCCGTAAGCGAGCCAAAGAGCAAGACAAACGAGCCAATTACAACCAATTGCTAAAATTAAAGTTCTTCCAAATGATTCATGTAACTTCCCTTCCGCTATCGCTACCGTTTTATTTAAATACTCTCCCTCTGTTAATCCGCCAAGATGCCCAAAGCAATACGCAACGAAAATTGCCCCAATAAAATTCATGAGAGTAATCCAAACCCAGTTATTCAGTACACTTATCAATGTAATTTTCTTTGCATAAAGCGCCATAGACAGTGACATCATATTTCCCGTAATTAATTCTCCTCCTGCTAATACTACGAGCATGAGTCCAACAGGAAATACTGCTCCTCCTAAAACATTCACTAGACTTCCCCAGCGCTCAGGTAAATTCCCTAAAACTCGAATGTTAAGTAAAAAACCTATCGCAATAAACGCTCCTCCTAAAAAACCGAGAATAAGCATCGCTGGCAATGTCTGTCTTACTTTTTGAACACCGGCCTCAATGACAAGCTCAGCAATTTGTTCCGGCTTATGAAATGCCATTACCCATTCCTCCATTTTCTCCAAATAAAAAAGCAACTTCAAAAAACCTCCTCAAAATAAAGGTTTTTGAATGCTGCTTAATTTCTCTGCACATCTTTTACAGAGATATCAATCATCACTTTTACTATAAAATAGAAAATCCACAACTCTTGTAAATTTTCCATTTTTCACTATGAAGCTAGCTTTATATATTAACCACCGATATGTGACATTTCAATTTTAGGTATTGTTTTCTTATTTGTATGATTTAAGCGTTCATCTGAATAACGATCTTCCCTATTATTCCATATATCGCGTACTACATCTGTAATGTCCTCATCTGTATGTTCAGAACGAAGCAATTCTCTTAAATCATTTCCTTTAGAAGCAAATAAGCAAGTATATAATTTTCCTTCTGCAGAAATACGAGCTCTCGTACATGATGAGCAAAAAGATTCTGTTACTGATGAAATAATACCTATTTCCTCATCGCTTCCTATATAACGATACCTAGTAGCCACTTCACCAGAATAATTTGCTTCTATCCGTTCTAACGGCATAACTTGATGAATCGTATCTACTATTTCTTGTTTAGAGACGACCTCTTTTAAATCCCAACCATTATAATTTCCAACATCCATATACTCAATAAAACGAAGAATATGCTTATTTTCCTTAAAATATTGCGCCATCTGCAAAATGTCCTGTTCGTTTTTTCCCTTTTGAACGACCATGTTTATTTTAATTTTCATTCCAACTTCAGCTGCAGCCTGTATTCCTTCCAGAACCCTTTGCACTTTGCTCCTATTACCATTTAAATAGAAAAACCGATCTTCTTCCAAGGAATCTAAGCTAACTGTTACACGTGATAGTCCCGTCTTATATAAATCAGGAGCAAACTTTTTAAGTAACGATCCATTGGTTGTTAAACCGATATCTTCTACACCATCAATTTTATTAAGGCGCTCAATAAGCTGCGGAAGACCTCTTCGAAGTAACGGTTCTCCGCCCGTAATTCGTAACTTTCTTACACCTAAAGAAACAAAAATACGTGTTATCCTTTCAATCTCATCAAAAGATAAAATTTTATCATTAGACAAAAACGAGTAATCAGGACCAAATATTTCTTCTGGCATACAATATCGGCAGCGAAAATTACAGCGATCAGTAACTGAAATACGTAAATCCTTTAACGGACGTTGCAACTTGTCTAATGTAACTGATTTCATCTTCATTGCCTCACTTTTATTTTATATTTAAAACACGTTCTGGATGGGTATATACATTTAAGGAGTGATTACGAATAAATCCTATTGTCGTAATACCTAAATCTTCCGCTAGTTGCAAAGCTAATTCAGTTGGAGCTGATTTTGATAGTATAATTTCACAACCGATTTTTGCAACTTTCAATAATATTTCCGAAGAAATACGACCACTAAAAACAATGATTTTATCTTTTATAGAAATATCGTTTCTTAAACAATAACCGTAAATTTTGTCTAGTGCATTATGCCTACCAATATCCATTCGGCTTAAAATAATACCATTCACATCACATAAAGCTGCATTATGAACCCCGCCAGTATGATGAAACGTATCCGCAGATTGCTGCATTTCTTTCATTAACCGAAAACAATCCTCTGCCGCAACCTGTACATGGACACCCTTCATTTTTTTTGCACTTAGTGCATCATTAGCAAAAACAAACCCTTGCCTACTCATACCACAACAAGACGTAATATATCGTTTATTTTGCATTTGTTCATAATACGGATTTACTTTTGTCGTTGTTACATGTACAAATCCTTCTTTCTCCTGCATCCATATGCTATCAATATCTTCATACTTCCGAATGATTCCTTCAGACGCCAAGAAGCCTATTACCATATCTTCTATATATTCTGGAGTACTAACCATTGTAACAAACTCCTGTCCGTTCATTTTAATGGTGACAGGAAACTCTGTTACAATGCTGTCCTCTATATGCTTAAACGCCCCTTGTTCATAACGAAAGATTTCTCTTTCTACCTGTATCGGTTTCACGATCAGTATCCTTCTCTCACGTTATATTTTTATCAAAAACAAATACCGAAACTGCAATATCTTCTTCTACTTTCATATCTGAAAACAAATTCACTAATTTTGCTCCAACAAGTTCCTCCAAATGTTCACGGGAATTCGCAGCATACACCTCTTGAATCATTTTCGTTCTAGCCATATGAACCATTTCCGCACCGTCCATCGTACTTGAAATAAATTTTTCAGTAGGTGTTAAGTTTCCATAAAGAGTCGCTATAGCCATATTTTCTGCAAAAACAGTATGAATTCGTTCTGGTCCTTTTCCGAAAAGTTCCTTTCGAAGTTTTCGTATCATATCATTAAATTCATGTACTTTTTTTGACATACAATTATACCTCCCAAAAGCCTCATTTTACTTTATTATATATTTTACCAAAATGAGCCTTCCGCCCAAACTATTTCGTACAAATATTTGGGCGGAAAGGTTCACTTCATGAAATTTATTCGTCTCTTAACCCTTTCCCCATACCTTTTAAGAAATGAAGTCCAAACCCGATAGCACGGTTAATATCTGGGTCTTTCAATACTTTCATAAGATCGAATACCCCTACTTTTTTATTACTTTCTAGATGTTCATTACCTTCTTCTAGCCCGACTAATAAACTACCTATAAGCTTTTTCGTAAGTTCTGGGTCAAGTTCAGTTAACGCACCTGCAGCACCCATCATATTATTAATTAAATTTGTAACAGGCTCACGAGTTACTTGACCTAGAACAATCTTTGCAATTGGTTCTTTCGCTTTCAGCATAGAATTTGCAGCTTCTAGCATTCCAATGTCATTTAATTCCCCTACTATATTAAACATCTGATTTAGAGCTTCTTCATTATTTGTTAAAAGCTCCTTTAAATCATCTAATTTTTGCTGTTTTATTTCTTCCTCAGTTAATTCTTGTTGTTGAATCATTTTTATAGGTGCAGCCATAGTTTTCTCCTCCTACTTATCCGTTAAATGCACATACCCTGGACGTGCCCACTTACGATGTACCTCAATTCCAGCTTGAGGGTGACGTTTTTTATTGCGTGGGTTCGCTTTTGGCATCGGATTTTCGCCATCAACTTCTAACACTTCCATACGCACTTTCGTTTGTTTATACGCAGGTGTATTCGTACGTACATCCACAGCAGGACCTGTTAAGAAATTAATTGCCGTTTCGTTATCTGTAGAGTTCATCGGTAAATATAACTCATTCGCTTTTACACGATCTGTAACGAGTGCACGTAATTTTAATGCTCCAAAAGGAGAGACAAGACGAACTAACGAACCTGTTTTTACGCCACGTTCTTTTGCAAGGTCTGGAGAGATTTCAACGAAAACACCAGGTACTTTCGTTTGAATACCTGTTGATTTATTTGTCATATTCCCTTCATGGAAATGCTCAAGCATACGACCGTTGTTAATGTGAAGGTCGAACTCCGCTGGAAATTCAGCTGGACGTACCCAGTCAGCAATCGCAAAACGAGCTTTTTTATCTGGGAAGTTAAATCCATCTTGGAACAGAAGTGGTGTATTTGTTCCATCAAAACTTCCCCAATGGAAACTGTTCCATCCTTCAAGCACTTTATAGTTCGCTTGCGAGAATAATGGTGATAAACTTGCCATTTCAGCAAAGATTTCACTTGGGTGGCTATAATTCCAGTTTGCCCCTAGTTTATTCGCAACCTCCTGGACGATCCACCAGTCTGGTTTCGCATCTCCTAGCGTAGGAAGAACTTGATATAATCTTTGGACACGGCGCTCTGTATTTGTGAAAGTACCTTCTTTCTCAAGAGATGGCGCTGCTGGTAATACAACATCTGCATATTGAGCAGTTTTAGAAAGGAAAACATCTTGCACAACGAAGAAATCAAGGCTCGACAACACTTCATGTACATGATTTGCATTAGAATCTACAAGAGCCATATCTTCTCCGACAAGATACATTGCTTTCATTTTTCCTTCGTCAATTGCGTGAAGCATTTCAATATTATTAAGACCTGGTTCACTATCAATTTTCACTCCGTAAGCAGTTTCAAATTTCGCACGTTCCATTTCGTTAGTAACGTGCTGATATCCTGGAAGCCATCCTGGTAAAGTACCCATATCACAAGCACCTTGTACGTTATTGTGACCTCGAAGTGGGTATGCACCTGCTCCTGGACGACGATAGTTCCCTGTTGCAAGAAGTAAGTTTGAAATTGCAGCGGAAGTATCAGAACCACCTGTATTTTGCGTTACCCCCATACCCCAAAGGATACACGTACCATCTGCATCACGAATCATTTCAGCCATTTGAATAAGTGTTTCTTTTGAAATACCTGTTACTTCTTCTGCATATGCAAGTGTATATTCTTCTAGACTTTCTTTGAAATCTTCAAAGAAGTTTACATTCTCATTAATAAATTCTTGATCATGCCAACCTTGATCGATCATATATTTAGTAACAGCCATTAACCAAACTTGATCTGTTCCTTGTTTTGGACTAATAAAGACATCTGATCGCTCTGCCATTTCTGTTTTACGAAGATCAGCTACAATTAACTTTTGTCCGTGTAATTTATGTGCACGTTTAATACGTGTAGCTAAAACTGGATGACCTTCTGTCGGATTACATCCTACAATAATAACAAGACCAGATTGCGCAATATCTTTAATCGTTCCTGCATCACCGCCCATACCAATTGTACGGAACAAACCATCCGTTGCTGGTGATTGGCAATAACGTGAGCAGTTATCAATATTATTCGTTCCAAATACTTGTCGAGCTAATTTTTGAATTACATAATTATCTTCATTTGTAATTTTAGAGGAAGAAATAAATCCGATAGAACCTTTACCGTACTCTTCTTTAATAGTACCTAATTTATTTGCAACTACATTCAGTGCTTCTTCCCATGTAGATTCAACAAACGTTCCATTTTTACGAATTAAAGGTTTTGTAATTCGTTCTTTAGAATTTACGAAATCCCAACCAAATTTCCCTTTTACACAAGTGGAAATTGCGTTAACTGGTGCATCTGAAGATGGCTGTACTTTAAGGATTTTACGCCCCTTCGTCCACACTTCAAACGAACAACCTACACCACAAAATGTACATACTGTTTTCGTTTTCTTCGTACGAGTATCACGCATGGCCGCTTCCACTTCTGATACCGCAAAAATACCGCTATATCCAGGCTCAACTTCTTTAATTAAATCTACCATCGGTTCAAGAATATCTGGTTTTAATCCCGTCATAAATCCAGCTTCACCGAGCATCGTTTTCTCCATTAAAGCGTTACAAGGGCAAATCGTTACACATTGACCACAGCTAACGCATGAAGAATCATTAATATTTACTCCTTCATCCCAAATAACTCGTGGGCGTTCCGCTTCCCAGTCTATCGATAACGTTTCATTTACTTGTAAGTTTTGACACACCTCAACGCATTGACCGCACGCAATACATTGATTAGGGTCATAGCGATAAAACGGATGCGTCATATCAACTTCACTTACATCTACTTTCGGTTCATAAGGATATTTTTGATGTTCAATTTCCATTAATTCTGCTGTATTATGCAGTTTACAGTTCCCATTGTTGTTGTCACATACTGTACAGTATAATAAATGATTTTCTAGTAACCGATCCATCGCCTCTGTTTGTGCTTCTTTTGCGCGAACAGAAGCACGCTCAACGTTCATACCTTCCGTTGCTATCGTCGAACAAGAACGCATTAACTTTCCGTCAACTTCTACAATACAAGCGTCACATGTTTGAATAGGATCTACTTCCGGCACGTAACAAATTTGCGGATGTTCAATCCCGTTCTCATTAATAACACCCAATATCGTTGAACCAGGCTCCGCTGTATACTTTTTTCCGTCAATTGTAATATGAACCATGTTGTCATTCATGGTCTTTCCCCCTTTTTGAGAATAAAAAAAACTCCACCACGAAAATATACGCACCACATTTTGGGCACGCTATCATCATGGTGGAGTAGTTTATTAGCACATCTTGCTAAAATACCAATCCATTTATTCATAAATAAAACGATAGATTCATAACAGGTCATATCACGATTCCATCTTTAACACTATAATTATAGCGTTAAATGTACAAATATACAATATAAATTTTAAACTGCGCATATGTCTGTATGTAACTATCCATAATAACCCATATAAAGTTCAACGAGGAATAAGGTGAATATATGGGATCTTTTCGAAAATGGATAAGGGGCGAAAAATCTTTCTCTACACATGAGCAATCTGAAACTGTATTAAATAAAGAAATTTCTTCCTCCATGCCGCTTAATCTTAAACACTTATCCAAATTATTTAGTGGTATTCCAGAATTAATTACACGCACTTTCCCGTTAAAAAACGGAAAAGAAGCTGCTCTTATATATATGGAAGGACTTGTAGATAAAACTGTTATTAATGTAGATATTCTTCGTCCTCTCTTATTTAAAGAATGGAATGAAGATGATTTTTGGGAATCTTCTGTTTCTATAGGGAATATTAAAAAAGTTCAGAAGTGGATAGACATTGAGCAATCTCTCTTACATGGCAAAAGTATTTTATTTATAAACGGGCAATTATCAGCTTTAGAACTAGATACGCAAGCGGCGCCAAAAAGGAGTATTGAAGAACCTACAACAGAGACTTCCATAAAAAGCTCACACGAAGGATTTAATGAAGTGGCAAGTGATAGTATCGCACTTATTCGTCGCTATATTCCAAATCGCGAATTAAAAGTGAAGGAATTCACTGTTGGCGAACGAGCAACCTCTAAAGTTTTTTTACTTTATCTTGCAGATGTTACAAACGAAGATGTTGTACAAGATATGGCATGCCGCATTGAATCAATCAAAGTAGATGCTATTCTTACTACCGGTGAATTAGAAGGATTTGTTGAAGATAATTCCTATACTCTCTTCCCACAATTGTCTATCACTGAACGTCCTGACACAACGGCACATCATATTTTGAATGGGCGAATTGCTGTTGTTGTAGATCGCTCACCAGGCGTATTAATAGGACCTATGACCTTTTCATCCTTCTTTCAGACGATAGATGATTACAGCTTCAGACCTATGATTCCATCTTTTATACGACTCCTTCGTTTCACTGGGCTATTTATTGCAATATTTGCTCCTGCTCTTTATATTGCTATGATTTCCTTCCATTATGAAGTGATTCCGCTCAAATTGTTGTTAACGATTGGAGAATCTCGAGCCAAAATTCCTTTTCCTCCCATATTAGAAGCTTTATTAATGGAATTAGTTCTCGAAATGCTCCGAGAAGCAGCGATTCGGCTTCCTGGGCCTGTTGGACAAACAATCGGCGTCGTAGGAGGAATTGTAATTGGACAAGCTGCGGTTCAAGCTGGGATTGTGAGTAACGTTATGGTTATCGTCGTATCAATTACTGCGGTTGCCTCCTTCATTATTCCTAACTTAGAAATGTCAGCAGGAATTCGGCTTCTTCGATTCCCAATGATGATAGCCGCCTCTTTATTTGGCGTCATTGGAATTATGGTTGGAATGGCAATCATTATCATCCATATTCTTTCTATGGAATCACTTGGTGTACCATATGGTAGTCCTTTTTCTCCGTCATATGCTTCGGATTTAAAAGATACCCTTATACGTTTCCCATGGAAAATTATGAAGAAACGGCCACTATCTCTACAATTAAAACAAGATAACCGGCAAAGAGATGTTGAAGAAAAGGAGGAGAATTAGTGACAAAACGTGCAAAGAGGGAGATTACTTTATTTCAATACATTTTAACTATTAGTGGTGTTCAAGTCGGATTCGGCGTACTTACACTTCCGCGTGAAGTTGCACAAGGAGCGAATACAGATGGCTGGATATCTATTATTATCGGATGTGTCATTACTACTTTAGTCAGTCTATGTATTGTAAAAATCATGGAAAAACATCCAGGATATACTTTACTTGATGTGCTGATACGCTATCTTGGAAAATGGCTAGGAAGAGTAGTAATGATTTTTTGGATTTTATATGCTGTACTCGCAGCTGTTTCCTTAATTTTTTCCCTCTTATACGTTATTCATATTTGGATTTTACCTAGATCTCCTATGTCTTTAATTATGATTTTGCTATCTATTCCAATGCTTATGCTTGCATGTAAAGGAGCACTTATTATTAGTCGTTTTGCTGTTTTCACTGTCATCTTTACACTTTGGATGCCATTATTATTATTTATTCCTCTTAAAGATGGGCATTTTATATATCTTCTTCCTCTTATCAAGGAAGGATGGCTACCAATTATAAACACCGTAAAATCAACTATCATTGCGTTTCTCGGATTCGAGTTTGCGTTTGTCCTTTATCCTTATTTAACTAACAAAGCATCTGCAAAAAAAGGAATTGTTATTGCAAATTTGATTACGTTATTTATTTATCTTCAAATCACGTTCGTTTCTTTTATTTATTTTAGTCCAGATGGTATAACAAAGTTTTTATGGCCAACTCTTTCTCTTGTTACACCGTTTCATTTCTCATTTCTTGAGCGGTTTGAAATTATCTTTTTGTCATTTTATCTCTTTATTATTTTTGATTCCTGTATTCCTTATATTTTTACTGCTTCAGATGGTATTAATCAATTACTTAACAAAAAAGGCAGTTCATTACCTATTTATTTTTTATTATTCGGGTGTATTTTCATCTTATTCTTTTATATCCCTTCTTCTTATCAGATAAGTTCGTTGCGGGAATTTTGGGGAACTGCTAGTTATTTTATCGTTTTTCTATTCCCAGTTGTATTTCTCTTATACATGACACTTTATCAGCATTGGAAAAGGAGAAAAGTTTAAATGAGACGCTTTATTCATTTTATTATATTTTGTTTTCTCATAATTTTTTTAGCAGGTTGTGAAGATCGGCTTGATTTAGAAAAACAATCCATCTCATTAATTTACGGTTTTGACGCAAAAGCAAAAGGAAAAGGAAAATTAATTGTGTATCACGTAAATCCTATTTTCAATGAAGATGTAGAGAAAAAGTACGAAATTCATGAAGCGAAAGTACATACACCCCGAGAAGCAAAAGATACGTTTAACAGTTCAAGCAGCGGTTTAGTGTCCACAGAAAAGTTACAGCTTATATTGTTTAGCACGAATTTTTTAAAACAAGAAGGAGCTATGCCTTATCTGGATGTTTGGTATCGCGACCCTAAAAATACAGGGAATATGCGCATGGTTGCAGTAGATGGCCCCATTTCTTCTGTTATATATAATAATTTCAAAGATAAGCCTGCTCTTCCTGAATATTTAACAGATTTAATTAATACGAACAAACTATACAATCGGACCGTGTTTACGACATTCCATGAATTTCATAGACAAACTTTTAATAAAGGCGTAACTCCTGCTATTTCAGAAATAAAAAAAGGGAAGAAAGATGTTATTGTTACCGGTTCGGCACTATTAACCTCTCGTGGAACTTATAAGATGTCTTTAAATCGCTACGAAAGTGCCCTTCTTCTTATGGTGCAAAAGAAAGCTAATATACCCGTTTCACTTACAATGAAAATCCCCTCTAATTTAGTTGAAAGTAATAGCCATCTAAAAGATACAAAAGGCGACGATTTTATAACAATAAATGTTCTTAGTATGAATCATGATATCGGTACAGACTATAGCGATAACCGCTTCAAATTTAATATTAAAATGGATTTAAAAATTGCCGTATCTGAACTTACATTCAACATGGATATAGAAAATGATAGAAAAAAATTAACTTCTCTTATTACAAAACAACTAAACAATGATTTAAACGATTTAATCCACAAAATTCAAAAACAGCAGCTTGATCCATTCGGATTTGGTGATTATGCGAGAGCGTTTCAATATAAAGAATGGAAACAAGTTGAAGATGATTGGCCAAGTTCCTTTTCAAAAGCTAATGTGAAAGTGGCACCAACTATTAAAATTTTAGAAAATGGGATTATTAAATAGAAAAAACACGCTACTTGTTCTTATATGAATAAGTAGCGTGTTTTCATTTCCATTACAAGTATTATTTCAATGGACTATACTCTATTTCCATTTCTAACATTACTATGTTTTTTAGCATATACAAAATATATGAAAACGCCTATTATAATCCATGCCACAAAACTAATTAAAGTAAGCTTAGAAAGGTTCAAAGCCAAATATATACAACTTACTATTGAAACGATAGGTAAAAAAGGTACTAGAGGGGCACGGAATGGCCTCTTCATATCAGGATGTGTCTTTCTTAATACAATGACAGCTATAGATACAAACACAAATGCTGTTATCGTTCCCATATTCACTAAATTAGCTAATAAATTCAAATCCACTAATCCCGCTAATAAAGCTGCTAGTATACCTGTAACCCACGTATTAAAAAATGGAGTTTGTAAACGTTTATGGACACTTGAAAGTCTTTTTGGTAACAGTCCATCTCGACTCATCGAATAAGATACACGAACAAATGCAAACATAGCTACTAACAGAACTGTTGTTAGCCCTGCTATCGCTCCCACCGATAACAACCCAGCAATTCTATCTTCTCCTACAGTGCGCAACGCATATGCAACCGGATCAGCAACATTTAATTCCGTAAACGGAACCATTCCAGTTAGCACGAATGAAACACCTACATATAGAACGGTACAAATGAACAAGGAAACAAGTAGCCCAATTGGCACGTTACGTTGTGGACGCTTCACTTCCTCTGCGGCTGTTGCAACTGCATCAAATCCTAAAAAAGCAAAAAATACAGTAGCAGCGCCCCCTACCACACCGTGAAAACCAAACGGTAGAAATGGTTGCCAATTCTCTGGTCTTACATATTGTGTCCCTACAACAATAAATCCTACAATAACAGCCAGTTTAATAATAACCATTATATTATTAATTCGTGCACTTTCTTTTGCACCACGGCTTAATAAAAATGTAACAACTAAAATAATAAGAACTGCTGGTAAATCAATGATTCCACCCTTCCCCATTCCTGGTGCCGAAGCAAAAACCGTAGGAATGTGAATATTAAAACCTAGTAGCAGTGACTGAAAATACGCTGACCAGCCTGCTGCAACCGCAGAAGTCGCTAATAAATACTCCAGCATAACACACCAGCCAACTATAAATGCAAAAATCTCACCTAGTGTCATATATGTATATGAATATACACTTCCCGAAACTGGAACTGTAGATGCAAATTCAGCATAACAGAAAGCTACACATGCACATATAATTGCCGCTAATACAAAAGATAATACAATCGCCGGACCAGCATGTTTCGCTGCTACAATACCAGTTAATACGAAAATACCTGTACCAATAATTGCTCCAATACCTAAAAGAGTTAAATCAATCGCTCCTAAAGTTTGATTCAATACTTTTTTCTTTTCTTCATCCATTGCTTTCTTTATGAAAAGACTCATTCTTTGAAACCTCTTTTTCAAGTTTATCTCTTACTTGTTACATTCTTTATTACTGTTCTATTTTAAAAATAAAAATATACATAGTTCACTTCCCCTATAGACTTAGTAACCCGTCTCAATAAAAACAGAAAAATCAATCTCTTTATACCGTATTGAATTTTCAAAATATTAATCATACCAAAAAACCATTAAGAATGCTGATTGAATTTATCATACAATTAATTATATTGTCAATAATAAATCACTCAAAAATAATCGGTTGATTATGTATCAAATGTTATTTTTATACATAATTATTTTCTCAAAAACATTGTTGTTTTCCACCTTAATATTCATATGTATTTTATTACATTGATTTTCATACAATTTTCATTACATACAATGTAATGAAAATCATAATAACCTCAAATGAATTATTATTCAAAAATAATAATTCATTTGAGGTTATTTCACCATTTTAATACTAACAAAAAAGTGCAGATTTTCATCTGCACTTTTTTTATTCTTCCACTTCAGCTTCTGCACTACTATTTTCAAGATGCTCCTTCTGAGCTTCCTCTTGCAACTCTGCTGAAATCATCCCATAATAAAGTTCCGGATATAACCCAAATATTTGATATACACTTCCTAAAAACGGCATCAGAATCCCTCTTTTCTAAAGTTGTATTGCCACTTTTAAGGATTCCCTTTTCATTCACTATACATTCGTTTTTGGCGTTTCTTCTTCATCTTGAATACTTAATAAATTTTGCCATTTTTTATACGGAGCGCTATTTGGATCTACATATCCTTTCGCATGCGAGCGATCCCACAATTGTTTAATAAACATTTCTTTCTCTTTCTTTGCAACCATATCAGCACCTGTACCGTAATAGTTCTGGAAATACAACTCGATTTCATCAAGGAATAGTCTTAATAATTCATCTGATGTTTCTTCTAACGTCGGATCATACTTCGCTTCACGGTCATACATTAAAATCATGTCTAAAAGATTGTGGACATGTTCTTTTCTAAGCCATCTTACATCTTGGGCTCCTAATACGAACGGATGTGTATATAAATGTCCACCTTGTATCATCGCCTTTTCTTGCTCTTCTTCAAATCGTGACAAGATGTTTTCATAAATAAACGGATTATGAAGCAATGCTCTGTGTAATTTATAACTTTCGCTTGAAATATTTTTCCCCATCGACTGAATTAAAAAGCTACGTCCCACACCGTTATATTGATACACAAACTGTCCATCAACAGCAACTAAACTAATCCAGCGATACATATATGCGTATAGTAAGGCACGATTACATTTATCATAATCTAATTTTGTTTGAGTCGCATTCAAATCTGGCATAAAGGCTGGTAAGTGCCAATACTTATCTAAATGCGGCGTTAAACTAGATTTTTTACTATTTAATTTGTTTACACGGCGATAATACGATTGGAAATAGTCCCCTTTATCATTCATAAATCCGTTTGAAATATGTCCTGATGATAATTTAGGAAAATCTTGCAGCGATAAGCCATAATGTGCTCGATAACAGATCACTTCAAATGGCGAAAAGGCTTCGTGTACTGTATCTTTTTCTTTAAACATTTCTTGAATCAATTCCTCTTGTAGCTCTTTCTTTAAAGAAGGATGTATACCCCAATATTGTAATTCCCTATGATGAGCAACTTTCGGAATGAATGGACTTGCTAAATGGAACAGGTCTTCAATTTTTTCACGCACGTATTCATCGCGATCACGTTTCTTATAATCTGCTTCTTTTCGCAACGCTTCAATAATATTCAATTCTAATTTATCACGATAGCGTACTTGCAGTTCGTCATAACAATAGCTCAGTATATGTTCGCGATAGAAATCCTCTACCTTTTTCGACTGAATCTCTTCTGTTTTCGCATCACGACAATATTCCCCATACAAACTCATATAAATTTCCGCTGATATATCTTTCGGTAGTACACCTAAATTTAAATGTTGCTGCATATCTTGCCATATCTTTTCTTGCAGCTGTTCCTCTGCTAATACATAAACATTCGTCGGGTTTGTTTTCCCTTCAAATTCCTTACTGCGCTTTTGGATTTCAAACAATAAATTTTCACGTGTTTCATGTAAATTATCAAAAAATCTTTCCCAATATTGAATCATTTTATTAACTGCCTGATATAGCGATTGATATACAAGTTCTAATAGCATTTCTTTTCGATATTCATTTAATTTGTGTACATATTGCGTTACGATGTCTTCAAATTCTCTTTTGAATAAACGTTGCTGATTATTAATCATTTTTCCGAACCAGCCTTGTTGTTGAGCAATTTCTACTCGGCGTACAGCCGTTACCGTGCCATCGATATTACCTACATTAAATTTTTTATCGTAGTTTTGAATTACATTACGCTTTTGTTCATTATTTTCATGTAATCGATTCATTTTTTCTACTAACTGTTTTCGAATTTCATATAACATAAAACGTGCTGCTACTGGGTGAACTGGATCTGTTTTCTTTAAAAACCATGTATTTAATTGATAGGACTGCCCTTCAGAACCACTTGGTGAAAAGCGGTCTGATTCAATCATGTCATATAAAAGTGTCGTTACATGTTCATGTACACGGCTCGGAATCGCATATGCATATAAGCGAACTGCATGATCCACTCTTGCCACTTCACCTTTCATTTGTTCCATCATTTTCAGTTTCGCAGCTGAAATTTTACACTCATGTTGCAAACGATTTAATTCCTCATCTTTTTGCACCGTGCGTTGTACATAACTTTCTACAGCTTCTAAAAACAGTTTTGATTTCGCAACTCCGAGCTTACCACCTTCTGCTCCTTCACGCGTTTCATTGTACATTTGTCTATAGAAAATATGAGCTTGCTCTGGACGGGTAGCAAGATGTTCCAAGTCCTCTAAATAACTTTTACCTCTCTCCGGCTTTTCACGCTGCATCCCACGTTTTACATCTTGGTCATATCTTTGCTTCTTCTCTTGAAACAGTTGATCTAAATGAAGCCACGATTCATCTAAACCTTGCACAGCCCATTTTAAAGCACAATATTTTAACACATGCTCATACGGATAAATGAGTTTTGCCGTTCCTGCCCCGCAATATCGTCCTTTTCCGCTTGATTCTGCTAATTGCTGAATTTGATTGTCTTCTTGTGCAAAATGACTTGTGGACATCGGGCTAAATAACTGTAAATAAATTGTATTTGCCATCTGTTCCATATAATCTGATAAATTGTGTAAATGGTGTCCATGTAGGTTTTCATAATCGTATAAGAAACAATAATTGTACGGTAAATGATGTTGTTTAATTGTATGATTCGTTCTTCCGTCTTCATCTACTTGATCAGGGCGATACTCTAATTCAATTGTTACACCGCCGCGTTTTGATAATTCTCCAGTAGAACCGAGCGTAATAGCATGTAATTCTTTTAACGATGCATAGCCGTTCGCTTGCACCGTTTCAAACTCTTTCGCACTAACTGTTCTCGTCTTTACTAAAACATCCGGCATTAAAAACGCACCGCGTATTAAAATGTTATGATGCTGCAATTTCTTCCGAAGCATTTCACGTAAATATAATGCAATTTGCAGAAACATCCCTGAACCTGTTCCGCCTGCTAGTGATGTTACTATAATGACACGCACACCATATTCCGTTTGATCACTTGTAACCGGAAAAATTTTCTCGATTTCTTGCCAAAAAGACGTCAATTTATCTTCTTTCATCGCAGCACGTAACGCTAAACGTGAAATGACGCGTAACTGTCCTGCTCCTTCTGTTAATGGCTTATCAAGTATAGTCGGATCCATCGGAAACCACTCTGGGATCGTTGGATCTCCCGCAATATACTCCCTAGGCGTTTTACTAGAACTTGTTTGTGTCTTAAACTTTCGAATATGATCAAATTTACTTAATGTATTCACATCTGTATCAAATACGTGCATTGCTACCTTTTTTCGGCGCTCTTCAGGCAGTTTTTCATATATTTGATGCGTCACAGTACTACCGATTCCACCTAAACCAATTAATATTGTTGGAACTTGTAATGTCATGTAAACCACCTTCCTATTCTTGCTTGTTTGAAAAAAGGGAAAGAGAATCAATACTCCATCCCCTTCTTATCCATACCTACTATTCACATTCGTACTTGTAAATCTCCTTACCATATCCTCTATCAATTAGTAAAAGTTCATTTGGATATAGTGTCTTATGTTCCATTCCTACTTCATCCTTTGTTATAAACATCCCATCAATAATCATTCCAACTACTTGTGATTCTTTCGCTACAAAGACAGATTTCGAACCTTTCTTCGCTATAAACGTAACGGATTGCACTGTTTTTCTTTCTGCTCTAAATGGGATACCAAAATAATGGTTCCACCATTTATTTCGAAGTAATTCTGGTTCAGATTGATATAGCCAATCTTTCGCTACCTCTTGATCCCATTCATAATACAGTAGTGCTTTCCGGTGAAATCTTGGCCGAACAATCCATCCTAAAACAATGATTCCTACTACTAGTAGTAATAAAGTGATAGGAATGACAAACTTAAAAATAAGCGCATATTTTTCATAAAACGGAGCATCTTGAATATGGAATGTTATGTTTTTCTTTACTTCTTGTAATTTTGAATCCTGCATTACGATGGTAGCTTCTACGGTGCCGGTATCTGTAAAATTAAATGTGTCGGAGTAATAGGGGCGAGGATAAACATAGATCTGATTTCCATGTTGCTTTATTTCATAATTGATTGATTGTTTAGATGTGACACCAGTAGATTTTAATAGTTTTTTTACAGCTTCTTCTGTCATCGGCTTACCATCTAACTGTGGCTGCAAAACAAATGGTTTACTATTCTCTAAATTTGTCACTTTTTCTTCATAATCTTTTGTAACAGTTTGAAGTGATAATTTTGGTTTCTCAGCTGTTTCAATTTTAAATTCTTTCGTCTGTCTATAAAACCCCTTTATATTCATATGAACTTTCCCGCGTACTAACCCTTTACCAAGCCTAGTTTCGTAATAAAACACATGCCTCTTATCGTCCCACTTCATCGGATATTGTTTTCCGTCTATTTCTACTTCTGCCTGAAAGTAAGAAGACTGAACTGGCAACTCCGTAGGCTTTGCTTCAATAACAGCAGTAACACCTTCGTACATTTCCTCTACATTTTTTTGACTACTATCATCTTTGTCATAAGTAGAAACCGTATAATTAAGCGCCGGTTCAACTAGTACTTGTAGTCCTTCTTTCTCAATGTCCTGGTCCACTTCTATCGTATAAGTTCCCGGTTTAATAACTTCCTGATTTTCCGTACTTATATGAACTATATTTCCGAACAATTTTGCTTCTCCTGGTGCATGTATGGAAAAAGAAGATTGTAATTGTAATGGTTTAGAAATTTGTGTGACCTGATAATCGGGCAGAGAAGGCGATTGTCGTACAAGCGTCATACGCTTTAATGGAAACGGTGTTGTAATCTCTACTCTTTTCCCCACTACTTTCGTTTTTACAATCGATTCAACAGAGGAGAATGGATCACGATTTGCAACTAATGCTGCCACTTGATTTACACTTTTTACAATGCCATCTTCTCCGCTTGACGGCATAGTAACACCATTTATCTCTTTCTTCCATATTTCTTTGAACGTGTTTAATTGTTCTTTTTCTTGTTGTCCTAAATCTTCTTCCATCGTAATTAAGACTGGGTGTAACGATATCTTTTTTGCATCCATTTCTTTCTTAAACTGGGCTAATTTCTGCAAAATTTGTTCTTTTCCGCCAACCTTATCTTTCTCTAAATCATTAAATGCCCCGTCAGTTAATACAATAAGCCAAAATTCACGTTTTCCATCTATATCTGCTTCCTTTTTTATAGATTGCATCGCCGTTTCTACCGCGCTAAATGGAGTATTTAAATACGTTTTCCACGCTCCAATTCCCTCAATTTCTGTTTGCCTTTTATCCTTCGTTAACGAAATGTTTAATGGATCATTCGGCTTACTCATTGGAACGTAAGAAAATTTATCTTTTTCATCTAATAGCGCAACTAAACTTTGCAAAGCATAATTGGCATATTTCCAGCGATCGTTATTTCTCATGCTGCCCGAATCGTCATATACAAGTGAAACGACCCTTTCCTTTGCCTCCTCTCCTTTTGCAAAAGCTGATAAAGGTAAACATATAAATAGAAACAACATGAACGTGGCACAAATTCGAATTTTCATGATGAGGCTTCGCCACCTTTGTAGACAAATTCCTATGTTTAAATTTATGAGAGGAAACAAGATATATGACTTGTATTTTAGGACAACTAACCCACCATAACTTTATTATGTAAACAGATCATACACTGGGTAATATTCCTTCTAGCATTCTCTATCCAATTATATAAGTAAAAAAGCCTGTTTAAGCTCCACGCTTAAAACAGACTTTTCCTACTTTTTATTTTAAAAACACATAACAAAAAGTTTGATTTTTGACTTAACACATCACTTCAATTGTAAATCCACCAGGTGCTTCAACGTAAAACGTATACGCATGGACATGCTTAGGAGGCTCCACGAAAAATCCATCTTCCTTCAATCTTTGATTTATCTTATCTACTTGTTCTTCACTTTCTTGTGGAAATCCTATATGAAATGTTTTTGGATACTGAACTTCTTTTCCTTTCATTAAAGTTAGTATAAATCCATCATTATCACGCATAACTGCAAAGGCATTCCCCCTTGTTCCACTACAAATCAAACCAAAATACCTCTCTAAAAACGCTCTAGATGCTGTTACATCTGTAACTGTTAAATTAAGATGTTTAATTCCCAATCCTTCACCTTCTTTCTCAATTTTCTAACATTTTATCATATAAAGTGAAACTTGAATCAGTCGGAGTTTTGTTCATCCCCCACTGATTATTAGCCCTCACCAATCGGGATTTTACGGGCCGCAGGGCCCCCATCTAACTTCTTTGCTTCCGCTGAATTTTGAGGTGGGGGTCTTACTGCCCACAAATAGCGGGACAAATAAAAAACACGCCTTTCACAGCGTGTTTCATTGCTTTACATACACTTCAACAATCGGATTCTCTTTATTATCCGCATGCAAGCGTATATTCGCTTCACTTGTATTATAAATACTAGCTAATAACATTATCGTTAACACATTAGGTATCTTCGCATCACTTCCGTATTTTCTCTCAAGCCCTTCCTTATATTCAAAATCTAAATCCCCCTGCACATATGTATACACTTCAAAACCATCTTCTAAATTGCAAACTACTGTATCAATAATATCTGCCCCTACTTGCTTCTTCATTTCCTCTCGCAACGCTTCAATAAATTCTTCCCACGGTACTTCGTATGTCTGAAACTGATCTGTAGATTTCATGCCTTTTCCTCCTTATATATCCTCTTCTTATATTTCCCCTTTCCTATAACAATTATGATAGATAGGACATTCATACAAGCCGCACTTGTCCCCCTTACATATCGTATTACTGTAATGCGGAAGGAGGAAAGAACATGCATAGACAAAAATGTTATGATACATGCCGACGTTATTTCGGAAAAGTTGTTCGGATTGAAGACCGTGATGGCCGTATACATTTAGGTAAAATAATCGATTTGACACAAAGCTCTGTATGGATCGAACCGGTGCAACAGCGCTCATCTTTTGATTCAGGATTCGGATACTATGATGCTTATGCAAACGGTGGTTGTGACCTTTGCGGCGGCCTTAGCAGATGTGATAGTTGCGGATTTGGATGCGGTGGTGGATTCAGCAGTTGCGGATGTGGTGGCCGTGGTTGCGGTAGTTGTGGTGGCGGCGGCTGGGGTGGCGGCGGCTGGGGTGGCGGCGGTTGTGGCTGGGGTGTTGAACTCGGATTTGGTTTCATCTTCGGAATTACATTAGCTGCATTATTTTTCATTTAACATAGTAAAGAGTTGGCTACCTTTAGCCAACTCTTTTTCTTTATTTTTCACATATAAAAATACGATGCCCTAAAATGTGTTGGTACATAAGCCGTACATTTTCATGCTGTACCCACGCCTCATATAACTCATTCGGAATATGTGAGGATACATTCCATTCTGGCTCTTCTACATAGCCAGAGATTGTTTCTGAAATCGTGCCACCGCCAGCAATTGTGATTCTTTTAAAATTTGCTTTCTGAAATAATTGTACCCACTCATTCTCAGTTAATAGTTCTTTCATGCCATATAATTGGGCGATTTTTTCTTCCTCACCCTTATCAATGTGCCTATCAATAATCATTTCAATGACAACAAGCTTACCATCCTGCTGTAATACACGATAACACTCCGAGATAACCCTTTCTTTCTCTGTAAAAGCGATGATTGATTCTCCAAGTACGAACTCAAATGAGTTATTCAAACAAGGTAATTGCTCTACACTTCCTTTAATTAATTGTATATCTAACCCTTCAAACAACCATCTATCTTTTGCCTTTTGAATCATAATTTCATTCTTTTCAACCGCTGTTACTTTATAACCAAATTCCCTTGTCATATACGCCGCTGTTTTCCCTGTGCCGCAACCTATCTCAAGAACATTCGCTCCCTGTCCAAGAGGCAGTTGTGCTAGCAATTGTTTCGTTAACGTAAAACCACCTGGATGAGCACTTCCTATTCCGTAATAAGCTAGGAAATCGATGTATGTGTTTCGTTTCATAGGACTCTCCCTTTTTTATTTTATATATTCGAGGACGGAAGAAAAGTGCATAGAAAAAGGGGCGTATTGTACGCCCCTCATCTTACTTATCCTCTGTAATATATGCCCATTTATAGCTGTAGTCTCCACCAACTGGATGGTGAACAATACCTTTTACTTTAGGTCTTTGAACGATAGCATCACCACGTTGATATAATGGTGCAATTGCTGCATCTTCCAATAACATTTTCTCCGCTTTCAGTAAGCTATCCCAACGCTCTTTCGTTTTCGTTAATAGCTCACCTTTACCTTTTTGTACAATTTCATCATATTTAGGATTTGAATACCCTGTTTGGTTATGAGGGCCATTTGTAACGAACATATCAATGAATGTCATTGGATCTAAGTAGTCAGGCCCCCAACCAGCGTAAGATAAATCATAATCTAGATCTGATTCTAATTTTAACTTTTGTTTAAATGGCTGGTTTTTCAAATTCACTGTTAAACCTGGTAAGTTTTTCTCAAGTTCTCCTTTTAAGAATTCTCCTACTTTTTTCGCACCATCACCATCATAGTTTAATAGTTCTACTGTAATTGCATCTTTTCCAAGTTCTTTTTTCGCTTTTTCCCAATGCTCTTTTGCTTTTTTCACATCTGTTTTTAAAATATCTCCATTTTCTTTACGGAAGTCTTTTCCATCTGGGCTCTTAGCAAATTCTTTTGGCACTAAATAATCTGCAGGTGTAGAACCATCATTTAAAATTACATTCGTTAAGCCTTTTTTATCGTACGCTTTTGCAATCGCTAAACGTAAATCTTTGCTCTTTAACACTGTATCTTGCCCACCACGTTTTTGGTTTAAGCGTAAGAAGTACGTTGACGGTGTTTTTTGTGTAAAGAAGTCGGGGCTTGATTTATATTTGTCAACAAATTCAGATGTAAGTCCTGAACGATCAATTTGTCCACTTTCATATAAGTTAACACGTGTACCGCTATCTTTTACTACGTTAAAATTAATTTCTTCCAACTTAACTGTCTTATTATCCCAGTATTGTGCATTTTTCTTTAACTTCCAACCTTCTTCATGTTTCCAGTCTGTTAATGTAAACGGTCCGTTGTATAACGTCGTATCTGATTCTAAACCGTACTTTTCTCCTTTTTCTTTTACAAATTTCTCGTTTAATGGATAAAATGTTCCAAATGAAGTTAATTCTACAAAGTAAGGAACTGGATTTTCTAATTCTACTTCTAACGTATAGTCATCTACAGCTTTTACTCCTAACGTATCTAGTTCAGCTTTTCCTTCATTAATCGCTTGTGCATTTTTCAAATCAAACATAATGTATGCATATTCTGCTGCTGTATTTTTATCTACCGCACGTTTCCAAGCAAACACGAAATCTTTCGCTGTTACAGGTTCTCCATTTGACCATTTTGCATTTTTATTTAATGTAAATGTGTATTTTTTACCATCATCACTCTTTTTATATGACTCAGCAACTCCTGGTGTTGCTTTATTATCTTTATCAAGTCGATATAAACCTTCCATTACGTTGTTTAAAGCTAGAAACGATACTTGGTCTGTCGCTTTAGCAGAGTCCATAGATGGAATCTCTTGAGACTCTGTTAAATTAAGCACTTGCTTCGCCGCTAGCTTTCCGCCTTCTTTTTCACCGCTTTTTGGTGTTGTGCTTGCCTTATCTTTTTCCCCAGATCCAGAGCAAGCTGTTAATGCCATACTCATTACTAAAACTGGTGCTACAACCGCTGTTAATTTTTTCATCTTTTTTCTCTTCATTTTTGTACCCTCCCCAATTATATGTACGATATTAACTTTGAGAGATCCTTTTTAATTATTAGAAAATTCTTACTTATTATCATTCTACTAATTTCTCTAGATTTGTAAAGTGTTTTTATGAATATTCTGAATAATTAACCTAACAACCATAATAACTATTACTATACGAATTCTCCCACATCTACTATATGTAAGTACCACTTTTCTTATTCTTCTCTATTTAATTTAATAGTAAAAGAGCGTTCTAAAAGTCATTTATGAACTGCACCTCCAATTGTTAGACACAGTCTAACAATTGGAGGTGCAGTTTTTCTATGGCTAAATTTACAGCTGATGAAAAAATACAAATCGTTCTACGTTATTTGAACGGAAATGAAAGTTATCGAGAAATGGGTAGATCGCTCGGTATAAGTGACACAATCATTTTGAATTGGGTAAACCAATATAAACAGAATGGTCTGGAAGCTTTTCTAAAACGATGTACAAATTACACACAACAATTTAAACTAGACGTACTAAACTTTATGATTGAAAACGGTATGTCCTTATTTGAGACGGCAGCTATCTTTAATATTCCTGCCCCTTCAACGATTTCTGTTTGGAAAAAACAGCTCGAAACACAAGGAATTGATGCCCTTCAATCTAAGAAAAAGGGGCGTCCATCCATGAAAAAAGATTCAAATAAACAATTAAAACAACCTTTAGCTGAAGGGTCAGTCGAAGTACTTGAAGCACGCATTAAACAGCTTGAGATGGAAAATGAGTACTTAAAAAAGTTAAATGCCTTAGTTCAAAACAAGGAAAAATCACAAAACAAGACAAAGCGCAAGTAGTCTATGAATTAAGGCATAAATATTCGGTCAAGGCACTCGTGGAGCTAGCTACTATTCCTCGAAGCACGTATTATGATTTAGTAAAGAAAATGAATCGTCCAGATGTAGATGCCGATTTGAAAGCTGAGATTA